>DASVRZ010000147.1:0-23455 GCA_036388355.1 Chthoniobacterales bacterium | reverse complement strand
AACGTCGGAGCGCTACATTGGAACGTCGGAGCGCTACATTGGAACGTCGGAGCGCTACATTGGAACGTCGGAGCGCTACATTGGAACGTCGGAGCGCTACATTGGAACGTCGGAGCGATCCGCAGAGGTTAATTACAGCCTCAACTCAAGGCTTTTCGCGCCTGCTTTCAGCTGCAAAGTGGCCTTGCTCAGAGGGAGCTCCCTTCGGCGAGCCCAGTCGAAATGCGAAAGGCGTCCCCGCGAACAAGGACGCCTCTGCTGCAAATCAATTCGGCAGCTGGCCGATCTGCTGCTGGGCTTCTTGCGCCCACATGCTGGCAGGGAAACGCGTCACGATGTCTTGGTAGGTTTCGCGAGCTTTCTTCGTGTCTCCAGCCGTTTTAGCAAGCCGGGCTTGAGCGGAGAGGGCCGCAGGGGCCGCGTCCGTCGTGCCGTATTGAGCGGCAATGGTAGCATAAGCTTGTTGGGCTTTGGCGGTTTCGCCTTTCAGCTCCAACGTTGCGGCGTAGCTGAGCCAGCCTTGAGCGATCAACGGGTGGGTTGCTCCGCTCTTGGTGAAATCGCCGAGCACCTGAAGCGCTTCGTCGAGCTTGTTCTGATCGCGGAGTTTATCGGCGAGCAACAACTGCGAATGGCCTGCCACGAGGCTGCCCGGATATTTTACGATCAAGGCCTTCCAATCATCCGGAGCTTTGGCGGCAAAGAACGCGGCGGATTGCTCCTTGCCGGTTTGCACCTGCTGGTACTGGAAGAATGCCCACGCGGCCAGAGCCACGAGGGCAATGACGACGGCAGCGAGGATTTTACCTTTGTTCTCCTCGAGGAAGAAATCGACCGCTAGTTCGTTGTTGGGATCGATGATCTGCGGGTCAGACAGAGGGGCGGCGGCAGGGGGCTTGGCCATGATCTTAGGCTCCGACTTCGGCGCGGGCTTCGTCTGCGAGGGCGGTGGAGAGATACCGTTCGCCGGTGGAGCAAGCGATGGTAACGATCAATTTCCCTTTGTTTTCAGGACGTTTGGCGAGCTCGATGGCGGCGTGCACGTTGGCTCCGGAGCTGATGCCAGCGAGAATGCCTTCTTCCTTGGCGAGGCGGCGCGCCATGGCAAAAGCTTCGTCGTTCGAGACGGTGATGACCTCATCGACGATGTCGAGGTGGAGGTTGTTCGGAACGAATCCGGCTCCGGTGCCCTGAATCTTGTGCGGGCCGGGTTTCACAGGCTCGCCGGCTCTGGTCTGGCTGATGACCGGAGAATCTTTTGGCTCCACGGCGATCGCTTTGAAGTTGGGGTTGCGGGATTTGATCACTTCGCTGACGCCAGTGATCGAGCCGCCGGTGCCGACTGCCGAAACGAGGTAATCGATCTTGCCGTCGGTGTCCGCCCAGATTTCCTCGGCGGTCGTCTTGGCGTGAATCGCAGGGTTTGCGGGGTTGTTAAATTGCTGGGGCATCCACGCGCCGGGGGTGCTATCCACGATTTCTTGGGCGCGGGCGATGGCGCCTTTCATGCCCTCGGAGCCGGGGGTGAGAACCAGCTTGGCACCGAGCATGGCGAGAAGCGTGCGGCGTTCGACGCTCATGGTTTCCGGCATGGTGAGGACGAGCTTGTAGCCTTTCGCCGCAGCGACAAAAGCGAGGGCGATGCCGGTGTTTCCACTGGTCGGCTCGACGATCAAAGTGTCGGGCTTTAACGTGCCATTCGCCTCGGCGGCTTCAATCATGGCGGCGCCGATACGGTCTTTCACGGAGCCGAGTGGATTGAAGAATTCGCACTTCACGGCGATCGTCGCCTCGAGACCAGCCGAGATGCGGTTGAGCTTGACGAGGGGGGTGCGGCCAATGGTTTCGACGATATTATTATAGAGCATATGAAGTTGTCGCGTTGACTGTTGGAGGTTTCTTAGTAAAGGGAGGGCTCTAAGTGACACAAACGCCGCGAGACTTCAAGCGTAGCGTGAGTGAAACATGACAAAAACACTCAACTTTCTCAAATTATGTCCGACCTCATCGATAAAGCCGACCTCAAAGAATACCTCAAGCGCATCCCGGAGTGGGAGCTCGAGGGCAAGAAGATCGAGCGCCTTTTTGAATTCGACGACTTCACCGAGTCGATCGATTTCGTGAATGGCGTCGCTGAAATCTCCGAAGAAACGGAGCACCATCCCGACATCGACGTTCGCTGGAACAAGGTGAAGCTCGTCCTTTCCACTCAAAGCAAGGGTGGGTTGACCGAGTTGGACTTCGAACTGGCGGAGAAGATCGACACGCTCGTCGGTTAAGTTTTCCGGATGGCCAGCCTTGGGGAAAGTAGTGCGCGGCGAAAAATTGTCGCGACGCTGCTGGTAGTCTCCCTCGTCGCTGGCGTGCAGTGGATTATTTATTGCCGCACCCGCCCGCCGGAGCCGACTGTCCAGTTCCCTAAAGAACTGCGGGACATTGAGCCGTAGTCGGGGGTCCGTTTATGCGTCGTGTCTCGTGGCTGATTGCTCTGCTCGCATGGGCGGCAGGGCTTTGCGTGTGGCGTTTTGCCGGGGAAAATGCGCTCGCGATGCGGACGGATCGCACGTTCCACGATTGGCTTGTGGAGCGTAACCGGCTGCCCAAGCGCGAGCCGGTGCCGGTGACTTTGGTGGATATGGAAGACGCCGAAAACTGGCAGGCGCTGGAGTGTTCGCTGTTCCTGAAGGCGCTGCCGAAGGAGAACCCGCCGGTGGTGATTCTGGAGTCGGTGCCGAAGCTGGGGAACACGGCGTTCGATCGGAGTTTCACCGACCTGGCGATGAAACAGCCGCGGCTGATCCTGCCCGCGCATCTGAAGCAGGAGAAAACCGGTGATCCCGCCGCGCTGTGGTGGTTGAAGGGCTGGAGCGCGCAGGCGGATGAACGGCAGCTTTCGAGCTTCAATGCGGTGAGCGATGGTCCGCCCGAGTCTTTGCTGGGCACGGTGGAGGTGGGAGTGGCCAATATTTCTTCTGACAACGGTCGGACGCCGCTTTATTTCCGCGTCGGCGAGAGCAATGTGCCGTCGCAGGCGTTGCGCGCAGCCATGCTGATTCGCAAGGCAGCGGTGGAAAAAATGCAGGCAGGTTCAGGTCTCCTTCTCGGAAACCAGCACGTGCGGATGGATGAACGCGCCTCCATCGAAGTGGATACCTCCTTTGTGCCTGGCATGCCGCGGCTCGCTTCATCCGATTTACTGCTCTCGCTGGAGTCTGCTGGAGCTGCTTCCGCCATCCGCCTCGAGGGGGTGGTCATTTTAGGAAACCTCTCCGAGACAGCCCGGACCGTGCGTCTGGAAAATGGCCCTACGCTCACGCCTTCGGAGTGGATCGCCGCAACCGTGGCGACGCTCTGCAATGGCCCGATCCTCACGCCGCTCGGCAGCCGCGGCTCTGCGCTTATTTTCACCGGATGCGCGCTCGGACCGCTCCTTTTCACCGGCAGGCGCGCCTTCGGCAGATGGTTCGGCTTCGTGGCTCTGGTGGGCCTTTATTCGCTCGTGAGCCTCTGGCTGGCTGGCGGCTACTTTCTGGCGCCTCCGCTTTTTCTGCCCTTTTGCGTTCTCCTTTTAGGAACGGCGATGCATCATCTCGCTTCCACGCATTCTCCAAAGAAATCATGAGCGACACGCAACTGCCCGGACGGGTCACAGACTTGGAAGTGAAGTTTTCCTTTCTGGAAGAACACGTCGTGCAGCAGGATCGCGAAATCATGAAACTGCGCACGCAGGTGGAAAAACAAGCCGCAGAGATCGAACGTCTGCGCGCGGACACTGAAGGCGAAGGCATTTCCATCCGCGGCGACGAACGTCCGCCGCATTACTAGGATGAGCGGATTTTTCGCCAATGGCTGGATCGAACGCGATCTGGTCGAGCAGTTTGCCGCCGCAGGAACGAACGCTCACCGCGTTTTCTCCTCCCGTAATGCCTGGATTGAGCGGCTTGGGAGCGATTTCTTGATTTCCTACAAAGACTCGGCCGACCTCGCCGAGCTCCAGCAAGATCTCGCCGGCTGGATCACCTTCTGCGAAGTCGAAGGGCAGCGGGTGTTTGGGCGTTACCTGGCGATCCAAAACAGCGAACGCAACGCGCCCGTGCTCCTCTCCGGAGACAGCTCGCTGCCGCTGGAAACGACCGTGCTGGAAAATAGCATTCGCTACGGGCTGGATTTTGCTGCCGGCTATTCGGTGGGGCTTTTTCTCGATCAACGCGCTAATCGGGTCTTCCTCCAAGCGGCTAAGCCTGCGCGCGTGCTCAACACCTTTGCCTACACCTGCTCCTTCTCCGTCGCCGCGGCGAGCGTGGGAGCGAAAACCGTGAGCATCGACCTCTCCGCGAAGTCCATTGGACGCGGGAAAGCCAATTTCGCACTCAACGAGCTCAGCACGGAAGGTCACCGCTTCCTGGCAGACGATGCGTTGGAGGTCATGCCGCGCCTAGTGCGCAAGATGGAGCTTTTCAACGCAATCATCCTCGATCCGCCCACCTTCTCGCGGGGTGCCAAGGGCAAAAAGTTCCAGGTGGAGAAGAATCTCGGCGATTTGCTTCATCTGGCTTTGGAGTTGTCCGCACCCCAAGCGCACATTCTCCTCTCCACGAACTGCACCCGACTCGACCGCGAGGCGTTGCAGCTTCTGGCGCGGGAGGAACTAAAAGTGGCGCAACGTCGCGCCGAGTATCACGTCACAGATGCGCTGCCCGACTTCCCGGAAGGTGAAGGCGCGGCTACATTGTGGCTCTTGTTAGATTAAGTTCCTGCGGAACGATGGCTTCCCGTGCAGCGGCGTGCGCCTGCCCGGTGCGAAAGGACTTACATCCACTGAAGGAGAGCTGAGCGATTTAAAGTTGTTAGCCGTATTAAAGCCGACATTAAATCATGAAAACATCATCTCTCAAACCTACTCTCCTCGCCGCCGCTTGCGCCGTTCTTCTTTCGGGAACCGCTGCACTGGCCCAGGATTCGGTCGTCTCATCCAGCACTAGCACCGTCACAACCGACGGCGTAGTCCAGCAGTTCGAGCCCAGCTCATCGCAAATCGTGGTGACTACTCCAGGTGCCGCTGCCCCCGTCCGCTACACGTATAATAAGACCACAACTTTCGTTGACGCCTCCGGCAACGTGGTTTCCCAAGAAGCCATTAAGCAAAACACACCTGCCCGGATTCACTACACCAAAGTGGGTGATAGCTATGTCGTAACCAAGTTCGTGGCGAATCCTACCGTCCAAACTCAAGTAGTCACCCCGGTCGCTCCCGCTCCTATAGTGGAAGAGACCACCACCACCACAACCACAACAACCGCAGACGATTAATCTGCTACCTAACATCCTATGAAAACACCCATCCTGAAATCCATCCTCGGTCTCTCTCTTCTCGCAAGCCTCGGCTTGAGCGGTTGCGCAGACGATCCAGTCGTCACCAGCCAGACCACCACGTCTTCCCGCCGGCTCGTTTCGCCAGCTCCTGCCACTGATGTGGTTGTGAGTGAGCCTTCTTCCAGCGTCAGCGTTGGCGGCAGCACCACCACTCGCCGGTCCACCACGACCTCGGCTACCAGCTACTAACCAGTCAGTCAGTTAATGGAAGGGGCGCGTTCTTCGGAACGCGCCCTTTTCTTTTTCGGATCGGGTCAGGCCGCCACATTCCCGCAGGCCGGGCCACAATTTAGCTCTGACTTTCTGCAATCAGCCGGGCGTAGGTGGCCGAAGGATTGTCCCCGCTCGGTGTAGAGGTCTGGCGCTCCGTTCCGGTGAGGAAATCAATCCGGTAGAGCCCGAAACGAGGCGTATAGCTGCCCCACTCGTAGTTGTCGAAGAGGCTCCAGTGCAGATAGCCGATCAGAGGGACGCCCTGTTCACAGATCCTTCTGACCTCAGCGACGTGAAGCTCTAGAAATTGGCTACGTGTGATGCGGTCGCGGCGTCCCGATTCCCGGTTATCCCATTTGCGGCGGATCGCCATGCCGTTTTCGGCGATGAGCACTTCGCGGCCAGCCAGATCCTTCGAGTAGTAGGTGCAGAAAAAATTGAGGCCACTAGCCAGCACGCGCCAGTCCCACCATTTGCTCGTGATGCTGGCCATGATCCACTCGTGGAACGACTTGGACTTAAATTCGTGATCCCACCACACGGGAAAGCGAAAGGCATGCGCGGCGAAAGGGTCATAATAGTCCAGGCCGATGTAGTCGAAAGTTCGTGCAGAGGGTCCGGCCGTAATCTCCTGAAGCGAAAGGGGAAACTCAGCTTTGCCAAATGTGGCGCGGCCCACCACGTTACTAACCTTCTTCACTAAGGTGCCGAAGAGCCACGCGAGATTCCGCTCCAGACGGATGTTGGCACGTTGGAAGGCCTCGTCAAACTCGCCCGCTTTGCGGTGGAGGTAAGAGGCCAGTTCCTTGTCTGGGACTCCACGCTCCCGAATGGAAAGCAGATCGAGGAGGAATTTGTCGCTCCAGTAGAGATCGCTACAGTAGTTGTTAACAGTCACCGCCGGAGTGGGCCATTGGTTCTCGTGATAAAGACGGTGAATCGCATGGTAAGCCCGGACGTGAGCCGCAATCAGGCTGTCGTAGGCGCGCAGGCATTTTGAAAAACCGCTGCTGGTGCCGGTGGGAAATTGACGGCCCAGGTAGCTGTTGAGCACGAGCATGTTAGGCTCGTTGATGGTGATGAGGAAATGAATGGGTGCGAGGCCGCTCTCAAGGAGATGTTTGTTAACAAAGGCCAGCGCCTGGCTGACGTAGCTTTCGAAAAGCGGGATAATGGCTGATTCCAGCCAAGGGTCCGTTCCGAGCCATTCCGGGTGAACGAAGTGGTGCAGCGTAACGACGGGAGTGAGGCCAGCGCGTTGGCACTCGGCAATCAGCTTTGCATAGATTGCTAATGCCTCGGCGTCGAACTCATTCGCGTTCTTCGGCTGGATGCGGCTCCACTCGATGCCCAGCCGAAAGGCGCTCAGGCCTAGGCGGCGGCACCGCGCAAAATCTTCTGGGTAATGACGAAGAAAGTCCGCAGAGTCGCCTAATACCGCCACATCGCCTCGCTCCTCAGCTGCGGCCCAATTCGTTCGCGGTTCGCCGGCGCGATTGTAGCGGCCCTCGGCTTGATAGGCGGACGTTGCCACGCCCCAAAGGAAGTCTTTCGACGTTCGCATTGCTCTCTAGGCAACTTGGGCGACTACCACTCCTTTTTCCTCGGGATCCGGCTCGATGACAATGTGCTCCGGTTCATCATGCATCAGCGTTTCCACAATGGTGTCTGCGGCCCGGGGATGGAAGAGGCGGGTCGTATTTTCGCGCATCGCCTGGAGACGCGCTGGATCGTCGAGCAGACGGTCGATCTTGTAAGGCAACGTGATTAGGTCGTTGGCCTTGATTGCGATACCTTCCTCCAAGAGGTGGTCGCTGTTGCGTTCCTCCTGACCGGGAATGGGCGAGACGATGACCATGGGAAGTCGGGCAGCGAGAGCCTCCGAGGTGGTGAGACCACCCGGTTTACCGATAAAAAGATCGGCCGCTGCCATCCAGTGGTGCATGCGGTCGGTGTAGCCGAGGATCGCAAAGCCCTCGTGCCCCTCGGTGAGCGCCTCAATTTTCTCTTTCAGCTCCTCGTTTTTTCCGCAGATCACGATCGTTTGGGTGCGATTGCGAAGGGTGAAAAGCCCGGAGACGATGTCTTCGGCCGGACCTTTGCCGAGCGCGCCGGCGGAAATAAGGAGGGTGGGAAGAGAGGGACTCAGCCCAAGTTCCGTGCGGAGAGCGGCGCGGTCGTAGCTGCCGGAAAACGCCGGATCGATTGGAATACCGGACACGGTGATGCGGTCGTTCGGCAACCCCAAGAGATCCAAATGGGCGCGGGTCTCGTCGAGAGCGACGAAGTAGCGATGGAACGCCCGCGAAAGCCACATCGCATGAAAATCCAGATCGGTGACCACGATGGACAAGTGCGTCGAGAGTTTCTTCTCCGTGATGAGGTGGGAGATAATCCCGGCCGGCATGAAATGGGTGCAGACGGTGATGTCCGGCTGAAAATCCTCGATAAATTTGACGAGCGGACCTGTGTTCAGGCGGTCCAAGGCCAGCCGCATGGAGTCGGTTTTCCAAGGTTCATCACTTTGTTTATACCACCAACCGAGGAAATTCGGAGCGGACTCGACCAAGGTGGCGTAGAACTTGGAGTAGAAGTCGCTGAAAAGCTTGTTCGTGTATTTCAGCGCGTCTTCGTGGATGACTTCAGCCGTGTTCGGATGGGCCGCGAAAGATCTCTCCAAGGCCTGGGCCGCACGCACGTGACCACTGCCCGCGCTGGTGGACATAATGAGGACGCGCTTTTTCATATTTCCTCATGAAAATCGCAGGTCGGCACTAGCCGGATGCAGATTTCTTAGCGGGAGGACGTTTTCGGAACGTCGCCGGCTTGCATGCGCTCGAGACGACGACGTGCGGCGGCTTCCATTTCGTCGATCTGGACCTCAAGAGTGCCGTCGATCTTCCGCATCCGCTCGAAAAGCTGCGGATAATACTCCTTCAGGGCTGCGTAGCGTTCCGCAGGGGATGCAGCAGTTTCCGTTTTCTGCTTCAGCTGCTGCAGTTTGGCGTCTTCGAGGGCTTTGGCTTTGGTGTTTTGGAACTGGAGGCGCTGGGCGGCCTCTTGTTCCGGGCTGATCTCAGGCTCAACCGGCTCGGCGGTGATCTGGAGGGCCATGCTGCTGTCGATGAGAGGGATCGGCTGGTTCATCGGGTTGTTCCGAATTTCCAGAGGAATCGGAGTGGCCATAGCCACGGGCGGAGCGACATCCTTAGCCAAGGCAGCACGGGGTGCCGCAGGCGTGGCAGCTGGCAGGGCCGGAGCGCCAAGTTCTTCATCTTCCGTGTCGTCCACTGCTCCTCCGACGAGCGGGGGCAGCGAGGCAGGAAGCTGGCCGCTTACAGGAGCCGGAGCCGGTGCGGGAGCGGAGGTCGTCGGGAGTGCTGGGAGAGCTACGTTAGGGTCAGCGTCGTCAACCACGTCGATGATTCCAAGATCAGGCACATCAGGAAGCGGAGCCAAACCGGGATTTGGAGTTGCAGTAGGAGTTTCCCCCGTTGGCGGAGTCGATTCGGGTGTCGCGTCGGGCTGTGCTTCGGGTTTCGCTTGAGGCGCCGCTGCGCGTTTTTTCTTCGGCCTAGCTCTAGGTGTAGGGGCAACCGTCGCGGCAGGCGCAGGTGCTACTTCGGGAGCCGGCGTAGGCTTTTTCGTGAAGATTCGACCCAAAAACCCGGGCTTCTTTTCCTTCTCCACCGGCATCGCGCGGGGAATGGGAGTCGGCTTCGCCGCCACCGACACGTCGGCGGTGAGTCCGCTGAAGAGCAAGATGAGGGTGAGATGACGCAGGCTAGGGGATCCGAAGGTGAACACAGCAGGAACTTTACGACACGAGAGCCGGTTCCTTCAACTCGAAACCGGAGGTGGATCGGGCGTTTTTGGGCTTTAACGCCCTGCGCTCCTCCTCTATGGTGCGCGTCCCATGCTCGACATCCGTTTGCTTCGTGAAAACCCCGAATTAATCAAGAGCCGCCTGGCGACTCGCAAAGCGTCGCTCGCGGGTACGGTTGACGCCATTTTGGAGTGCGATTCCCGCCGCCGCAAGCTCGAGACGAGCCTGCAGGAAGCGAACGGACAACGCAAACGGCTCAGCAAAGAGATTGGGATGTTGCGGGCAAAGGGGGCAGATAGCAGCGTGCTCGAAGCCGAGGTAAAAGGGATCGGCGGGCAGATCGAGGAACTTGAGGCGGCTACCCGCGAAGCGGACGCCACTCAGAACGAACTGTTGCTCAATGTGCCGAATACTCCGCACGAGAATGCCCCAATCGGAGCCGATGCAGAAGCCAATCCGGTGGTACGCGTCTGGGGAGAGAAGCCGAAACTGGAGAACCCGATCGATCACGTGCGCTTGGGGGAAAAGCTGAAGCTGTTTGATTTGGCGCGGGCGACGAAGCTGAGCGGGAGTGGGTTCGTTTGCTACACGGGAGCTGGAGCTCGGCTGGAGCGCGCGTTGATTAATTTTTGCCTCGATCTGCATTCGCGCGAGCATGGTTATGTGGAGGTGAATCCCCCGTTGCTGGTGAAAAGCGATGCTTTGGTTGGCACGACGCAGTTGCCCAAGTTTGCGGATCAGCTTTATGGAATTCGTGATGCGGATCTGTATCTGGTGCCGACGGCGGAGGTGCCTGTGACCAATCTTCACCGCGAGGAGCTTCTTTCGCTCGGGGAATTACCCAAGCAATATGTCGCTTACACGCCATGTTTTCGCAGTGAGGCTGGGGCGGCGGGACTCGGCACCCGCGGCTTGATCCGCGTGCATCAGTTTGACAAGGTGGAGTTGGTGAAAATCACCACGCCCGAAGAATCCTTCGCTGAGTTGGAGACGCTGACGGCCAACGCAGAGCTCGTTCTCCAGAAGCTGGGCCTACATTACCGAGTGATTGAACTCTGCACCGGCGACCTCGGATTTGGCTCGACTAAGACTTACGACATCGAGGTGTGGGCGCCGGGTCAGAATGCTTATCTGGAGGTCTCGAGCTGCTCAAACTTCGGAGATTTCCAAGCCCGCAGGATGTCCTTGAAATACAAGGATGCTGAAGGGAAGAACCGTTTCTGTCACACCCTGAACGGCTCCGGAACAGCGATGCCCCGGCTCTTTGTCGCTCTGGTGGAGACCTGGCAGCAGCCGGATGGCTCGGTCAAAATTCCCGAAGCACTTCAGCCTTATTTCGGCGCTCCTGTTATTACGGTGTAGTGATGGTCTTGGCCACGCTCCAGTCGGCGAAGAATCTGCCTAGAACCAATGGGCGGCTCTGCAAAACATAGGTGCGTCCGGCGGCGGGGACTAAGCTGAAGGTCGGTGTTGGGCTGACGCCCGAGACCACGGTGTCCGTGAGTTTTTGTGCATTGGCGAACGAGATGTTGTCCACATACCAGCCCACGCCGCTAGCGACAGTGGTGTAGGCGGAGCCCTGAACGAGCGCATAGCGGAAGCGAACTTTTACTTCGCGGCCACTGAAAGCGGCGAGAGATACCGACTGCTTTGTGAAGCTCTTTTGACCGGCGTTGTTGGTTCCTTTCTTCATCCAAACGGATTGCCATTGGCTGCCTCCGTCGGTGGAGACTTCGACAGTGGCTCGCTCGAAGCTAGTAGCGTAGGTGAGGCGGCTGAAGAAGTTTAAAACTGTGTTTCCAGAGCAGAGCACCGAATCGCTCAGAACGAAGCTGCCTTCGGTGAAGCGTGGGTGCACCAGGTGGTAGGAGTAGGCGCCTGACGACTTGATCTTTTTGTCCCGGAAACTGTAGCCGCCCTGCACCTTAGGAATTACTCCGGCGGCGGTTTCTGCGCCGATCATCGTCGTGTAAGCGGCTTTGCTGCTGTATTTCCATTGGTAACCCGTTGCCAATGTTTGAGGGGCAACGTTGTAGAGGGTTTCCACACCGGGAGCAGGAGTCGCTGGTCCGTTGATGGCAGCATTTGGGGAATCACCACCTGCTACGGCCGGATCGAAGGCGATGACGTTGTAGGTAAACTGACGAGGAGCTCCATTGATCAGGACATTGCTGACGGTCACTTGATACGTGGTGTCGCCAGCAGGTCTTTCCGGACCGGCCCAAGCGTTAGGGTTCAAATTGCTCGGAACGAAGGTGACCGTATTTTCGCCGTAGCCTTCCACACGGCTGACGATGTTCACAGGGATCCCAGTGCCGTTCCGGGTGATGCTCACCTGAGCCAGAGCGAAATTTGCAGCAGGATAGGAGAACGACCACCGGGGGTAGATCAGCTGATAAGGAACGAATCCCTTTGGTGGCCACGCCACGAACTCGTCCCGAACTGCCGGCCGGGGCGCGTAAGCGTTATCGAGGTCGAAGGTCCAGAGCGCGTTCGCCGCATAATTAGCTCCGCTGGCTGGGACATCGCCTGTGCCCATTTGGCGGGTCTGAGGATACAAAATCCAGCGGCGGTGGCCGACCGGGCCGTTGTGGTTGCCTGGATCCTCCATGTAGCTCGCAATTGCATCAGAACCGCAGGTGGAAAGGGACAGATTCGATTTGCCTGCCGCTGTGGCACCACCCGCAGAGTAGAATTTCCAGCTTGGGGCAGGATGGTGATCCACTTTGTTGTTGGCCGACATCATGAGGGCGGCTGATTGATCCATCGCGCTCCAAGCGGGGTTATTGGTGACTCCTGCTGGAACACCGGCGAAGGCGCGGTAGAAATTAATTCGAAGAAAGACAGAGTTCTTGAAGCCTTCGCTCGTGTTCCCAGCGACGCCGTTCGCGGTGTTGCCCGTCCATCCCATGGGGGCGTTCTGGGAAGCTGGAAAGACCGTGTTGTAGAAAACCCGAGATTGTTCGCGGCTCGAGGTATCCACCGATAGATCCTGCGCAATTGCGGTGCTGAAGAGAGAGGCGAGAGCCGACAGGGCGCATGCGATCTTTGTGAGGGGGGCGGAATAAGCTTTCATAGTTTTGATCTTCCGAGTCTTCTATAAGCACGGTTTGAGCCCACCCCGAATGGCGCGGGCCATACAAGACTCAGCAGGACGCGACATTGTGCTGGCGGCATCTCGCTGGCATGTGAAAGTGGTGACTTCTTCCTACGCGTGGTTCATGAAATCTCTCCAAGAACGCTTCGCCTTCGCTACCAGGGACTTAGACCGGAATGTTACCTATTTAGCGGGTGTTTCCGGTG
The DNA here is from genome assembly GCA_036388355.1 of Chthoniobacterales bacterium. Lineage (GTDB taxonomy): Bacteria > Verrucomicrobiota > Verrucomicrobiia > Chthoniobacterales > DASVRZ01 > DASVRZ01. The sequence goes on along the minus strand of DASVRZ010000147.1, from coordinate 10,740 downwards.
GACGTGATTCGGTGGTATTATTACACCTTTTGCAGCAGGGGGGGTTTACCAAGCTGACCCTTTGCCATCTTGATCACAGCACCCGTTCCGCCTCAAAAAAAGACCTCCAGTTTGTCCAACAACTAGCAAATTTATCACATCTGCGAGTCATCCATGATACTCTCGCTAAGTCTCCCGACTCCAAGAGTTTAGAAGCTAAACTGCGGAAGAAGAGGCAGGAGTTTTTTGCGAGATGCACGTTGGAAACAGAGGCAGCCGGGGTGTTTCTCGGGCATCATGCCGACGATGTAGCGGAGACGTTTCTGTGGAACCTTCTCCGAGGGAGTGGCACCTCCGGGCTTGGGGGGTTGTCGCCAAAAAAGGAGATCCAGACGGAGGACGGGCCGATCCTCCTTTTGCGTCCAATGCTGGACATCTGGAGGAGTGAGATCGACGACTATGTCAGGATCCACTCGCTGCCGTTTGTAGAGGACGACAGTAACCGCTCACGCCGCTTCACTCGTAATCGCCTGCGCCACGACATTCTGCCTTGGCTGGAGGGAAAGCTCGGCCGCAATGTGCGACAGAATCTCCACAGGACGGCGGCTATACTCGCAGAGGAAAACCGCTTTTTCGAAAACCTAATCGGTCCCCGAGACGGCGAGGCGCCTCTTTCCGTGTCCAGCCTGAAGGAACAACCGATCGCCTTACAGCGTAGGATCATTCTCTCCTGGCTCCAGCATCATCACGTCGCGGAAGCCGGTTTTGACGAAGTGGAGTTGGTGCGTTCCCTCCTCAAGACGGGAGCGGGACCCGCGCGAGTGAATTTATCGCAGAACCGCCAGGCGCGGCGTTGTGCGGGCAAAATCACCCTGGCTCTCCAAGGCGACTGAGCAGCTACTTTCGCCGATGGCAGACGTAAACTGCCGTTGAAGGAAACGTTCGCACCAGTTGTGGGGAATCAAATCGCGTCTGAAGCTCTGGCACTTTCCTATAAAACTCATCGATAGGGTCTTCTTTCCAGATGAGGAGGTAAACATGCTCACAAGCCTCATCGGTAAGCGACAACATGGGTTTCCGTTCTGCTCGCGAGTCGAGGGTGTAATAGTAAATGCAGGTGGCGCTCGTCGAATGCGAGGGATAGACGCGGTTGGGTGAGTAGAAGAGCCCATTCTTGAAGAGAAAATCCACTACGGCTACCGCATCCACGCACTCCCAAGGTTCCTTGATGATGAGAAAGTCACGATGCTGCCCGGCCCAAGCGTTACCAGCCCATCCGGCGAGACAGGCACAAGCCATTGCAATGAAAGCGGCTTTTCGGCGAACCGTATCGCGGAAAAAGTCGCACCAGTAAAGAAGCCCTCCGGCAGCCGCCGCCAGGAAAAATGGGAGCAGAAACAAGTCTACCCGTGCTGGCGGGACCCGTCTCTGAAGAAGCGGAAAAAGGCACATCACGGCGAGCGACAGGGCCGGTAGAACCCACAGTTTACTCCGCCTCTGAACGCCAGCGATCACTACGCCGGTAAGCCCAAGACAAAGGAGCCCTCTGGACAACAGCGAGCAATCAGTGCCGATCATCTCAAGAAGATCCACCGCGAGTCCCCACAAATTGCGGGGCAGCAGGTGAATAGGCTCGGGCGTGACCCAGCGGTTGCCGATCAGCGCGTTGAGGCCATTTGCGCGCAGGACCGGCACGTAAATAGCCAGCGTCGTAACGCCAGCAGCAAAAAGCGTGACGGCAAGCCGCGGCAGCAGCTGACGCATTTTGGAACGGCCACCGACGATTACCATCAGGAGAGATGCAAGGACCACCGCCGAGAGCATCGTCGGAACGGCGTAAAGCCCGACCACGGCCGCGACGCCCCACGCAATCCACTGCCAGCGGGCAGAGGGGTTTTGCGCGATCAGCAGGGACAGCGTGACCATCACCAAGCTGGAGAGACACACCAAGCTATAGCCGCGTGCGTTCGTGGAATACTCAATGAAGATGCTCGATGTTGCGATAAACCCTGCGGCGAGCAGCCCGGCGAGCTTTCTTCCACTCAGCACGTGTGCGCACCAAGCCGTTGCTGGGATAATCAAAATGCCGCTGATGAACGCCGGAAACCGCAGGGCCGCCGCAGAAAAACCAGAAACCATCACACAGAGATGCATGAGCAACGTGTTCAGGATGTGATTGTTCGGCGCGTTATAGGCAAACCACTTACCCGGCAGAACATACATCGTCGCCGAGTAGGCCTCGTCGTAACGCATGGGATGATCGATCCAAGCGAGGCGCAGCCAATAACCAACCACGGTTAATCCCGCGAGCGCGAAATAATAGAGGAGTGCAGTCTGTTGCGCCTCGCGGCTTTTCGCCCCTCCCGCGCCGAGACCTGCTGAGTTGGATGGCGAAGTCTGGATACTCATCTCGGAAAACGGCAGCGAAGCAACACGGCCAAGTCATGACTGGTGAAGAATCACCCGGCAAGCGTTTCCCTCCGGGCTGGACGCTCCGGCCTACGCTTTGTTTCGCTTCTTCAGCGCTTTGGCGAACGTTTTCGCTGCGTCGTCCAGCACCATTCGGAGTTCTTCGACCGTCATGAAGCCGCCTTCGAAGGAAATGGCAGTCTGCTGAATCGCCCGGTCACTTGTCGCAATTGTCATCTGATATCGCGCGCCATATTTCGCCACCAACCGCTCGATGATTGCGTCGGCTGTTTGGTTTGCCCGGGAATAGAAAATCTGAATGCCTCCCGGGTCGCTCTGCTGGCTGACTTTGCTGCCTTTTCCGTCGAAAACCAGCACCACGCTTACATCGGAGCAATCCTGATACGCCGTCAGCAGGCGGATCAGCTCTTCGCGCGCGATTGCCGTGTTCCGGTCGTGCTGCGCGCGCAACTCGGGCCAGCCGAAGATGGTGGAATGGCCATCGACGATCAGATAGCGATCCGCCATGGGAGAGTCCTAGCTCTGGCCGATCAATGCCTCACGGCTCACTCCGCGGAGCTCGTAAAGGCGGAGAATAGTTTCCTCGATGAGGTTATTCGGGCAGGAAGCACCAGCCGTGATGCCCACCTGAATCGGACCTGCAGGCAGCCATTGCGTGGAGACCACCTCTTCCTTCGCGTGCAGATCGTAATGCACGATCTCTTCTGCGGACTTCAGCCGCGTGGAGTTGCGAATGAAAAACGTCGGGATCTTTTCCGCCCCAATCTCCGCAAGGTGCGACGTGTTCGAGCTATTGTAGCCGCCGACCACCAAGAGAAAATTCAGCGGCTCCTGCAGAAGATGATTCAACGCGTCCTGCCGCTCCTGAGTGGCCCCGCAAATCGTGTCGAAGAAACGGAAATTCGGTGTCGCTTGGGTCAGACCGTCTCGAGCTGCGATGGCTTTCTTCACCCGGTTCTGCACTTCCTCGGTTTCGCCGCGCAACATTGTGGTCTGATTCGCCACGCCGACCGATTTCAGATGCAAATCCGGATCAAAGCCTGGGGAATGCGCACCTTTGAACTTCTCCAGGAACGCCGCTTTGTCGCCGCCGTGTTGGATGTAGTTACAAACGTAATCCGTCTCTTCCAGCGTCAGGACCACCAGATAATGGCCGTTGCCCTTGCCCATGGCGTGGGAACTGGTGGCGAGCGTCTCTTCATGCTGGGCTTTGCCGTGGATGATCGATGTGACGGAGTCATTGGCGTTTTGGCGGACTCGTTTCCACACGCTCATGACGTCACCACACGTCGTATCCACGATCTGGCAGCCTTTGGCTTTAATCTTCTCCACCGTGGCCACTTCGGCTCCGAACGCTGGCACAATCACCACATCATCGGGCTCCAGCAGATCGATCTCAGCTTCACGATTTTTGCCGATGAGGTTCTTAATCCCGAACGACCGAATCTGCTCGTTCACCTCGGGATTATGAATGATCTCGCCGAGGATAAATAGATTCCTGTCCGCGAACACTCGCCGCGCGGCGTACGCGAGATCAATCGCGCGTTCGACCCCGTAGCAAAAGCCAAACTGCTTCGCCAGCATCACCGTCGTATCGCCTACCACCAGCTTGCCGCCATTCGCCCGAAGACGATCGACGATCTCGCTGCGATAGTGCGTTTCCACCTGCGCCTGCACCGCCGCCATGACGTCGGGCGTGCGCAGGTTGACCCTGGCGGGACGTGCTGGTGCCGGCGTGGACATTATTCGGAGACCAGCAATGGGCCTGCCGGGTCTTTAAACCAGGTAGGGGACATCAGCTGGGAACGTGGTGGATCGGGGTCTTTGCTCTGGTCGAGCTTCAGCACGCGGCTGCCATACTTCTGATCTTCCGGTTGGGTCGTGGCGATGGAAACGGGCGTGCCGACTTTCACGAGAGCGAAGAAGCGCGCCGCAGCTTCCCGGTGCATACGAATGCAACCGTGGGTGCGGGGATACGGATGGACAAAGCCTTCATGGAAACCGTAAGCGGTCTTGAACTCACACCAGTAAGCCATCGGATAACCAGCGTCTGGCTGGCTGATGCGGCGCTTGTTTTTCTCTTTGCGAGTAATGCGGAAGTTGCCCTTTGGGGTTGGGTCTTTGGCCGTACCGACGCAGCCCTGGACCGCCATCAGGAGGCGATCACCTTCGACGACATAAACGTTTTGCGTCGCCAGGGAGAGCTTCACAGCCACCTTATCCGGGTTGTTCGGCTTGAGAGCTTTGACAGTGTATTTCTTCGGGCCGGGCTTAACGGTGGTACAAGCCGGGAGGAGAAGAAGGGCGACAACGGCGCAAAGGCCGAGGGAGAAAAGTTTTTTCATGTGGTTTTCGAGTGACGAGCCGGACCATGCACTCTCTTTCCCCAGCTTTCCAGTGCGGATTAGCATCTGTGGTGAAAATCAGAGATGCGAAGATCGACTTGGCGGCTAAGCGTGATTGTCGGCGTCGGTCTTTCCCGGCGGAATTTAGCCTTAATCGGCCATGAGAGCGCGGCTTTTCAGGATGAACGCTTCGCTCTTCTGCTCCGACCTCACGAACAGTCGGCGCTTTCCTCTCGCAGGGGCTGGATCAGGCAATCAGCGATAAAATCTCAGACAACTCAGCTCGCACTTGGCGGATAGGAGGACATTGTTTGAGGGCAGTATCCGGATCCTTCAACCCGTGGCCGGTGACCACACAGACGATCTTACTGCCAGGAGCGATCTGCGGACGCGGGCAGATAGAGCAACGCTCTGCGCCCGTGCATTTCATCAACCCGGCGATGGAAGCCGCACTGGCGGGCTCCACAAAGATTCCCTCGTTGGCGGCGAGCCATTTTTGCGCGGCTAAAATCTCTTCGTCCGTGACGATGTCGATGCTTCCATGCGAATCAGTGATCGCCGTGTTCGCGCCCGCCCAACTCGCGGGATTTCCGATCCGAATCGCCGTGGCCAATGTCTCGGGGTGCTCCACAATACAATTGTGGAAAACGGGAGCCGAGCCAGCTGCCTGGAAGCCACTCATTCGCGGAAGCTTCGTGGATTTGCCAAGCGCATGGAATTCCCGATAACCCATCCAGTAGGCGGTGATATTCCCCGCGTTCCCCACTGGAAGAATGTGCCAGTCGGGCGCATCGCCGAGCTCTTCAATCACCTCAAACGCGCCCGTCTTCTGCCCCTCAAGGCGGAACGGGTTGATCGAATTCACGATCGCCACCGGACCCGTTTCACCCACCTCGCGCACCAACCGGAGCGCATCGTCAAAATTCCCCTCGATGGCGATCACTTCCGCGCCATACATAAACGCCTGAACCAGTTTCCCCATGGCGATCTTCCCGGCTGGCAGAAGCACGAAGCACTTCATGTCCGCCCTCGCCGCATACGCCGCGGCCGCGGCTGACGTATTCCCCGTAGAGGCGCAAATCACCGCCTGCGCGCCCGCTTCCGCAGCCTTCGAAATCGCCATCGTCATCCCGCGATCCTTGAAAGAACCCGTCGGATTCAGCCCCTCGTATTTGATGTAAACTTCGCTCTCCAGCCGTTCGCTGAGTTTCGGAGAGTAAATCAGGGGAGTCGATCCCTCGTTCAGCGACACCACCGGCGTCGCATCCGTAACAGGAAGAAAAGAGCGATACCGGGAAATAACGCCGCGGTCATGAAGGATGGGCTGCATAAAACAAGAAGGGGTTACGAAAAGGTCTCCACATGCAGTAAGGCCGCCGGAGCCTTCACGCAATCGAGAGACTCCACTTCGGCGAGGGCGCGCCGCATTCGGCCTTCCGTTGCGAGGTGAATCATGAGGACGAGCGGGATCGTGTCGCCTTCATGAGTTTCGGGCTGGATGACCGAGGAAATCCCGATCTCATGCGCGCCGAAGATACTCGCGACCTGGCCGAGAACACCTGGACGATCCTCCACCTGGAGCCGCAAATAGAAGGATGCCACCACCTCATCGATGGGCATCATTTTGCCGTAAATGGTGTGCGCGGTGAACCCAAAGAAATTGCGCGGAGCCTGCAAAGCCAGCGCCGCCTCGGCCAAATCGCTGATCACGGAACTGGTGGTCGGATCCTGCCCCGCACCGCGTCCGTAGAACAGCGTGTCGCCGACGAGATCACCGCGAACCGCCACCGCGTTGAAGACCCCATTCACCGAAGCGAGGACGTGGCTTTTCGGGATCAGGGTCGGATGTACTCGCACGTCGACGCGTTCGCCGATGCCCGCTTTGATCACGCCGAGCAGCTTGATCGTGTAGCCGAGTTCACGAGCAAACGCGATGTCAGCAGCGGTGATTTTCTCTACGCCCTCCACGAAGATCTGCCGCGAATCCACCCAAAATCCGTACGCCAGCGACGCGAGAATGATCGCTTTGTGCGCCGCGTCCCAGCCGTTCACGTCGAGAGCGGGATCCGCTTCGGCATAACCCAGCGCCTGCGCCTCAGCCAATGCTTCTGGAAAATCCAAACCTGCTTCGGACATCCGGGTGAGGATGTAATTGCTCGTGCCATTGATGATGCCGTGCATCGAAAGGATGTGATTCCCCACAAACGCCTCGCGCACTGTCTTGATGATCGGGATCCCTCCAGCGACCGCTGCCTCGTAAAAAATCGGCACCTTTTTGGCCTCAGCCGCGGCGAAAATGGCCTCGCCCCTTTCCGCCAGCAGCGCCTTGTTGCCGGTCACCACGATTTTCCCCGCTGCGATGGCTGCCATCACGAACGAAAACGCCGTCTCAATGCCGCCCATTAACTCCACCACGACATCCACCCCGGGATCGGCAATCACCGCCAGCGGATCGTTCGTCAGCAACTCCGCAGGAACGGAAACCTCGCGCGCCTTCGCGAGATCGCGCACGGCCACTTTCCGCACCTCGAAATCCACGCCGAGACGCTCACGCAAGAGCATGCGGTTCTGGGCCAGATGTTTGTAAACACCTGCGCCGACGTTGCCGAGACCGGCCAGACCGATGCCTAATTTCTTCATAGATGGGATGCGAGGATTCGCGGGATTCCGGGGAAACGGGAGGGAAATCATTCCCGCATCAGGCTGCATCTGTAAAGGTCGGAGTTGCCGCGGCGAAATTACGGCGAAAAACTGAATTAGTTCTTGGCATTTTCAACGATCCCGTCCCACATTCCGGTGCATCTCCCCGGATGACGTCAGCGAAAGGCAAACGTATGAAGAGGAGAATCATCAGCATTCATCGGCAATTACCTTCCTTTCTTGGGCTATTTGTCCTGATCGGAGCGGCAAAAATGGTCTGTTCTGCGGCGACGGCGCACGCGGTTTCTCTGACGCCGGATGAGGGAATATCAACGGGCATATTCATAGCCACCAGCCGCCTGCCGGAGATCGCGGTTTGGACTTTGCTCGCGCTGTCCGTCGGTGGCTTTGCCGCCTACGGATGGCGGCAGCGTCAGTTGGAAAGATCCAACCGCCGCTGGAAGCGCAGAACCTCTTGGTGGCGACTTTTTTGATCCTGCTCGCGAAGTGGTGCCATTCAGGCGGGGGATTCTTCCCGCTCTGTCGTCAGCGGCTTCAAACTATTTATCCAGCTCTACAAAGACGGTCCCGATCAGCATCCCGGCGCTGATTTTTAGATAATTCCTGTCCCCGTCATCGCTTACCCAAGCGTGGATGTTTTTGGCGCGCTTGTAGGGCTTGAGGTTCAGGTTCTTGTCGATCCCGACGAGGTTGAGATGCAGCTTGATCGCCTTGAATTTGCCCGCGCGCACCTCGATTTCCTCGCGCCCGACCACAGAGACTTTCGCGATGTAAGGTGAGCCCGTGGCGTAAGTGAGAAACGTCACTTTATCCCCGTTCTTCAGCGGCTGACTCCGCAGATACAGCATCGAACTTTGCAGATCGAAAACGTGAGGCAGGTTGTAAACCTTCACCTTTCCGTCATCCTTTTGCGGCGGCTGTGAAGTGCGTTCGCGGGTCACGCTCTGTGGCGTGAACGTCTGCACGGTATGCCGTTTCTCGTCAGAATACGTCTCGTCGATTACCGTCGTGGACGGCGCAAACGTGACGGGATCACACTGCGCCACCCCAGTAGCATCCAGCCGAAACAAGCCGCGCGCGACCCCGATCGTGGTGCCCGTGAAATGAAGAGTCTGCTTCCCGCCTTTCTGCGAGAAAGTGATCCCCACTTTTCCGGCCGGGATTTTTCCCCAGCCGCCGGTGTAGTTCAGTTGCCGTCCGTTCGGGAGTGGGAACGAACCAGGGGTCGGCGCGGGGACTTGCGACAGCCAGCTCGGATCGGCCGCGAAGCTCGCCGAGATCATCCCCAGGAACACTCCGATGATTGCCAGGCGGAGGTTCAGGAGGGGGAATTTCATAACAAATTTAAGTCTGCGGGATCACTCGTTCGAGCGAGGTGGTCGATACCCAACCGAGTGTCCTGTCCGGCAGACGGCACTCCGTCCACGGGCCGTTGACACTCGTGATTTCGACGGCTTGTCCCGGTTTTAATCCGAGAATGGACGGGCTGCTGGCCGTAAAATTTGCCCGCAGCTTCTCTGGCTTTAGCACGATGGCGCGGTTCGGTGACGAGAGCGGAAAATCGCGCAAATAGAAGCTGGCCGCGGCAATTCCGAGAACAAGGAAACTCAGGACGGCCGTCATGCTCCACAAGTGCCGGGTGCCCATGAGACCTCGTGAATAGGCTGCCCAGGAAAGAAGGAACGCCCAGACTGCTCCGATCGCGACCGCGACGCTGATATGGCTCCCAAAGCGGGGGAGGCGTTCCCACCAATGCAGCGGCGCACTGCTCAACGCGTCGAGCCGAAACTGCGCGTCGGAAAGCCTGGGGGAAAGGAGGAGGGCCCGCTCGAAGTTGAGAATGGCGCGGGCGGGGTTGACGGATTTTTCGTAGGCCAGCCCGAGATTGTAGAAGATCTCGGGGCGATTTTCTCCGCGGCGCAGGAGCTTTTCGTACCCGTCAATGGCTGCGCCGAAATCGCGCTGGTTGTAAGCCTGGTTCGCTGCGGCAAAGTCCTCCGAAACAGACGCCAGCCCGGTGGATACGAGCTGCACGGTCAGCCAGAGGAAACAAAAGAAGCGGGCGAGTTTCATTTCGTTTGGAGAACGGATTGGAAACGGCGGAGCGACTCGGTGGAGATCTCGCGCCCGCCTGGTTTTCTGACGGCGCCTCCCCCGTAGGCGATCTCGTCGCGCCGGCTCAAAATCTCCTGAACGATCTCCGCTTGTTCGTCGGAGAAGCGGCCTGCGATCTCGGCAGAGGAGGGATTAGATTGCCCTGCCAGTTCGGCGTCGATTTCGAGCTGACGCGCTGCGGCCGGGAAGAACGTTCCGGGATCGGTGGAGCGCAGGGCCGTGGCGAGCGAGGCGCGTTCCTCGTTCAGCTTGCGCTGGCGTGTTTCGGCAGAATCCGGCGCGAAGACTCCCGCGATTATCGGCCAGAGGAGAGCGCCCAGGAGGATGAGCGGCAGGCTTTGCCAGGCCCAGAATGTTGCGGATTCCCAGATCGGACGGAAGCTGCGGACTTCGCCGAGGGCTGTTTTGACCGGAGGCAGATCCGATTCCGGAGCCACTTCAGGAGCGACGGCAGGCGTGGGTGAGGCGTTCGGAGCGGACTTCTGGGGAGGCGGCGTGGCTGCGGCGATGGCCTGGCCTTCCACTTGCACGGAGATCGGAGGCGATTCGAGCGTGATGAATTTTTCCTGCGCCGGATCAAAATAGACGAACTGGAGCGGCGGCAAGGCCGTGGCTTTTTTCTCGGGGATCAGCGCCATCTGAAAAGTCTTGTCTCCGGAAACGCCCATTTCGTCGTTCGGGGTCAGTTTTCCGATAGCGGGATAGGTCCGCCAGCCGTCTGTGGTCGAGAGCGTTGGCGCGGTGACGAGATCGAAGTTGCCGCGACCGGAAATGGTGGAGTTGTAAGTGATCGGCTCCCCGACTTTCACCTGCGTCGGCTTCGCGTCTGCCGTGAGGGTGAACTGGCCGACCGCTCCCGCGAAGCCCGGCGGACGTGGGGTTGGAAGCTGCTTGATGTGCAGCGTGGCGGGGTCGGATTGCAGTGTCATCTCGCGCTCGATGCGTTGATTTCCAAAGAAGTGCGCGAACGGGTCGGCGCCGAATGGATCGTCGAACGGGCTGCGCTGCTGGCGTCGTTGCGGCAGTCCGACGACGAAATTGAGCGATGCGGGGCCGACTTTCAGTTCGCCTGCTTTTGCGGCAACGAGGCTCGTTTGGTAGGAGAGCACCCGGTAGTCCTTCCCCTTGATCGATTTCTGCTCGATCCGCGCCTGCGGGAAGCGGAGTTTGGAAAATCCCTCGCCCTCGATTTGCGGGACTTGGCCAGGAG
>DASVRZ010000146.1:0-3633 GCA_036388355.1 Chthoniobacterales bacterium | reverse complement strand
GCCACGGGTTCACCGCAAAATCAAAATCAGCCAACCACGAAGGCTCTTCTTTTCCCAAGCTTCTCCAGAATGACCGCGGATTAACCGTGGACGTCATCTCCGCCTCCACGCGGGTTCTTCCCTCTTGAAGATACGCGCCCGTAACGGAGCCACCTTTCTGTTCCAGATGGATCTCCCGCGCGAACCATTTCCCCGGAACCACCGAAAACTGCCCTTGCACTCGATGCCACAGAACTCCGCGATAGAGCACCTGATGCGCATCAGCCGTTCCCACCCATTTCCAATCGCGAGGTCGCTTCCAGGAAATATCTCCTCGCAGGTGGACCCGAGCCGCGGACTGCAGCTTTGGCAGAAAACGTCTCTCCCGAAAAACCGGCACCGGATCGATGTGCGAATCGACTGACATTCGGCCCTCCTTCCCCAAACGCCACGTGCCGGCCGCTGAGAAGTTACCATGCCCATCCTGCCACTCCAGCTGCCGCACCGTCAGCAGATGATCCGCCAGATCCATCGTTGCGGTAAGCTTTGTTGCATGAATTCCCTTCCAACGCACCTCCGGCAGCTGCACCCGGACATCGGCAGCTTGCAGCCACTCCTTCTGCGACAGGTTACCCCGAAAGCGCAGATCCATGCGGCCCGTTTGGCTCCCGAAGTTCGCTTGGGAAATTGCCTCCAGCCAGCCTCTCGGAATCTTCCGGAACGGCCCCCAGACCTCCGAAGGTCGGGCCGCTGTCCGCCAGTCTGCGCGATGCTCCAGCACCCCTTGAATGGTGAAGATCATCCCCAATCCCTCACCCTGCATCCGGCGGATCTCCACCCGGTCCTGCTGGAAGAAAAGCTGCGCGGCAAGGTTGCTCACCACGAACTCTCCAGACTCCGGCCTCTTCGGATCGACATCCAAACGCACCTCCGCTTTGGAAAGAATCAGCGCATCGAGAAACGGCTCGTTCCGCAGGAGACGCGTGTAGTTAATATCGAGCCGGAGCTCGTCGATCCGCGCGACAGTCTGCTCCTGATCATCGTCCCGGAACACCCGCACATCATGCGCAACCAGACCGCGCAGCGGATCGAGCGTGAGCCGACGCGTCGACATTTCCACGCCGCGCCGGGAAAATTCCTCGGACAGCTTTTTTCTCCATTTCCGCCCAAACCCCTGCTTCGACAGATACCAGCCGCCCCACACAAACCCGAGGAAACACGCCAGCAAAGTCCAATTGAGCAGACGAATGAAAAACCGGGTCATCGCCGCAGATTAAACTGCGCGGGAAAAATCCGCCAGCACCGGGATGCTCAGTTGACTTCCTCCCCGCACGGCGAACCTTAGGGCCATGAAAATCATCTTCGCTGCCGCCGCTCTCCTTGTGTGTTCCTCCACTTTCGCCTTGGCCGCCGGCAAGGAAGGCTGGGAGGAAGATTACAAAAAGAGCCTCGCGAAGGCGAAGTCGGAATCCAAGATGGTCCTCCTCGACTTCACCGGTTCCGACTGGTGCGGATGGTGCATCAAGATCGACAAAGAAATTTTCTCCCAAAAAGCATTTCAGGATTACGCGAAGGATAATCTCGTCCTCGTTGAACTCGACTTCCCACGCAACAAGACCCAGACCGACGAGCTCAAGGCGCAGAATAAAAAGCTCGCCAAGGAATATGAAGTCCAGGGTTACCCCACCATTATCGTGCTCGATAAGAACGGCAAGAAAGCCGGCGAACTAGGTTACATGGAAGGCGGCGCCGAAGCCTTCGTCGAAGAGCTCAAGAAACTAAAGGGAAAATAATTTCCCGCTCTGGGGGATTATTTCTCAGACATCCGGGAGCCGATCTGCTAAGCCTCGCCACATGCAAGGCGTCACGCTTATTGATCACCCCATCCTGCAGGCTCGGGTCACGCAGCTGAGGGATAAATCCACGCCCTCCGCGCAGTTCGCGGAACATCTGCGCCAGATCGCCGCGCTGCTCCTCTTCGAGATGACCCGCACGCTCCCGCTGGAAAGCGTGCAGGTCGAAACGCCGCTCACCACCACCACGGGAGCGCGTCTAGCCAAACCGCTCATCCTTGTTCCGATTCTTCGAGCTGGGCTCGGAATGGTCGACGGCATGGCGCGCATGTTGCCCGACGCGGCGATCGGCCACATCGGCATGTATCGCAACGAGGAAACCCTCGAGCCGCAACACTACTACTTCCGCCTCCCCTCCTCCATCGCAGTCGGCGAAGTTCTCCTCGTGGACCCGATGTTAGCGACCGGCAACAGCGCCGTCGCAGCCATTCACTTGCTTAAGAAACAAGGAGCCACCTCAATCCGTTTCGGCTGCCTCATCAGCTGCCCCGAAGGCCTGGCGCACCTAACGACGGAGCACCCCGACGTCCCGATCTTCACCGGAGCCATCGACGAAGGTCTGAACGAAAAAGGCTACATCGTCCCAGGATTAGGCGACGCCGGCGACCGCTATTTCGGCACTTTTTAGTACTAGGCACCTGCCCTCTTCTCTAAGTTGCCATGCGCGCGGCGAATCTGCCACGACGCCCTGCGTCGTTCCGAAACTCTTCACCCTTTCTATGCAAATTCACGTCCATCATAATGGCGAACAGACCGGCCCATATCCTATCGAAGAAGTAAACCGACGCCTAGCAGCCGGGTCTTTACTCCACACCGATCTCGCGTGGCACGAGGGGCTGAAAGATTGGGCGCCGCTCTCCTCGATCCCGGGCATCGGGAGCCATACTCCGCGGCCAGTGACACCCGGCCAGCCTCCTTCGATTCACCAGACTGCTCCGCCCGCCCCTGCACAGAAAACCTCAGGTCTGGCCATTGCCAGTCTGGTCCTGGGCATCCTGTCGTTCTTCTCGATGGGGATCACCTCGCTACCAGCCGTCATCTGCGGGCATATGTCCCGCAGCCGCATCAAGAAATCCCCGGAAAGACTCTCAGGCAGCGGGATCGCCCTCGCGGGATTGATCACCGGTTACTTCTGCTTGCGATCTTCGCTCTCGGCGTGCTGGCGGGGATCGCCCTCCCGGTGTTTCACAAAGTCCAGGAAAACCCCATGTCCGAAAAATGCTTCTCGGAAGCGAAACAGATTGGACTAGCGTGCAAGCTCTATGCCGCAGACCACGAGGGGATCTACCCGGAGACCCTTGAGCAACTGGTTCCCGAGTATCTCCCAGATGCAAAAATGCTAACGTGCGAGTTAGTCAAAGGCGAGCCTGGCCAAGGCTATGAATATCTCGGCGGCAAGGACACTGACCCTGCGGATACGATCTTACTGCGCAGCAAGGCAGCAACTAGAAGCGGCAAAAAGATCTTCATCTACAGCAATCAATCCGGTCTGATCAAAAAAGAGTAGGCTAGGTGCCGACTCCAAAGCCGAACTAGGAAAACTTTCTACTGCCCGCGCAGAGCCTTCAGCGCTTCACCGTAGCCGGTGAGCTCCATATAGCCGCTTCCTATCTTTTTCCCGTCGTGTTGCAGCTCCGTCGCGCCTTCCCAATACACCACCGGTGCCAAATTCATCTCCTGATTCGGAAGCTGCGCACGGGCAATGAACGTTAGTTGCGCGGACGGAATGTTCACCTGCCAATCCAGCGGATACGTAGCCTTTGTCGCCGGGCTCGTCCATGTGCGTTTGAGCGGAGTCTGG
>DASVRZ010000145.1:0-18779 GCA_036388355.1 Chthoniobacterales bacterium | reverse complement strand
CGATATTGATAAGCGGCGCTCGTTTTACAAGACGCTCGGGAAGCTCGCGGAGGTGCAGGTTTTAGACAAAATCGAGACCGGACGCGGCAATTGGGAGGAGCAAGTGGAGGCGCTGATTTCGAGTGAAGCGCGGACCCTGGGGCTGCGGTTCGACAGGGAGGCGCTGGAGCTGTTTGTGCAACTCGTCGGCGCGGACACCGGCCAGATCAGCAACGAACTGGAGAAGCTCGATCTCTATTTGGGAAATGGGCCGAAGCAGGTCACCGCAGAGCTCGTCCGTAGCCTCGTTGCGCGAACGAAGGAAGGCGTGATCTTCGACTTGGGCAACGCCATTGCGCGGCGGGATCTACGGAGTGCGCTGAAGCTGGTCGATCAGTTGCTTCACCAAGGGGAAAACGCGGTGGGCATTCTGCTGGTGGCGATCATTCCGACCATGCGCAACTTGCTGGTGGTCAAGGACTTGATGGTTCGCCACAAGCTGCGTCCGCCGGAACAGCCGTTCTTTTTTGGCAAAACGCTGGAGCGCCTCTCCGCCGCGGACACCCGCCATTTACCTCGCAAAAAAGACGGCACGGTGAACGGCTATTCCCTTGGCATCGCCGCTCAATCCGCCGGAAAATACACGCTGCCGGAGCTGAAGTCCGCCCTTGCCGCCTGCCTGGAAGCCAACCAGCAATGCGTGACCACCCAGCTCAACGCCTCGCTGGTTCTCAGTCAGGTGATCGTCCGAATCTGCGCCCCTGCAGCCGCGAAAGGGTGAAGATTTTCGAAATAGTTTGGCCATTTGCCTTGCCAACAGGGGTGGAACTTTGTCCCATAGCCGTCCACTTGTGACCGCGTCGAAATGGCTTTTATCTCTGATCTGTCTGTCCGCATTTGTCTGCCCGCTTTCGGCGCAGCTGGGCTCGGCGAGTGAGGAAAAATCGCCCATCGAGATCTATTCCGACGGCGGCACGCGGTTCGAAGGCGGCCTGGCGATTGCGGAGAATAACGTGGTCATCTACGCCAACGGCGCGCGGATGTATGGCGACTACGCTCAATACAACCCCGAGACCAAAGACGTGTTGCTCAAGGGCCACGTGAAAATTTTCCAGGGGGCGACGATCTTTGCCGGCGAAAGCGCTTTCTACAACCTGGAGACCAAGGCGATCCGCTCTTCCGATTTCCTGGGTGCTTCGAAGCCGTATCATTTTCAGGGCGACAATCTCTACTCGATGGAAGGCGGCGCTTTTTCCATCAAGAACGGCTTTTTCACGACCCATGATTCCTCCGAGCCCGACTACCGGTTGCGCGCTCGCTCGGTGCGGATTTATCCCGACAACCGGGTGATTTTTTCCAATGTGACGCTTTTCGTCGGCCGCACGCCGATCTTCTGGTGGCCTTATCTTTACCAGTCGCTGGATGAGGCCAATGCCTTTCTCGTGACGCCCGGCTACAGCGGAAAATGGGGCGCGTTTCTTCTGGGGAGCTACACGTTTCCAGTCACCGAGAAAATGCTCGGGCGCTTGCATGTCGACTATCGCAGCGCGCGCGGTCCCGCCTTGGGGCTGGACTTGGAATACAAAGGCGCGAAGCCGACAAAAGGCGATCCCCAAAGCTACAGCAACATCCTCAGCTACATCCTGCACGACAGCAAAACGGACGAAAACCAGACCTCGCTCGCTCGTCCGGAGATTGACCCCGAGCGTTATCGCCTGAGCTGGCGCGCAAAGCTCTATATGAGCGAAGATTGGACGGCGACCATCGACGCGAACAAGCTGAGCGACAGCAAACTTCTGGAGGATTTCTACCCCGGCGAGAACCGCCTTGATCCGCAGCCCGATACGGTCGCTGCGCTGACCAAAGCTTCGGAGCGCTGGACTTTCACCGCCCTCGCTCGCGCTCAATGGAATGAATTCCAGCAAACCACCGAGCGCCTGCCTGAACTCGCACTCGATGTCACCCGCGGAAAGCTGTTCGGCTCACCCATTTATTATGAAGGCGAGACCAGCGTCGGCGTGCTCAACAAAGCCTTTCCAGAAGGTTTTGAAGCGCCGGACGCCAAGACTCTGCGGGCGGACACCTTTCATCAAATCAGCTACCCGAATACCTATTTCGGCTGGCTCTCCGTTGTGCCCCGCGCTGGATTCCGCGCCACTTACTATAGCGAAACAGGGACGACTAGTCAGAGCTTGAGGCCTTCCACCATCGACCGCATCGGGCAGCTCCAAACGGTGATGGCCAGCCGGAGCAACCTCATTACAGAGAACGAAGACCGCATCGCTACGCTGAACGGCCAACTCGCCATCGCCTCGCCGGCGGAAGCGGCCGTCATCCGGAGCGAGATCACGCAGCTCCAGTTTGCCAACGCCAACCTTCAGGCGGCTAACACCCAAACCGGTGGAAACATCGTCTCTCTGCAGAACGGCTCGCTGATCGACGTCTACGACAAACAAGGCGCAGATGTCCGGACTGTTTTCAACTTCGGCGTGGAGTCCTCCTTCAAAGTCTCCCGCACCTTCGACAACGTCGAAAGCCGCTGGGCTGGCTTGGATGGGCTCAAACACGTGGTTCAGCCGTATGTGAATTTCAGCTATGTCGCCGCTCCATCGGTCGGACCTGACAACCTGCTGCCCATCGACGTTTACATTCCATCGACCCAGCTCGCGCCCTTTGATTTCCCACAATCCGTCGCGCTCGACTCCATCGACCAGGCCTCTGTCCTTCGTCTCGGTGTGCGCAACCGTCTTTTGACCAAGCGCAACGACCAGAGCTTCACCTGGCTAGAACTCGACACGTTTTTCAACGTCAACTACGAGAATCCATACGACACCTCGGATTTCTCCAACGTCTTCAATCGCCTCCGCTTCAACCCCGTGCCGTGGATGAGCCTGACGGTGGACTCGCAATTGCCCATCCTCGCGGATGGCTTCTCGGAAGTGAACACCGGTCTGACGTTCATGCCGACCTCGGACCTCACCTTCTCGCTCGGGCATCGCTACCTCCAGGAAAACCCCTTCTTCGCGAACAGCAGCCTGGTCAGCCTCTCCGCCTACTACCAGATCGACCCCAACTGGGCGGTCAGCTTGAACGAGCGCTATGAACTCGAGGATTCCGTGCTCGAAAGCCAGCGCTACACCTTGCATCGCGACCTCACGAGTTGGATCGCGTCCGTTTCCGCCGTCATTCGCGACAACCGCGGCGGCAAGGAAGACGTCGGCCTTTTCCTCACTTTCACGCTCAAAGATCTCCCGAACCTCAACTTGAATTTCAATGTTGATCCCGGCTCCACGAGCGACGAATAATCTCACCCCACCTTCACTGCAGTTTATCAATAAATTATGGATCTTTGTATCATTGGCTCAGGCTACGTCGGGCTTGTCTCCGGCGCGTGTTTCGCAGAAATCGGTCACCACGTCGTTTGCGTGGACAACGACCAAAAGAAGGTGGAGAAGCTGCAAGCTGGCCTCATTCCGATCTATGAGCCCGGGTTGGAAGAGTTGGTTCATCGCAACGTGGCCTCGAAGCGCCTTCGCTTCACCAACTCCATTGAAGATGGGGTGGACCATTCCCAAGTCATTTTCATCGCCGTTCCAACGCCTCCTCAGACCGACGGCAGCGTCGATCTCACTTTCATCGAGCGGGTGGCTCGCGAAATCGCGGGCGTCCTCAAGCCAGGTCAATATCGTGTGGTCGTCGATAAATCCACGGTGCCCGTCAAGACCGGCGAGAAAGTCGCCGAAACCATCAAGCGCTACAACAAAGGCGCTGATTTCGACGTCGTCTCCAACCCAGAATTCCTCCGCGAAGGTTGCGCTGTTCCCGATTTGATGGCTCCTGACCGTGTGGTCATCGGCAGCGCCAGCCAGAAGGCGACCGACCTGATGAAGCAGGTCTATGAGCCCTTCAAAGCGCCGATCCTCGTTACCGACGTGAACAGCGCGGAGCTCATCAAGCACGCCGCGAACAGCTTCCTTTCCTTGAAGATCAGCTACATCAACGCCGTGGCCGCCATTTGCGAAGCGAGCGGTGCGGACGTGGAAATGGTCGCGGACGGCATTGGCATGGACCGGCGCATCGGTCGCAACTTCCTCAACGCCGGTCTCGGTTACGGCGGAAGCTGCTTCCCGAAAGACGTCAAAGCTTTCATCGCCATCTCCAAGCAACTCGGCACCCCATTCAAGCTGCTCGAGGAAGTGGAGCGCATCAACGCCTCCATGCTCGACCGTTTCCTCGACAAAGTGCGCGCGAAACTCTGGGTCCTGAAGGACAAAAAGATCGCCGTGTGGGGCATGGCCTTCAAGCCAGACACGGACGACGTCCGCAACTCCGTCGCCATTGAGCTCATCAATCGCCTGGTAGCTGAAGGTGCCATCGTAAGCTGCTGCGATCCGAAAGGCGCCGAGAAAGCCGTCGAGTGGGGTCTCGTGGATCCGGCCAAAGTGCGCGTCGTCGCCACCCCGCTGGAAGCCGCGGAAGGCGCCGAAGCCCTCATCCTCGCGACAGAATGGAAAGAGTTCCTCAACGTCGATTTCGAGCAGGTGAAAGCCAGCATGCACACCCCTTTCGTGTTCGACGGCCGCAACCTCTACAACCCCGAGACCATGAAGGAATTCGGCTTCGACTACATCAGCGTCGGCCGCTAAACTTCCCGACAGATCAATCTTCAAAAGGGCGCGGATCTTAGCCGCGCCCTTTTCATTTCTCCGACAATGAACGCCCGCCAACTTGCTCACCGCTGCCTCTACGACTGGAACCAAGGCGACGGCTTTGCCGAGGATATCTTCCACCGGCTGCAGCTCGAATGGGGCATGAGCGGCTCAGAGCGCGGGTTTGGGCGGGAGCTTTTCTATGGCGTGCTCCGCAATCTGACGGCGCTGGATTTCATTATCGATCATCTCACCAACCGCCCGCCTCCTCTGGAGCCGCGGCTGGCTTTGCAGCTGGGCTTGTATCAGTTGTTGAACCTGCGAACCCCTGCTCATGCAGCGCTGGCAGAGACGGTGGAACTGGTGTCGCGGCCTCAACGTGGTTTCGTGAACGGCGTGCTGCGGCGGGTCACTCGCGAAACGGCAGCCATTGAGCAGGAATTGGCGAAGCAGCCCGATGAGATCCGATTGTCGCACCCGGATTTTCTCTTGGAGAAATGGGTTTACCAGTTCGGCGAGGAAGGTGCCCGGCGGTTGGCCGAGTGGAATAATCAGCCAGCGGAGGTTTATCTGCGGCGCAACACCTTAGTGCCCGAGCTCCCACTGGAGGACCTCGAGCCGACGGATCACCCTCTGATTTTCCGATCAACGGGTTCGCTGTCCACGCAGCTCGCTGGCGGAGAGTTCTATGCGCAAGATCCTAGCACTCTCGTCGCACCGGAGTTGCTAGCTCCCCAACCCGGGGAGCAAGTGCTCGATGCCTGCGCCGCCCCCGGCGGGAAGACCAGCTATTTGGCCGCGCTGATGGGAAATGCGGGGACCATCACCGCCACGGACTCGGATGAAACTCGGCTCACCCGACTCGAGGCAAACCTCACGCGCTTGGGAGTGACGAATACGACGATCCGCACCCACGACTGGGAAACCGCAGGCGGCGATCTTCCTCTTTACGATGCCATTCTGGTGGACGTTCCGTGCAGCAACACGGGCGTCATGCGGCGTCGCATCGATGTGCGCTGGCGTCTGCGCCCTGAGGCTTTTTATGACGCTTCGACGCGGCAGCTGGCCATTTTGCAGAATCTTCTCCCGCATCTTCGACCCGGTGGCCGGATGGTTTACAGCACGTGCAGCGTCGATCGCAGCGAGAACGAAGAAGTGGTCGAAGCGATTCTGCGCCGGCATCCGCAGATCAAGTTAGCGGCCACGGAGCGCCGCCTCCCGCAGGTCGACGCGGTGGACGGCTGCTTCGCTGCGCTTTTGGTTTCCGTTTCCTAGCTTTTTTCTGCGCCTCGGGCGGCGAAAGGAACGGTGCGGCAGCTTGCGCATCCACCGTGCGGCAGTAAGCTCATGTCTATGACATCACAGACCGCGCTCGCTCCACATGTTCCTGCAGGCATGGAAGTCATCACTCTCGGCGCCGGCTGTTTTTGGTGCGTTGAGGCCGTTTTTCAGCAACTCCCAGGCGTTCACTCTGTCACCTCCGGCTACATGGGCGGCGAGGTCCATAATCCGACTTATGAACAAGTTTGCAGCGGCAAGACGGGTCATGCGGAAGTCATTAGCGTTGTTTTCGATCCGGCCATCATCAGCTTGCACCAGATCCTGGAGATCTTCTGGCAGTCGCACGATCCGACGACCCTGAATCGCCAAGGTGGGGATGTCGGCACGCAATATCGCTCCGCCATTTATTTCGAGACTCCTGCCCAAAAGGAGATTTCGGAACATTGCAAGGAAGCCGCTCAGGCAAAGTTCGCCAGCCCGATTGTCACGGAGATCACAAAAGCGGAGAAGTTCTTCCCTGCCGAGGACTACCATCAGGATTACTACCGGCAGAATAAGAATCTGAACCCGTATTGCCAAATGGTGATCCGGCCCAAGCTCGGGAAACTCGGGCTCGCCCAATAGAGGCTCGCGCCTCGGAATTCGCTCCACAAAATTATGTGGAGTTTTTGCTGGCGGGAAAGATGATCCAATTTATCATCTTTCCGGCAGTATGAACCCGCACCTCCACATCCCAAACTCCCTCTCCTTCCTCGGGGTGCGGTGATTTGTTAGTCCCCCAGCGCCGCTAATTACGTCATGTCCGCCTCGCCTCGAATCCTGCCCGGCTTTCGCATCACGCTGACGGCGACGCTCATTTATACCCTCATCATCGTCCTCATTCCTCTGTCGGCGGCGTTTTTCAAGACGTTCACGATGACGTGGCCGGAATTCTGGCAGGCGGTTTCGAGTCCACGCGTTATCGCCTCGTATAAAGTGAGTTTTGGAACCGCCGCCGTCGCGACGCTGGTGAACGTCATCTTCGGAGGATTGATCGCCTGGGTGTTGGTTCGTTATTCGTTCCCCGGCCGCCGGTTCATTGACGCGCTGGTCGATCTTCCCTTTGCCTTGCCGACGGCCGTCGCCGGTATTGCGCTCACCGCGATCTACGCGCCGAACGGCTGGATCGGGAAACACATTCAGCCTGTGAGCGAGAAAGTGCAAAAGCATTACGCCGACATGCAGCCTACCGACGGACTGGCTCTTTACCTCGCGGAAAACGGCCTCAAGGTCGCCTTTTCTCCCGTCGGAATTACGATTGCTCTGATCTTTATCGGCCTACCGTTCGTGATCCGCACGGTTCAGCCAATCCTTCAGGAAATGGATCCCGGGCTAGAGCAGGCGGCGGCCACCTTGGGAGCCAATCGCTGGCAGACGATCACGCGAATCATTCTGCCTGAGCTGTGGCCGGCGCTGCTCGCTGGAGCGGCCATGTCGTTTGCCCGCGGCCTCGGGGAATACGGCTCAGTGGTTTTCATTTCCGGCAACATGCCGATGAAAACCGAGATCACTCCCCTGCTCATCGTGACGAAGCTCGAACAATACGATTACAAAGGGGCCACTGCCCTCGCCGTGGTCATGCTGATCATTTCCTTCGCGATGCTGCTCGTCATCAACTCCCTGCAAGGCCGGCTGAACCTGCGAGCCAAAATGAAAGACTAGCATCATGTCTGCCATTCCTGCTTCCACTCATTCCAGCGCCCAAGTGCGCGCGTCCACGGGAGAATCGTGGATCGTTCGTTGGGTGCTCATCACGATTGTTCTTCTGTTCATTGCGCTGGTTCTCGCCCTGCCGTTGGTGGTCGTCTTTGTGGAGGCGTTCGGAAAAGGCATGGATGCCTACGTGGCGGCGATTCGCGATCCGGATGCAGTAGCGGCGA
The DNA here is from genome assembly GCA_036388355.1 of Chthoniobacterales bacterium. Lineage (GTDB taxonomy): Bacteria > Verrucomicrobiota > Verrucomicrobiia > Chthoniobacterales > DASVRZ01 > DASVRZ01. Next base: position 10,951 of record DASVRZ010000145.1, on the reverse strand, counting down.
TTCGGCTGACCCTCATCACGGCCGCCATCGCGGTGCCGCTCAATCTGGTCTTCGGCCTTGTCGCCTCATGGTGCATCGCGAAGTTTGAGTTCCGCGGGAAATCGCTCCTCACCACTCTCATCGATCTGCCTTTCGCGGTGTCGCCGATCATTTCCGGCCTCATCTACGTGCTCATCTTCGGCGCGCAAGGCTGGTATGGCCAATATCTCGACGCCAGTGATCCAATGTGGCCCGAGTTGCAGAAATGGCTCATCCAGAAGGACTTCAAGATCATCTTTGCGGTGCCAGGCATCGTTCTCGCCACGATTTTCGTGACCTTTCCCTTCGTCGCCCGTGAGCTGATTCCCCTCATGGAAAGCCTCGGCAGCGAACAGGAAGAAGCGGCCATGACGCTCGGTGCCAGCGGCATGCAGACGTTCTGGAGAGTCACGTTGCCCAATGTAAAATGGGGCCTGCTTTACGGCGTCATTCTTTGCAACGCCCGGGCCATGGGCGAATTTGGAGCGGTGTCGGTTGTTTCCGGTCACATCCGCGGATTGACCAACACCATCCCGCTCCACGTCGAGATTCTTTATAACGACTACAATATCGCCGCCGCTTTCGCCGTCGCCTCCGTCCTCGCCTTTCTCGCTGTCGTCACCCTCGTCCTCAAGCGACTCGCCGAAAGCCACCTGCACCAACCATGAGCATCGAAGTCCAAAATCTCACCAAGCGCTTCGGCACCACCGCCGCGCTCGAGAATATCAATCTCTCCGTAAAAAAAGGCGAGCTCATCGCGTTGCTCGGACCTTCTGGCTCCGGCAAAACCACTCTGTTGCGCATTCTTGCCGGTTTGGAGACTCACGACACGGGCAGCGTTTTCGTTGATGGAGCTGACTCGACGAAAGCGCCTGTGCGCAATCGGCAGACGGGATTCGTCTTCCAACATTACGCGCTGTTTCGGCACATGAACGTCTTCGACAACATCGCGTTCGGCCTCAAAGTGCGTCCGTTCTGGAAACGCCCGAAATCGGCAGAAATCGAGGAGAAGGTCAACCGGCTTCTGGAACTAGTGCAGCTCGGCGGATTTGGCAAACGCCTGCCAGCGCAGCTTTCGGGAGGTCAACGCCAACGAGTCGCCCTCGCCCGCGCTCTCGCGATTGATCCGAAATTGCTCCTTCTCGACGAGCCGTTTGGCGCTCTCGACGCGCGTGTTCGCAAAGACCTTCGCCGCTGGGTGCGCGAGCTCCACAATCAACTCCACATCACCACCGTTTTCGTCACTCACGACCAGGACGAAGCTCTGGAAATTGCAGATCGCGTGGTCGTCATGCGCAACGCCCATATCGAGCAAATCGGCACGCCGCAAGAAGTCTACGATCATCCTTCAAGTCCATTCGTGGCGCAGTTCCTCGGCACCGTTTCCGAGATGAACGTCGAGAACGGCGTCGCCTACGTGCGCCCGCATCACGTGGAACTCCTCACCGAACGCAACGGGGAGCCAACCGTGGAAATGATCATCCGCCAGATCCATGCGGCTGGTCCGGTAGCCCGCGTTGATCTCGAACGCGCCGACACGGGAGAAAAGATCGAATCGTCGCTGACCCGCCAGAAGCTGGATCAGTTGCAGCTGGAAAATGGCCAGCGCGTCTTCGCGAAGATCCGCGAGAGCAGCGTCTTCCCGAAGTAGGCCAGGAAAGCCGCCAAGAGCGGCAGATCGCTCCGACTAAAACCGCGTCCGCTTCGCTTCGCTTGGTTTTTTCTTCGTCGGCTTTTTCTTCTTCTGCACCGGCTCGGCCTTTTTTGGGGCCTTTATCTTTTCCGCAGGCTCCGCTTTTTTAGGCTTCTTCTTTTTGTCCACTGGCTCCGGCTCTCTCTCGTAATAGGGCGCATAGTTTTTCGCCAGTTGATCGAAGTCGCGACGCATATCCTTGTGGAAAGTGTTCGGCACCGGCGGGTCCGCAACAATCGCCACACAGAGCTCAATGAGCCCGACGAAGTCATTGTAGGATACGTGTTCCCGCACAATTTGCAGGCTTTGGCCGCAGTTGTGGTAGTTCGCCAACGCCACGCAAAGCGCGCCGGTACGGATGCCGAAATTCTGATACGCCGTGCCTTCGCACGTGCCGCCAGACATCAGGCAACGCTGATAGGTCAGCTTGTGCCGTTTTGCGAGCTGGGTGAGTTGCAGCGTCACTTCCGGATCAAAAATCGAGGAGCGATCGCCCACGCGAATAATCGGCCCGCCCCCGAGTCGGGCTGGAGCCACATCCGCGCTGGTCTCCACCGATAGCACCGTGATGTTTTTCAGAATGTGCCGTGACCGGGCGAGGAAAATAGCGCCGAGAAATCCGACTTCTTCCGCCCGCGTGAAAAACACCAGAACGTTCGCCACCACGCCCGTCTCCTCCAGGTCCGTCAGCATCGCAATCATCGCTGCGCAGCCGATCAAGTCGTCGCACGCGCGGCCGTAAATCTTGTCTTCCTTCACATCGAAAGCGTGCAGATTCCACATCGCAAATTCGCCAAATGACTGGACCGCTCCTTTGTCGAGATACTCCTTTTTCACTCCGCCGAGGAACGTCATTTCGCCCGGTTCCGCGCCGGGTTTCTGCACCCAGGCCGGATGATCCATGTGCACGCTGAAGGCATACCGAGTCCGTGCTTTGCCGTGATTGTAGCGCGCGATCAGATTCCCGAAGGCGTCTTCTTGCAGCGTGACAAACCGCAGTTTTTCGAGCTGCACCCGGATTTCTGCTTTCACACGATCCTCGTGAAAAGGGGCCGTCGGCTGGGAAAGGATGGATCGGGTGAGTCGAATGAGCTTTTCCTTGTGCATCGCGCAGTTTTCAGGCGAATGAATGGCTGACATGCGTCGTTTATGGAAGAAAATTCGCCACCGCCTCGAAGTTCTGGGGATGCGAATTTTCGTGGCAGCAGTGCCTAAACTCAGCCGTTCGGCGCTCCTCAAGCTCGCAAATTTCGCGGGCGATCTCGTCTTTGGCTTAGACCATCGCGGACGGGCCGTGGCCTTGGAAAACATCGCCATCGCTTTTGGCGATTGCTATTTGCCAGGTGAACGTCGAGACATCGCGCGGAAGTCGTTCCGCAATTTAGCGCGCACCTTTCTCGACCTGTTCTGGGCGAAAAACCTCACGGCAGAAAACTTCCGCCAGCTCATTGACGTTCCGGGCTTTGAAGCCTTCCAAGCCAGGGGCGCTGCTAACAAAGGCTGCCTCTTTTACTCTGGACACATTGGCGGCTTCGAATGGATGCCCCCCACCCTTTGCCTCCTTGGCCTACCGCCTCTCGCTATCGTTCAGGACATCAAAAACCCGGAGATCACGCCCTTCTTCATCGCCGCCCGCTCCGCCTTCGGCTCCGAACTCATCCCGCAGGAGCGCGCCGTTCTCCGCATGCTGAAGGCGTTGAAGCGCGGCAAGACCTGCGGCTTTCTGGTCGATCTCACGCTTAAGCTCGATCAACCCGGCCACGTCATCGAAGCGTTCGGCCTCAAGAAATACGTCACCGGCGTGCACGTCACCCTGAGTTCCTTGGCCGGAGCGCGCCTCATTCCGCTGATGTTCCTGCCGCTCGACGACGGTCGCTACGAATTCCGTTTCCTCCCCGACACCGCCCTCGATCCCGTGCTGACCGAGCAACAACTCACCCAACTCTGCTGGAACGAGATCGAAGCCACCATCCGTGAGCGCCCCGAGTGCTGGCTCTGGAACTACAAACACTGGCGCTACCAACCCGAAGGCGCCACCGGCTATCCGTCTTACTCTCAGACGAGCAAGAAATTTGAGAAGCTCCTGCCGGAGTCTGCCATCTAGGCTGACGCGCCCCGCGAGCTATCGACGCACCCTCCTCTGCAATCTGGCTCCCATGGAAAACCTCCTTTCTGATAGCATTCCCGCGTTAGTCCCTCGTGACGATACTGGCCATCAGTTCGTGCTGCTGGCCGATGCCTGTTCTGGACACTCGAAAATGTTGGGACCGGATTTTAATGCCACCATCGCCAGCAATTTCGCGGGCATCGCTGCCATGATACAGCGGCTCGAGCCCGCCCCAGAGTTTCTCTGTTTCGCAGGCGACGCGGTCTGGGGCTACCAGTCCTTCGAGGCCGATGAGAACGGTCTCACCTGCGATAAAGAGGATCTGCGCGCTCAGTGGCAGCACTTCTTACATGAAGAGATGGCTTGGGCGACCACGGCCGGGTGTCCGGTGTATTACGCAACGAGTAATCACCAAAACTTTAATCCAGAAGCGGATCGCATTTTTCCGGAGACCTTTCCGGAGATCCCCCGCAACGGCCCACCTGGCTTGGAGGGATTGGCTTACTGGGTGCGTCGTGGAAATTTGTTGCTGGTGTTCTTGCACGCACCCGACGGTGCGCGGCACCTCTATGAGGGCCGCCTGGCCTCGCAAGCGCCCTGGCTGGAGGAAGTTTTGCGCGCCAACGCCGATGCAAAGCACAAAATCGTCATCGGCCACTACCCGATTTTCCCGGTCGATGGTGGCGATTGGGCCCCCAATTGGCGGATGTGGCCCGACGAAGGAGCCGCCCTGTGGGATGTGACGCGTGCAAACGGTGTCACCGCCTTCCTTTGTGCCCATGTTCTGGCGTTCGACGCTCAGGTGCATGACGGCGTATTGCAGATCTGCTCTGCGGGTGCTGGCTTTCCTTTCAAGTCGCTCACGGACACCCTCCACGTCACGCAAATAGCCGTGGACGACGACGGTCTGCGTTTCCAGGTGCTGGATATGACCGGCAGCGTTCGCGAATCAATAACATGGCCGCCGCAACTCGGTTGCTGGACTCCTCTTGAGATCTCGCGTCCTGCCAATCCCTTCGGAACAAGCGATGAAGAAATCTCCGCGGTGCTAACAGCGCGTGCCCAAGGAGGAATCTTAAAAGCGCCCATCTTCTGGCGATTCCGTGGCGTGTCTTCTATCGCCGTGGACCATTATAAACGTCAGACGTTATTGACGGGCTGGGACTTCTTCCGCGGTCCAGCCGACGTGTGGATCGGATTCGAAGGGACACGGCTGGTGGTGGAGCTCGTCCCGGAAGCGGGTCGCGGCCCGCAACATTGGTTAGGTCCAGTGTTAGAAGTTGGAGCTCCTTTCTCATTCGAAATAGGGCTGCATCCAGATCTCGGGCCAGGCGGGGTTTTGTTCCGCGCCGACGAAAGTCAGCCATGGTCTTCCTTGCCCACCGCTTCGGCTCGTGGAGCAGAAATATTATCGTGGCCGAATCTATGGGCCATCGGCCACCGCCAGAGCGGGACGAATGACACCGCTTTCGAAGGGAAAGACCTACAGGTCGAAATGGGGACATGAGTTCACCGCCAGATCAGCCTCGTTTGGGCGGGACCTTACCTGCGACCCGATTGGCGGTGGCCGCGCTGGATCCCTTGATCGTTGGGCTGGGGCGCTCCCTGGTCGCAGCTTGCCTCGCTGCCCCTGTCCTCCTGTTCACGCGTCAACCATGGCCCTCTCGGCTGCAACTTCGCGGGTTGGCCTTGGTCGTCATGGGCGTCGTCGTGGGATTTCCGGCTCTCACCGCTTTGGCGGGAGCGTTGCGGGCTCACGAGCGTCCCTCGGCGGCGTTTTGGTGCGCCAGCGCCTTGGGGAGTTTTACGGTCGTGGGTTTCGCCCTCGTCAGTGGCGGCGGTAGCTTTCATTTGGCAGACGTCGCTCTGCTCGGAGCCGTCGTTTTAGCCGCATTTGGGTATGCGGAGGGCGGTCGTCTGGCGAAGCAACTAGGTGGCTGGCAGGTCATTTGTTGGGCACTGGTGTTTGCGGCCCCGTTGCTGGTGGTTCCTGTGGGCTGGCGCGTGTGGCAGCAGGGATTGGAAGCGCCGCCTCTGGCGTGGGCGGGTTTTGCTTATGTGAGCGTGTTTAGCATGTTCCTTGGCTTTTTTGCCTGGTTCCACGGTCTTTCTGTCGGCGGCGTAGCACGCGTTAGCCAGCTTCAGTTGCTGCAGCCTTTCTTCACCTTGTTTGCCTCCGCATTATTTCTAGGGGAGCGTCTGGGGCTGGGTGCCATCGCCTGCGCGGCGGTAGTGGCGCTCTCGATTTTTGTGGCCCGCCGAAGCAAGATCACCGTGGCCACTCCCGCTACGGGAGAAATGACTCGCCGCCGAAATCGCCAGCCGCTACCACAAGCGCATGAAATTCCCCCTCCTCCTGTTGGCCACTTCGCTGAGCGGTTGTGCCTCGATCAGCACGACCGAAATGGTCTCCGTAAAGAGCGAACCCTCGGGCGCCGATGTGAGAGCCAGCACTGGCCTCAAGGGAGTCACTCCCTTTAAATTCGAGGCCCCGCGGGAACGGCAAAGCGCCGTCACGATCAACAAAAAAGGCTATCAACCAATCACCGCAGTGCTCGCAAGTATCGATTCACGATTGCATCCGAATCCGGTGCTGGTGCGACTTTCTCCCATGGGCAATTCGACGCCATCGATGATCCTCCCCGAGGATACGACGTGGGTCCACGCTGCAGCAGCCGCGGCACCTACACCGGCGCCAACCGTGAGAAAACCGAATACCCCTTCTTCCAAAGCGGTGCCGCCCGGTGCCCGCAAGCTCGACGCGCACGGAACCGAATACCTCTAAGTTCATCTCCCTGCTTAACCCGCCATCGCACGCCCGGCTAGAAACCCCGTCGTCCACGCTGCTTGGAAATTGTAGCCACCGGTGATCCCGTCGATGTCCAGGATCTCTCCGGCAAAATAGAGGCCGGGGCAGAGGCGGCTTTCCATGGTTCGGAAATCCACCTCGGGCAGGAGCACTCCGCCGCACGTCACAAATTCGTCTTTGTTCAGGCTCTTTCCCGTCACGGGCAGTTCCGTCCGATGCAGCAGGTCGATGAGCCGTTGGGTCTGCGCACGTGGGAGACGGTTCCAGGTCGTCCCCGGCGCAACCTCCGCGACCAACGTGAGTTTTTCCCAGAGCCGCGCGGGCAGTGGCGCGGGAGCGAGTCCGGAGACCTGCTTCGCAGGATGCTTCTCGCGAAGCGTTGCTAGCTGGTTGGAAATCTCTTCGCGGCTGAGTCCTCCCAGCCAATTGATGTATAGCGGGAACTGATAATCCAGCTCCGCTAACCTACGCGCGCCCCACGCCGACAATCGCAAGATCGCCGGGCCACTGCCGCCCCAATGCGTGACTAACATCGGCCCGCGTTCGCGAAGCCCAACCGCTGGAACATGCGCCTCCACCTCCGCCACCAGTCCAGGGATGTCGCGCAACCACGGCACTTGAATCTCAAAGGTAAATAGCGACGGAATTGCTGCCGCAAGATGGTGTCCGAGCGTCTCCGCAAGCTTGCCGACACTTTCGGCGCGAGTTCCGCCCGCAGCTAGTAACACCGCGTCCGCAGCGAGCTTTTCTCCATTTCCAAGACTCACCACAAACCCCTCCCCCTCCTTCTCAACGGCGGTGACATTCGCATTCGTCCGGCACTCCACGCCCGAGGCTTGAGCGGCATTCATCAACGTATCGATGATCGTCTGCGAAGAATCACTCACCGGAAAAACCCGTCCGTCATTCTCCACCTTCAACGCTGCCCCTCGGCTCTCAAACCACTCCATGGTGTCGCGCGCCTGAAACCGGTTAAAGGGCCCGATCAACGCCTTGCCACCACGCGGATACCGCGTCGACAGCTCCCGCGGATCGAAACACGCATGCGTCACATTGCAACGCCCGCCACCCGAGATCCGCACCTTCGAAAGGAACTGCGAACCCTTCTCCAACAACACCACCGATGCGCCATTCTCCGCTGCCGCAATCGCCCCAAAAAACCCCGCGGCTCCCCCGCCTATAACAATCACCCGGTGCATTTTGGAAACTTCCACATTTCCAGCGTGAATGCAGATCGTCTGGTTGTGAATTGAAATAACTGGGAGCCAGACTGCTCATGAGGTCGGTAAACAGCGGCCCTCCCACGGGTTTGCGGCATAGGGCAAATCAGACGGAAGTTGCAGGGCAACGTTGCTCTTGTTGCGGCCTTTGCTGACGGCTAGCATGTCCTTATGAATCCGCTGCTCTCGCGCATCACGATTGATCCCGAAATCTGCCACGGCAAACCTTGCGTGCGGGGGTTGCGCTATCCAGTAACGCTGCTTCTGGAACTGCTGAGCAGCGGAATGACGATGGAGCAGATCCTCGCCGACTACGAGGATCTAGAGCGAGCCGATCTATTGGCGGTGCTGGCTTATGCGGCGCGCTTGAGTGACGCGAAACGGGTGGCCTTGGCAGCGTGAAGTTTCTCGTCGATGCACAACTGCCTCGTCGCCTGGCGCGGTTTCTCGACTCGGCTGGCCACTCAGCTTTGCATACGCTTGATCTGCCAGGGAAGAATCAGACATCCGACGAGGTTCTGCGGCGACTGGCGGAGAATTGATCAGCGGGTATTGGTAACGAAGGACGCTGATTTCGTAGATTCCTTTTTACTGCACGGGAGGCCTCCCAAGCTGTTGTTCATCGCCACAGGAAATATTCCCAACGACGATTTGCTCGCGCTCTTCGAGAAGAACCTTCCCGTCCTGATAGATGCATTAACATCGCAACATTTCGTGGAGTTCGATGCAACTGGACTGACAATTCATGTCTGACGAAACTCCATCCCCGCACAAACGCCGCGTTCGCTACAGCGGGAAGAATCCCCGGCGGTTTGAGGATAAATATAAGGAGCATCGTGGGGATGCGGAGACGCTGGCAAAGGTGCTGGAGGCGGGGAAGACGCCGGCGGGGGTGCATCGGCCGATCTTGGTGGATGAGATTCTGGAGGTGTTGCGGCCGCAGCCGGGGGAACGGTTTGTGGATGCCACGTTGGGGTTTGGAGGTCATGCGGGGGCGATTTTGCCGAGACTGCAGCCAGGAGGAGTGTTGCTTGGGTTGGATCTGGACCCTATCGAGCAGCCGAAGACGGAGGCGCGGTTAAGGGGGCTGGGGTTTGATGCGGAGAGTTTGCTGGTGCGGCAGAGTAATTATGCGGGCATGGGCAAGATTGTGGCGGAGCTGGGTTGGGGCGGCGTGGATGGGGTGCTGGCGGATTTGGGGTTGTCGTCCATGCAGATCGACGATCCGCAGCGGGGATTTTCCGTGAAGTTCGACGGGCCGCTGGACATGCGGATGAACCCGAATCGCGGGCTCTCAGCGGCCGAGTTTCTGGAGCGGGTGGATGTGGTGAAGCTCGAGGCGGCGTTGCGCGAAAACGGCGACGAACCACATGCGGAACGGATTGCTGCGCGGTTGGCGGGAGCGCGGCTGAGCACGACGCTGCAGCTTCGGCGTCAGATTGAGGAGGCGGTGGAGGATCAGCGTGGGGTCGAGCTGGAGCCGACGGTGCGGCGGGTGTTTCAGGCGATCCGGATCGCGGTGAATGAGGAGTTTTCCGCGCTCGAGACGTTTCTGCGGAATCTGCCGTTCTGCCTCAACCCCGGCGCGCGGGTGGCGATTCTCACGTTTCACTCCGGAGAAGATCGGCGAGTGAAGCACGCGTTTAAAGCCGGCTTGGCGGATGGGACGTTCTCCGAAGTGGCGCGCACGGTGATCCGCGCCAGCCCGGAGGAGCAACATGCGAATCCACGTTCCAGTTCGGCCAAATTACGATGGGCGATCCGATGAAAGCTGGCGTGCGGGCTGCTTCGCAGAGTGGGATGTCTCGTTGCCTGATCCCGATTTTGTTTCTCCTGCTCGCAACCCCGGCGTGGGCGCAATTGCCCAAACCGGGCGCGCCTGAAAAGAGAGGCATCGATGGGATTCCGACGAAGACTTGGGCGGAACTCACGGATAAGTATGTCTCCCGGCTGGGAGAGAGTGCGCTTTCGGTGAATCGACCGGCCTGGCAGCACGCGGAGACGCCCAACTTTATTTACCATTTTCGCAGCGCTGTGGCGGCGACAGAGACGTCGGTGGAGAGCGAGTTTTACTATCGGGTGATTGCGGCGGACCTAAAAAAAGACAGCTCCAGTTGGCAGCGGAAGGCCCACATTTTCATCTTCGAAAGCGAGGCGGAATGGGCGGAGTTTCAGAAGGTGGGCGGCTTGGATCCTTGGACCGGTGGCTTGAATGCGGGCAATGAGCTTTTTCTGCTCCGCGACGCGAAGATGCGCTGGAAGGGTCGCGTGTTGGGTCATGAAATCACTCATCTTGTGGTGAATCGCTTTTTTCCCGCCGGAGTGCCGCTGTGGCTGCATGAGGGATACGCGGAAAACGTCTCCCGCAAAGCCTACTCGGCATATTATCGGGCGCGGGGTTACATTAGCAAACCAGGCGGCGCGATTGTTCCCAAGGCCAGCTTTATCCCGCTGGAGCGGCTGATGAATCTGCGGAGTTACCCCGAAAATCCGCTGGAAGTGAAGACGTTTTATGAGCAGTCGGACGCGCTAGTGCGGTTTCTAGTGAGTAAAGATCACGACAAGTTTCTAAAGTTTTTCGGGATGGTGGCGAATGGCGCGACGAACGACGCCGCTCTGGCTGCTACGTATTTTGGGGATTTCACGACGGTCGCGAAGCTCGATGAGGCGTTCCGCAAAGACACGGAAAACGACGGCGTTCTGGCGCGGAAATGGTGAGTTTCTCACGGAAAAACCGTGGCCAAACCACGACGGGTTCTGTTTAGATCTTTACCTCTCATGAATTCACTTTTTGATCTTACCGGCGAAATCGCCGTGGTTATTGGCGCTACCGGCGTTCTGGGCGGCGCGCTCGCTGAGGGTTTGGCCGCCGCGGGCGCCACGGTTGCGGTGCTCGGCCGCAGTGCGGAGCGCGGAGAAGACTGCGTCGCTCGCATTGAGGAGGCAGGAGGAAAAGCGCAGTTTTTCACGGCCGACGCGATGGATCCCACCAGCTTGAAGGAAGCGCACCATGCGATTCAGAACGCGCTGGGAACTCCGACCGTCCTGGTCAATGCCGCCGGTGGAAACAATCCGAATGTGACGGTTACTGCAGACAAACCTTT
>DASVRZ010000144.1:0-14073 GCA_036388355.1 Chthoniobacterales bacterium | reverse complement strand
GCAGGCCAGCGGCCTGCGCTCCCCAGAACCACTACGCATCTTCTAGTGATTTCGGTACCGGACTTGCAAAGACACTTAAGACCTACCGTTCACATCCCGGTTCACGCGCCGCGAAGTATGAAAACCCGGCTCTCCCTCTTTCCGATCACTCAGGAACGTCTCCAGCAAAGTCGCCATCACCCAGCCCCACACGAGATGCGCCGCAATCATCAACCCGCTGCGGCGAATCGGATGTTCTTTCGCAGACGAAAGAATTCCCAGCGCTGGCAGAAGACCAAAATAACTCGTCGTCCACACGATCAATCCAAACAACGGCCCGCGCAAAGCAGGGGCCACTGGCAGCGGCGTGTTAGCATAGATTGCTCCCGCGGCTCCGCCATAACCAAAGTGCGCCAGCCATGAAAGCAGCGAGCGGGTGGGGGGAGCCAGCTCCTGCGACGGCGCGGCCGCGTGGGCCAGTTTCTCGGTGATCTCCCGTGGCGGCAGCGGATATTTCTCATCTTCCGGAAGACGTCTGTGCAGGGCGATCATCACGGCGCTCATCGGCCCGGTGGCGCAGATGCCGCAGATGAGGCCGAGAACGGATAGGAGTAGCTTGGAAGTTTTCATAAAGCGGTGCGGTTTGCCTAGTTACGGCGTTCCTATTTGCGGCGGCTGTAGTGAAGACGTCCGCCGTGCTCGGCTCAGGGTCTTCGAGCATGCACATTGAACCAGCGCCGACTTTTTATAATGAAATTGTGCATCCTTCCGGGCTCCGTCCTCCGTCTTCAGGGTGCACCCTTATGATTCCCCACACCTCCTCTGCCGCTCGTCGTTGTTGGTTGTTGTCTTGTGTTCTTTTGCTCGCCACTTTTCTTGGCGCCTGCTCATCGAAAGGTCCGCTCAAGGAGCCGCTCCCGCACGCCGCAGCCGTGGGAGATCCGGCGTTCCGCCAAAGCATCGGGGTGACTTTAAGCGGCGGGTTTCTACCCGGGAACCACGTGGAGACGCTGGAAAACGGAGACGAAATCTTTCCCGCTATGCTGGAGGCCATCCGCAGTGCGAAGCACAGTGTGAACTTCGAGACCTTCGTCTTCTACAACGACAAAACCGGACGCCTCTTCACAGATGCCCTCGTTGACCGCGCCAAAGCAGGCGTCCCCGTGCGGGTGATCATCGACGCTGTCGGAGGTGCCAAAACTACGGGTCTCCGCCGCGAAATGCGAGACGCCGGAGTGGATGTGCATGTTTACCATCCGCTGCTCTGGATCGATCCATTTCGCACCAACCACCGCACGCACCGCAAACTGCTGATCGTGGATGGTAAGGTCGGCTTCATCGGCGGCGTTGGCATCGGCGACGATTGGCAAGGGCATGCCCAAGACGAGAAACACTGGCGTGACCTGCACTATCGGCTGCGCGGCCCGGTGGTGGCCCAGCTGCAAGGCGCGTTTCTCGACAACTGGCTGAAAGGCCGCCGCGAAATGGTCCAAGGCCCCGCCTATTTCCCAGCGCTGGGACCTGCTGGCACCGTGATGGCTACGGCGTTTTCCAGCTCGCCGTTGCGCTCCCGGTATTCCGCGGAGTTGATGTATCACCTCTGCATCGCCTCGGCGAAGAAATCCATTCTCATCGAGAACCCCTATTTCCTCCCGGACCGCGTGATGGTGGATGCTCTGGCTAATGCGGCTCAGCGTGGCGTGAACGTGCAGATCATCGTGCCCGGGAAACATATCGACCAGAAAGCGGTCCGCCGCGCCTCTCGTAAACGCTGGCCCCGCCTGATCAAAGCCGGCGTGAAGCTCTACGAATACGAGCCCACGATGATCCACACGAAGCTCTTGATCGTGGATAGCCAGTTCGTCTCAATCGGCTCCACAAACCTCGATCCACGCTCGTTGCGGATCAATGATGAGGCCAACGTGAACATCCTCGATCCGGCTTTCGCCAAAACGCAGGAGGCGATCTTCGCGAAGGATCTTCAGACGACTGAGCCGGTCAAACTCGACTCCTCCGGGGACGTCATTGATGCGCCACTCACGCTCATCGCGACTCCGCTGGAAGGGCAGCTCTAAGCAGGGAGGCAGGATGGCGTCCATTCGTGTCGGATTGCTGATCATTCTTACGGCTGCCACCGCCACGGGCGAGCCAGCCGAGATCCCCGTGATGGAAAACCTCTGGCGGCTTATGCGCCAGGTGGACACCAATGGTGACAAACGCATCACGATCAACGATGAGGTCACGCCTTTCGCGATCCGGAATAGCAGCGGCCACGATCTTCGGACGCTCGACAGTGTGTATCCGCTCTCGGTCTTTCTTCAGGAATTAAAACGTGCCGAAGAAGCGGAACACGCGACAATTGACCTTAACACTCTGCCGTTAAGCGAAAATCCGGTGGATCGCACCAGCCGTTTGATCCGCGATTACTACTGGGACGCTCTCACGCGCCAGATCGATGCGTCGCACCTCACGGAGACGGACGTCGGCGACACCAAGATCCGCTCAAAGGCCACCTACCTCTACGTGCCGCACGACGATCCCGAAGCCTACGCCTATTTCAGACAGGCGGAGACGGAGGCCAACGCGAAACACCGGCAGCCGCCGCTACGGGTGGAGAAACTCCCTCCAGCTTCCGAGATCAACGGCGATCTCGTTCGCAAGATGGAGGAAAACCACGGCCTCCTCACCATGGCCTTGCAGCGGGACGCCGCGGGGAAAATCACGGGCGGCGCACCCTTTGTCGTTCCCGGCGGGCGCTTCAACGAACTCTACTATTGGGACAGCTATTTCACCGTTCTCGGCCTGCTCGCCGACGGCAGAATGGACCTCGCTCGAGGCATGGCGGACAACATGCGTTACGAGATCGAGCACTACGGGATGATCCCCAATGCCAACCGCACCTACTATCTAACGCGCTCGCAGCCGCCTTTTTTCACCTCCATCCTGCGCGCCGTCTATGAGGCGAAAGGCGGCGACCGTCTATGGCTCGAAGACGGCCTAAAAGCAGCCATCGCCGAATACCAAACCGTCTGGCTAGGAAAAGACCGTCGCGTAGAAGTCGGCGATGGACACCTCAGCCGCTACTTCGATACCGGCAGCGGACCCGCCCCGGAAGTCGAAGCTGGGCATTACGATGAAAAGATCCACCGCTGGGTGCCTGAAGGAATGAACCCTTCGCTCTTCCTGAAGCAGTATCTCTACGCGGGCAAAGAAACCGACCCGAAGCTAGACCAATTTTTCAAACACGACCGCGCCCAGCGGGAGTCGGGCCACGACACGACGCATCGTTTTGATGATCGCACGGCCGATTTCCTCACAGTCGACCTCAATTCGCTCCTGTATAAATACGAGACGGACATAGCCTTCCTTATCGAGACCGAGTTCGGGGGAACCTTGCCGTCCGTAACCGGTGAGACCGGCACCGCCGCCTACTGGCGCACCCAGGCAGCTCAACGCAAAGACACCATGCACCGCCTGCTCTGGGACGAAGAAACAGGCTACTACTTCGACTACGATGCCGCCAACCAGCGCCGTTCCCGTTACATCAGCGCCACCGGACTCTACCCGCTCTGGGCCGGTCTCCTGGATCCCACAAACCCGAACGAACTTGCTCGCGCCCAGCGTGTGGCAGCTTTCGCCAAAGCCAAGTTAGTGCAGAAGGCCGGGCTCGCCGCCACAGCGCAAGAATCCATGGCAGCCGCCACCATGAAAGACGCTCGACAATGGGATTATCCCTTCGGCTGGGCACCGCACCAAATGCTCGCGTGGGAAGGTCTCGCCCGCTACGGAATGCGTGACGAAGCGGAGGATCTCGCCTACCGCTGGCTATATAACATCACCCGCAACGTCCGCGATCATAACGGCACTATCCCAGAGAAATACAACGTCGTCACAGGCTCCCACGATGTCTTCGTCGAGTATTGGAACGTAGGCACGAACTTCCAATACGTCGCCCGAGAAGGATTCGGCTGGATGAACGCCAGCTATCAAGTCGGCCTAAAGTTCCTCAGCGAACCGAAGCTGAAAGAGCTACGCGAAATGAAAGCTCCGCCGCAAGAATAGTGGCTCTCCTTTTAAGGAACGGAGTTCGCCATTTTACCAGCGCTTGATCAGGGCGAACGGTTGCTTCTCAGTGGCTACGGAGAGGTCGTAAAGAGTATCGCTTAAATGTGCCGTGGCGGAGATCGCTCGGTGAAGGTTTAGAGAGGCGGTGTTCGATTCACGTGCTCTTGGAGATCACTCGTCTTCAAACCGCCCAAGGAACAACGAACAAGAAACGGAACTGCTACGACAAACTTTTTTCGGCTAAAAACATTTTCCTGTTTACATGGTCGGCGTTTCAGACGTTTTTGAATCTGGTTATGATGTGCGACGGCTCCATTCAATTTCTGGCCTGCCGAACTTCCGGCCGCTTGGATGCTCCGCAACATCTACTCCCCCTAGACCTCCCCGTGGAGCAAAGGCCTCCCCGCGTGGCGAGTGAAATCGTTTGGACCTACAGCGGCCCGACAGAAGCCTGGAGCGACATCCCGGGGGCGGTCTTGGGCGGGCAGTTACATCCCTCAGACAATCACCACCACAAAGACCGATGAAAATACAAAAGACCCGTCACAACCTGAGTACGCTCGCCGCCCTTGCGTTACTAACTTCAGGCGTTAGCGCTCTAGCAGGAAATCTAGTGTTTAGAGCAGGGACTACGACCACGGGAGCACCAGGAACCCCTGCAGCCCTAAATGTGCGCAAAACGGGCGACATCCTGAGGTTCAACTTCTTGGTCCCACAGGGCCCTCAGGGAGTTCAAGGTCCACAGGGAATTCAGGGCGTGCAAGGAGAAACTGGAGCCACGGGAGCGGATGGCTTAAGTTACAGCCCAATGCAGATCGCTTTGATGAAATGGGGTGTAAAAACGACAAACAATACCTTTGCAGTTGGTTCCAATCCTAGCGGGATCTGCTCTGATGGTAGAAATATTTGGGTCACCAATTTTAGCAGTAACACCCTGACACTGCTCGATGGATTCAGCGGAACTTTTCGCGCTGAAAAAGCTGTTGGAAACGGCCCATTAGGAGCCTGTTATGACGGCAGCAGTATCTGGGTTGCGAATTCCACCAGTAATACTGTTTCTCAGGTCAATTGCTTTGATTTAAGTGTCAAAACTCACGCCGCCGGAACAGGTCCTAATGACATTTGCTACGATGGTGCCCATATTTGGACGACGAATGCAGGCGTAATAACGTCACGAAAATCAATGCCACAAACGGTGCCGAGATAGGCACTTATAGCGTAGGCACGAATCCTGTTGGAATATGTTTTGACGGCGCGGCCGTTTGGGTAACGAACTACGGCAGTAATACTGTTAGTAAGATTGACGCCAATAATGGCGTGACCGTTGGAACATACAACGTCGGAACAAACCCTGTCGGTATTTGCTTCGATGGTACAAGTATATGGGTTGCTAACAATAGCAGTAACGATGTAACGAAGCTAAACGCTAGCTCCGGCAGTGTCATCGGCACATACCCCGTCGAGACGCCCTATCGGCTCTGTTTTGATGGCGCAAGCATCTGGGTGGTCAACAATGGCTCCAACAATGTTAAGAGACTAAATGCAAAAACTGGGGCGACCACCGGCTCGTATGGCGTAGGTCAATCTCCACAGGACATTTGCTTTGATGGGGCATATGTCTGGACGACAAACGTGAGTGCTAACACTGTGAGCAAACTGTAAGCTACTCAGTATATGTTGGAGCTGGGATGAGCCTAGCGGCTTTCGTTCAAAGTGGCTTCCCCTACTTTCACTAGGGAACTGAGTTTGCGATCTTTACATACCAGCGCTTGATCATCCCGACGGCGGGATAGAGGGCTTCGGTGCGCTCGGCAAAGGGTTGCTTCTCGGTTGCCAGGGTGAGGTCGTAGAGGGTTTCGCTGACGTCTGAGTTCGTGAAGACCACCCGGGGAGCCGCAACCGGGGCGGGTTTGGCCAAGGCCGTGGTGAGCAGGGGAGGGAGCTTGGCAAGGTCGCGGGACGGGAAAACGAAGACTGGCGTGACGCTGCGGCTGAAGGTTTGGAAATAGTGAGCGAAAGCACCTTTCGGATTGGCTTCGCCTGCTACGCAAGGGGTGTCGAGCAGCGCATCGTCCAGAATGAAAAACGCCACGGGGCGTCCGTTGATCAAGGCGTCTTTGCTCGCTTCCTCCCATTGCGCCAGAGCAAACCCATTTGCCGCCGTGTAGGTGACGGCGCCACTGGTGCGGGCCGCTTCCAAATCGGTTGCCATCTGGGCTAGGTAGCGGTTGCCGGTATTCACCACCAGATCATGTGCGGTCGATCCGGTAGAAGGTGCCGCTGCGGCTCCTGCCTCGGGGCTGCCCGGAGCAATCTGTGGACGGACCTCTTCGACGGGACGCGCAGGTGTGGGAGTGGCTTTCGGCATGTAACGCGTCTTGAGCGCTGGCGGGACGTCGCTGAGCGGAATCCTCACGATGTCCGTATCGGTGCTGAAGGTGAGGAGGTTGCCGCGAACCTGCACATCCCGGACGTCGTAATATCTCTTTCCCGAAAGGGTGACGATATCGACGGCCCAAACGGATGAGCAGCAAAGGAGGAGAAAGCACAGCGCGGAACGCAATTTCATGGCGGGTAAAAAGCAGTGTCTGTGCCTCGTTCTTGACGTCAAGACAGCAGCGCACTCTTCTGTAGGAGAAATGCGGCGCTACTTCGAGATCTACCAGATGCTTTTCCGCAATTCGCTGATTCGCGAGATGAATTTCAAAGCGAATTTCCTCCTCTGGATGGCGGTCGAGCTTCTCTGGTTTGCGGGACAGATTTTCTTCATCGAAGTCCTTTTCAACTATGTGGACCGGATCGGCGATTGGACCAAATGGCAGGTGGTGCTGCTGGTCGGCACGCATCAGATCATCGGTCAGCTCTTCCAAGCCTTCTTTTACACGAATCTCGCGAATCTCCCGGAACTGGTGCGGACCGGGAAACTGGATTTCCTGCTCTTGCAGCCAGTGGATTCTCAATTCATCGTATCCACGAACCGCTTTTCGGCCGATAGCGTGATCAACAGCATCGTCGGAATAGCGATTGTCGTTTTTTCGCTCATCAAGCTGCAAATTCAGCCATCGCTGTGGCAAATTTTAGCCTACGCGGGGGCGGTTCTGCTGGGGATCGGGATCCATTATTCGATTATGTTTTCCCTCGCGACGGTGAGCTTCTGGATCGTGCGCGCGCAGGGAGTGATCCATGGCTATTACAACCTCTTCAACGTGGCGCGGTATCCCGACGTGGTGTTTCGCGGCGTTTTTCGGGTGATCTTCAGCTACATCCTGCCGGTGATCATTGTTGCGAATACGCCGGCGCGTGTGCTTATGAATCTGGACGCCTCACCCTGGCTGTTTGGGCAGCTGGCGCTCGCATCAGTCACAGTCTTGGTGCTCAGCCGCCTCTTCTGGAAAAGCGCGCTCCGGAGATATTCCAGCGCCAGTTCCTAGTCGTCGGAGTGCAGGGGCGAAATAGGCGGAACGCTAGATTTTGTCGTCACCCGCAGACCGGCTCGGCCCTGTGAGGGCGGTGAACTTCTGAAACAGCCGCTTTGGCAACGTCTGCCCGGCTTCCTCAAGCGTGAGCTCTTCGTGCGACTCACGCTTGGCGTGTTCCCAAGCGGCCGGAAATCCCGGCGATTTCTCGACCAGCCGCTTCTCGGCACGCGCGTAGATTTCCAACTCGCGCTGGAGGCGTTTCTCGGAAGTCTGATTGAGCTCCGAGACTTTGATCCGGAGATTTTCATTCTGCTTGCGGAGGGCTTCCAGCTCCTCCTTGAGCTTCGCCGAGGCGCTGGCTTCGACGTCCATCTTTTCGCCGAGCATCATCTTGAACTTGTTGCGTTCGTTTTTCGCGTGACGCGCCGTGTTCCACGCCATGAAGGCGAAGATCAAGCCAAGCGCCAGTCCGCCGGCAAAGACGCACAGGTAAAATGGAAACGTGTGAATCTGGGGCATGACTTAGTTCGCTGGTAAGGTCACTTGAGCGGAGATATCCGGCGGCGGAGCAGGAGTGGGAGTTGCTGCAGGCGGAGAGAGAGGCACTGGAGCAGGCAACGCTGCGGTTCCAGACGCGGCCGCTGGATCGGAGGGATTTCTGATTACGATGCCGTCCACTTCCTGACCTTCCGGCTGGGGAGCAGGCGCGCTGTCCGATTCTGGGAGCGGGATGCTGTCGATGTTGTTCAACATGGCTTCATCGACGGGAGCATCGGTCGGATCGATCCGTGGCAGGTAAAGAGCCTGAGCGTCGTAAGGAAGCCCGGTGACGGGGTCAACCGGCAGGGCGCCCGGGATTGGCTGAACCGGAGTCGCTGGCTTCGCGCTGGCGAGAATGGCGGCTTCGCTCTCAATACAAGCCGAGGGAACATAGCCGCGCTGGCCATTTTTCAGTTGGACCAGGGCATTGCGGCCGTTGTTGCTGAGAACGGTGACCGGCGTGAAGCGTGGCAGCTTAATGGTGCGCTCCAGTGTATTGCTGCGGGTGCGGTTTCCTCCGGCGAGCGGCGTTTGCAAGCCGCTGAACTGCGGCACATCGACTCGCATCGTGGGCTGAAATGCGGCGACCTCCGTCGAGATGCGCATCTGATCGGGATTGCGGGCGAGTTTCTCGGCATTTCGTTTTTCAGACATCCCGGACGTCATCTTGGAAATGCTGGAACATCCACCAAGTGCCAGGCCGGCAGAGAGAAGGACGGTGTGGAAAAGGAAGCGGTGTATCATAGCGGCGGAAGCGGTCGCGGAGCGGGCAGATTGTATCATAAACAGGCAGTCGGTCGAGGGATTTGAGACGTATAGATAGCAGCTTCCATGCACATCGTTTCCAAGAGTTGGGGCACGTGCAGAAAAACTTATAATTTGCTGGATTAGTGCTTTCGGGCGATTGTCCGACCTTCTTTGGCAACATCGAAGAATCATCTCCTCTTAAAGCCCATGTTTAAAAAAGACAAAGTTCAGATACTCATTTTAGTCGTGTTGGTCGCCCTCCAAATCGCTGGCGTCTATGCGATGACGCAACATTTCAAACTCTGGTATCTGGCGATCATGATCCCGATTTACGCTTGGGGTTGCTTTAGCACCACGCTCTATTTGCACCGGTATCTGACGCATCGCGGCATGGAAATGCCTGAGTGGTTGAAGTTCTTCTGGGCCATGGGCTCAGCGGTCGCTCTCTCCGGAGATCCCGTCACCTGGGTGGGCGATCACCGGTATCACCACTTGAAATCCGACACCGACGAAGATATCCACAGCCCGCTGCACGGCTTCCCGTATGCGCACATTGGCTGGCTCTTTCGTAAGCCCGAGAGCTTCCGTCTTCGCTCCCTCCGTTACGCATCCGACGTTCGGAAGATCTGGTATTGCAAGATCCTCGAGACCCCGGCTTTCTACATCATTCCCCACATCCTGGTGGCGACCGCGCTCTACTTCACGATCGGCGGCGCAGGTCTTCTCTGGTGCCTCTATTTCCCGATGATGGTCCTCTATAACTTCACTTGGGCGGTCAACTCCATCTGCCACATGCCCGGCCTCGGCTACCGCACTCACGAGACCACCGACATGAGCCGCAACAACTTCTGGGTCGGCCTCGGTTCCTTCGGCGAAGGCTTCCACAACAACCACCATGCCAAGCCCAAGTGCGCCGCACACGGTCTCCAATGGTGGGAAATCGACGCCACGAAATACATGATCTGGACGTTGGAAAAACTCGGTCTCGCATGGCAAGTCGCATGGCCGAAAACCGAAACCGCGGAGTCCGAGACCGAAGTGGTTTCCATGCCCGCCCAGGCGAGCGCTCTTCTCGCAAAAGTCATGGAGCCAAACCAAAACCTGGCTCGCGAATAACGCTCCTCAGAGCTAAACATCTTCAGGCGACTCTTTCACGAGAGTCGCCTGTTTGTTTTCCGCGACGGTGAACAGATTCGGTTTGCCAGCGGCGCATATCGGAGTATGGTCCCGCCCCTTTGCAAAGGCGGGGGAAACACCTCTTCGCGTGTGCGAGGCGGGTGTGTGAAATGTTAAAACAAGGCAACCGTGGTAGGTAGAAAGTCAAAAATCATATGTTAGAAATGAAGGACCTGATCGCGAAATCCATGCGTGATTTCCGCGAAGGCAGTATTGTCAAAGGCCGCATCCTCGAGATTCGCAACCGCGAAGTGCTCGTCGATATCGGCTACAAATCGGAGGGCGTCATCCCCTCATCCGAATTCGACGACGTTGAAAGTCTCGAAGTCGGCGAAGAAGTCGAAGTGCTCCTCGAGCGCCTCGAAAACGACGAAGGCATGGTCATCCTCTCCAAGGCCAAGGCTGCTTATCGTCAGAACTGGGAAAAAATCGTCAAGGTTTTCCACGGCGACGGCCTCATCAAGGGCAAGGTTCGCTCCGTCGTCAAAGGCGGACTCACCGTCAACATCGGCGTCGAGGCGTTTCTCCCCGGCTCCCAGATCGACATCATCCCCCCGAAAGATCTTCAGCAATTCGTCGGCAACACCTACGATTTCAAGATTGTTAAAATTAACGACGACCGCAAAAACGTCGTTCTTTCCCGTCGCGAACTCATCGAGGCAGAGCGCAGCGAACAGCGCGCCAAGTTCCTCGGCGAAGTCGTCGTGGGTTCCATCGTCACCGGCAAGGTCAAGAACCTCACCGACTTCGGTGCATTTATCGATCTCAACGGCATGGACGGCCTCCTGCATATCACCGATATGACCTGGAGCCGCCTCAACCATCCTTCCGAACTCCTCAAAGTCGGCCAGGAACTCGAAGTGGTCGTTCTCGACATCAACAAGGAAAAAGAGCGCGTCTCTCTCGGCCTCAAGCAGACTCAGAACAATCCTTGGGACAAAATCGAAGAGCGCTTCCCAACCGGCGCACGCATCAAGGGCAAAATCACCAACCTCGTTCCTTACGGCGCATTCGTCGAGATCGAGGAAGGCGTCGAAGGCCTCATCCACGTGTCCGAACTCTCCTGGACCAAGCGCATCGCGCGTCCTTCCGACGTCCTCACCATCGGTCAGGAAGTCGAAGCTGCCGTTCTCGGTGTTAACAAGGAAGAGCAGAAAATCTCGCTCGGCCTCCGCCAACTCGAAGCCAACCCATGGGACGAGATCGAACAGCGCTACATCATCGGCAAGCAAGTCAAAGGCAAGGTGCGCAACACCACCGCTTATGGCGCCTTTGTGGAGCTCGAAGAAGGCATCGACGGCATGGTTCACGTGTCCGACCTCAGCTGGACTCGCAAGATCAATCACCCGAGCGAAATGCTCAAGAAGGGCGACGAAATCGAAGCTGTCGTTATCGACATCGACAAGACCAACCAACGCATCAGCCTCGGCATGAAACAGCTCGAGAACGATCCTTGGAAGGAAATCGACACCCGCTACAAAATTGGCGATCTCGTCAAAGGCAAAGTCACCAAACTCGCCAGCTTCGGCGCCTTCGTGGCCCTGGAAGGCGACATCGACGGCCTCGTCCACATCTCGCAACTCAGCGAAGACCACGTGGCGAAAGTCAAAGACGTCATCAAAGTCGGCGACGACGTGGAAGCCCGCGTCATCAAAGTGGACAAAGCCGAGCGCCGCATCGGACTCTCCATCAAAGCTGCGAACTACAGCGACGAAGAGCTCAAGCGCGAGAGCGAAGCCTTCGACAATATGCGTCCCGGCGAAGACATGGTCGGCCTCGAACAAGCCTTCGCGGCAGCCGAGGAAGAGTATCGTCCTGGCGACAGCAAGAAAAAGTAGTCTCCAACTGCTCGCAACTAACAAAAGCCGGACCCGTCATGGGTCCGGCTTTTTGTTTTGCGGCGTGATATCGCTCCGCGTCGCTACTTGTATTTCAATTCCTATTGGTTTTTGCAGTCGATTGTGAGTCTGGCCATCCTCGTAGATGGTTAGATTTTGTTGTAGATGCGGTCGGGTAGAACTTTGAAAAGCCACGCAATCACACGCCACCGTTTCGTGATGGTAGCGCCTGATTTTCTCTTCTTAATAGCATCGTAAATTTGTCTAGCCGCTTTTTCCGGTGGTGCCAGCCAGAACAATCCTTCGCCTTTAGCCATCGCCGTATCGACAAACCCTGGCTTTATGTCGGTGATGATGATCGGAAGCTTGAGCTTGCTCACTTTTTGCCGCAACCCTTCCATGTAATTCGACACGAAAGCCTTGGACGCATTGTAAGCCGGAGCAGCACCGCTGCCGCGCAACGCTGCAATGGAGGAGATGCCGACTAGATGCCCAGACGATTGTCCGATAAAGTGCTTGAGAGCGACATTAGCTATCGCGGCGAATCCGCTAACGTTGGTTCCAAGAGTGCTCTCTTCTTTCTCCCATTCCAGCTCGGGGTTAATAAAACCGATACCGGCACTGATTATCAACAAATCAACGCCGCCGATTTCCTGGATAAGTTCTTCAAGTTGCTGCATTGCCTGAGCAGTGTGAGACACATCCATCTGCCGGATAACCGAAGCGGTCGGAACTTCTTCGCGAAGACTACTCAGCAACTCCAGTCGTCTCCCAGTCAGGCCGAGCGTATAGCCATCTTGTGACAGAACCTTTGCGAGTTCTCTCCCGATTCCCGAGGAAGCGCCGACGATGATCGCTCTTTTCATGTCCCGACTTTACCATGGGGCGTCTCATCCATGGGAGAGCAGACATCGCACTTCCTTGTGGGCTTCGAATTGACACTCTCATTTGGAAGAAGGCTGGGCGAGATGCTCCCGTGCGTTTTTCAGTCCGTTGATGCCGCTGCAAGGTGAACCTCGATTTCTGCCCGGTGTCGGCGTATAGCGCGAGGGTGCTTTCCCTCGCTCACGCGAAAACGCTGGGCGTTTCCCGTTTCCCCATTTCTCCACCTATGACCAACGAAATTCTCTACGGCCTGCTGATTCTCGGCGGGTTCGTCTTGGGCGGCACCGTCCTCTGGCTCATCCTGCGCGGACGTTATGCCGGCGCAGCCCAAGTCGTCGCCGAACGCCTCTCCACCAAGGAGGCACGCCTAGCCGAACTGCAAACCGAACACGCCGCTATCACTTCCGCTGCCACCCAGTTACGCGTCGATCTCCAGGCGGAAAAAATCGCCCGGGCCACCTACGAACAAGCGGCTTCCGAGGTTCCTGCCCTCCGTGCTACGCTAGAAACCCTGCGTTCCGATTCCGCTCACCTTCGGGAAAAGCTCGCAGAAATGGACGCCCGTTTCGAAACCGAACGTGCCGGCTTCCTCGAAAAGCAACGCCTGCTCAACGAGGCGCAAACGCAGATGGCTGACGCCTTCAAAGTCCTCTCCTCCGAAGCGCTGCGCACGAACAATCAATCCTTCCTGGAGCTCGCTGCCACCAAGCTCACCCAATTCCAAGACGCCGCGAAAGCCGATCTGGAGAAACGGCAGACCGCCATCGACCAGCTCGTTTCCCCGGTGAAGGAATCACTCGGCAAATTCGACCTCCAGATTCAGGAACTCGAGAAGGCCCGCATCGGTGCCTACGAAGTGCTCCGCGATCAGGTGCGTTCCCTCGGCGAAGGCCAGACCCTTCTCCGTTCCGAGGCCGCCAACCTTGTCAAAGCGCTCGGCACCCCACGTGTGCGTGGGCGCTGGGGCGAAATTCAGCTCAAGCGGGTCGTCGAAATGGCCGGGATGCTCGACCACTGCGATTTTCAGGAACAACAAAGCGTCAGCCACGAGGACGGACGTTTGCGCCCGGATCTGATCGCCCGTCTGCCCGGCGGCAAGAACGTCGTGGTCGATGCCAAAGCGCCGCTGGCCGCCTACCTCGAGGCCATGGAAACCGACGATGACGCCACGCGCGCGCTCAAGCTCAAGGAGCACGCCCGGCACATTCGTGATCACATCAAAGCGCTCTCGGCAAAGTCTTACTGGGACCAATTTCAACCCGCGCCGGAACTCGTCGTCCTCTTCATCCCAGGCGAAATGTTTTACAGCGCGGCGCTGCAGGCCGATCCCACGTTGATCGAAACCGGTGTGAACGAACGCGTCATCCTCGCCACGCCCACGACCCTCATCGCGCTGCTCAAAGCGTTCGCCTACGGCTGGCGGC
>DASVRZ010000143.1:0-6581 GCA_036388355.1 Chthoniobacterales bacterium | reverse complement strand
TACCAGGACATCATGGGCGATCTGCACAATCTCTTCGGCCGCGTGAACGAGGCGCACGTCTTCCTCGATGAGGACGAAGAGGACGGCTTCTATATTGAGGAGACGATTTCCGGCAGCACCATCGGCCACGTTCTCGGCATGACGCAGTGGAACACGAATGAACTGATGCGCCTGGTCAAAGCGCAGGTCGATGCAGCGATTAAAACCGATCGCCTCAAGCCGAATGAAGCCATGCGCCTGCTCGGCCATTACGAAAAAGGCCTGAAAGATTACACGTATCTGACGTTCCCCGAAACAGCCTAAACACGGCAGCCGCAGCGGTTGTCGTTTACCGTCCTGCTCAGGGAAATATCCAGCATTCCCCGAGTGGGGCAGGGCCGATTAGCTTGGAAATATGGATAAGAAAAAAGTGATCATCATCGGCGGCGGATTTGCCGGGCTCGCCGCCGCCAAAGGTTTGGGCCACAAAAATGTGGAGGTCGTGCTGGTGGACCGGACCAATCACCACCTTTTCCAGCCGCTGCTTTACCAGGTCGCCACCGGCGGGCTTTCTCCTGCGAACATCGCCCAGCCGCTGCGTTTCGTGCTGCGGGAATACGAGAATGTCCGCGTGGTCTGGGCGGAGATCACCAGCATCGACGTGAACCAGAAGACGGTCACTTCACAGGAAGGCATGTTTCCCTTCGACTATTTGGTTGTTGCCACTGGGGCGCGCCATTCCTACTTCGGTCATCCGGAGTGGGAGCAATTTGCCCCCGGTCTGAAGACGCTCGAAGATGCAGTCGAGATCCGGCGAAGGATTTTCACCGCCTTCGAAGTTGCCGAAAAGGCCCAGACCGCAGAGGAACGCCAGGCCGCGCTAACCTTTGTGGTCATCGGCGGCGGCCCAACTGGTGTCGAAATGGCCGGAGCGATCGGTGAATTGTCGCGTCAGGCGCTGAAGCGAGACTTCCGCAGAATCGATCCCTCCGTTAGCCGCGTCATTCTCATCGACGCCTCGACGCGCATCCTTTCTTCCTTCGATGAAGACCTCGCAGCCTCTGCTTACGACGATCTTGCGGAGCTGGGCGTCGATGTGCGAACCGAACAAAAGGTGTCCAACATTGATGCCACCGGCGTCACCGTGGGAGACGAGCACATTCAGGCAAACACCATCATCTGGGCAGCGGGCAACGCAGCGTCCCCGCTCGCGAAAATGCTTGGCGAAGTGGATCGCCCCGGCCGCGTCATGGTGCAGGCCGACCTCTCCATTGCAGGACATCCCGAGATCTTCGCTCTCGGAGACATGGCCCACCTGGCCGACGCGAAAGGGCAGCCGCTGCCGGGAGTTTCTCCAGTGGCCATCCAGATGGGAGAGCACGCGGCGAAAAATATTCTCGCGCTGATGCGGGGTGAGGCCACGAAGCCGTTCCACTACCACGACAAAGGCAGCATGGCGACCATTGGCCGGAACCGCGCGGTCGCGGATCTGCACTGGATCAAGTTCACCGGCTTCATTGCCTGGCTCGCCTGGCTGTTTGTGCACCTGGCCTTCCTCGTGGGGCTAAGAAATCAATTTCTCGTCTTCGCGCAGTGGATTTATTCTTACGTCACCTTCGGAAAGGCAGCTCGCCTCATCACGAACAGCTTCAAGCCCGCGGTTCCGCCTCCGGCACCGGCCGCCAGTGTGCCTCCGGCTCAAGCATAGGCAGCAGCCACACATCGTCTGAGCCCTCAACGGCCATCTCTGGCAACGGAGATGGCCGTTCTGCTGTCGTGCCATGGCAAAATTGCCAAAAATCCTCACAAATATCATGTATGACGATCATAAATGAGAATTAAAGGCCCTTCGGAGGCAGTTTTGGCCTGAATTGCCCCGCAATGCCCCGGGTGAGGCACAGAAAGCAGGGTTGGTATAGTTTCGGCTTAATAGAAACTATGAAAACACTGCTCGCTTTATTCGTTTTGAGTTTCTTTGTTGGGAATAGCTACGCTGAACGCCAGAATGTCTCCCGGGAAATGGTTCACGCTTCCTTGCTCGCCCGCCAGGGCAGCCTTCCTCAATCGACCGGTTACTGCTGGAGATTCGTTAAGAAGGCTCTGGTTAAAGCCGGCGCTGTTAAGTCGTATCCAAAAACCAACCTCGCTTGCGAGGCTGGCAAAGAGCTTGTCGAAGTTTATGGCTTCAAGAAACTGCGCGTTTCCTCCCCTTGGAAAGCTCCCGTGGGCTCCGTGCTGGTCTACGCTGCCAATAGCCGGTATCGTGCAGGTCACGTTGAGATCCGCGGCAGCAACGACTTCATTTCCGATTATCGCGGCCGCCGCCCTGCCGCTTTCCGCTTCATTGGAGCTTACGCTCGGGTGGAATCCTAACCGACCGGGCCGCTGTGCCCGATGGTTAGGTCATGGCTCCCTCTGACGAGCATGACAGCTAACCTTAACGAAGCGTAGGTATGAAAATAATACCTCGCAAAACTCACGGAGTTCTCGATTACATCGTCGGCCTGGCTCTCATAGCCGCCCCTTGGATACTAGGGTTTGCCGATGACACCGCCGCGACTTACGTCCCGGTTGCCGTCGGAATCATGGCGCTGCTCTACAGCATCATGACTAACTATGAACTGGGACTCGCCAAGATCATCCCATTTAATGTGCACCTCACGCTGGATATCCTCTCCGGTATCTTCCTGGCGGCATCGCCCTGGTTGTTCGGATTCGCCGACCGCGTGTATCTGCCACACGTGATCGTGGGCGTCTTTGAAATCATGGCCGGTCTCATGACCAGCAACTCCTCCGCTGACGAAACAGCCGGTTCGCACGGCGGCCGCGTTGGTCACGCATAAGCAAACAACATTCTGAAACCGCCAAGCTGACGTGGGGGAAACCTTACGTCAGCTTTGCTGTTTTTAGGGCGCTTCGAATGTGGCCGAGCGAGTTTTCGAGATCTGGATCGAAGAAGAATGGACGGGCGGTTCCCGGCTGATGAAAAATCGGAATATCGCAGACCTCCAGAGCGCAAAATTCGGCTCCGGACGTCGCACCGTCTCCCACGAATTGTCGGAGAGCTTCGGTTCGGGCCGTTCCGTTCCGAAGAAAGGTCGGGGAAAGGGAATGTTCCAGCGCTGCACGATAATGGCTGGTCGGGCGAACCACGTGCCGCCACGATTCTTTCGCTAAAGCGGAAGTTCTAGCACAGAAGGTCAGCCTGCGGCGTTGGTTGTTGGTTAGGAATTGGTGCATCTGGGAATAACCAGAAACGATGTCGTCTACGTAAGCTGCCGGATCGATCCTTTGTTCGCCGCAAAAAACCGCATGTGGCCCCGGCTCGTCGCAACAGAGCGCGCTGGAGGAGACTTCAGACCCCGCGCGGGGGAAGGGGAGCATGCCGCAACGCAAGACGCTTTGCTCCAGAGAATCAGAAGCACCGGCTTCTGTGATCTTGGGATGAAAGAGGGTTTCGCAATCAATCACCACCGGGTGCGCCCCGCAGGCGACGAGATTGTCTGCGTGGAGGTCTGTCCCGCCGAGGACGTAGAAGAGGTAAAGCTGGGCTCCAGCTCGAAAGTAGAAGGATTTCACCTCATCTTCCAAGCGGCACGGCTGGGGGATCACCGCCACCATCCAGCAGTGTTCATCAAGTGAATGCAGCTCCGGGATATAGAACGCAGACGGGAAACGCTCGTCATTCAGCCATTGTAGTAGGCTGAACCACGCATGTTCGTGATGTTTCGATCGAGGTTTGTAGAACCAGGATTTCCCGTCCCTATCAGCTACTCTCACCACGCTGCGATGGCAGTGGTGATGATCCGAACAGTCGAGTTCTAGATCTTGAATTGGAGGTTTGTCTCCGAAGAAGGCGCGAGCATGGCCAAGAAACTCACGGACGAAAACCACCCACGCCTCCAGTTGAAGCGCCCAGAGCCGCGCCAGCTCTGGATAGCTCTCCATGATTCGAAGGGCTTCTCTTTCGAGACCGCGCGGAAAGAAAACCTCGTTAGCCGCAACCGGATCTTCCCGCACCGCGCGGGGGAGACCGGGCGTTTGGAGAAACACGTTATAGTTCCACTCGAAGCCCTGCCGACCGGTCCAGAGCAAGCGAGCAACGATTGATTTCCGCAAGCTCTCCGCAGCACGCAAGGTTAGCAGGTCTGCTGTGTCCACCTCTGCCCAAGCGTGCCGCACTAGCGGCTGGACGAGATTATCGAAAACACCTTGGGCAAGCGGAGCGCATTCACCGACCGAGAGCTCCGCAAAAAGGCGCTTCAGCCGCTGTTCAGCGGCCTCCCACGTGGCGTCAGATAAATGCAAAAGCGGAGAACTTAGATAGGACGTCCGCCGGGCATCTTAATAGACGTCGCGCTTGTAGCGTTTTTCTTTTCTCAGTTGCTCCATGTAAAGAGCGGCCTCTTCGGGAGTTTTGCCGCCTTGTTTTTCGACAATCTGAGAGAGTGCGAAATCCACATCCTTGGCCATGCGAGCGCCGTCGCCGCAGACGAAGAAATGCGCGCCTTCTTCCAGCCAACTCCAGATCTCCGGAGCGTTCTCGAGCATGCGATGCTGCACATACATTTTTTGCTCCTGATCGCGGGAAAAGGCAGTCGTCAGCTTGGTGAGAACGCCCTTTGCCATCGCGGCTTCCCACTCTTCCTTGTAGAAAAAGTCGGAGGCGGAACGTTGCTCGCCGAAGAAGAGCCAGTTTTTGCCGGTCGCGCCGGTGACTTCGCGTTCCTGCACCATCGCGCGGAAAGGAGCCACACCAGTGCCCGGCCCAACCATGATAACGGGCAGCGATTTGTCCTCCGGCAGGCGGAAACCTTTCGCTGTATGCACGAAAACCGGGACCGGCACATCGGAGGTGACGCGGTCGCAGAGGAAAGTCGAAGCAACGCCCTTGCGCTGACGGCCGTGGCTCTCGTAACGCACGGCGGCGATTGTGAGATGCACCTGTTCCGGATAAGCATTCAAGCTGGAGGAGATGGAATACAGACGTGGTTGGAGCTTGCGCAGAACGGCAATAAACTCGTCAGCGGTGAACTTCACCGATGGGTGCTCGAGCAGAAAATCGATGACTTCCATGCCCCAGAGATACTCTTCGAGATCCTTCTTTCTCTCGGGCAGAATCAGTTCACTGAGCAGCGGAGTGGCGGCGGCTTTGGCGACAATGGCCTCGATGAGCTGCTTCGAAGGTGTGGTGATGACGTAATCTTTCAGCAACGCAGCACGCAATTGCGTGGGCTGCTTATCGGGATTCAGCACTTGCTCGTCGCCTGTAAGTCCCAGCGAGTGAAGGATTTCCTCCACCAATTGCGGGCAGTTGGTTGGGAAAATGCCGAGCGAATCGCCCACTTCGTAGTTCAACTCGGAGCCAGCCAGCGAGATTTCGAAATGGCGGGTTTCCTTCTGGGAAGTCTCCGCCGTCAACTTGCGGTTGACCGTGAGTTTGCCAGGAAAGGGGTTTTTACGACTGTAAAGAGCGGTTGGATCGGCGGACATAGGAGCAAAGAGTTACCAGATAAGTCCGGGGGGTCAAGCGGAAGGGCCTCACCATTTATTCAGGAAGGCCAGAACCTTCGGAGGCGCGAATTTTTCTCCTTCGCGAAGAGCAGTGGTCTCTTGCGTGAAGATGTGATTTCCCGCGGGATCCAGCACCGCCAGCACAGGCAAACCGCGCAGGGTAGGGGTGCCATAGCGCCGGATGACGTCTTCGTTGCGGCCGCGATCGGAGTCGATCATCACTATTACGAAGGAGGCGGCTAGTTTCTCGCGAATAGCGGGGTCCGCGGCGATGACCGCATGCAGCTCGTGGCATGGCGCGCACCAGTTGGCGCCGAAATCGATGAGGACGTGTTTGTTCTCCTGCTTGGCCCGTGCAAGCGCCTGGGAGATCTGCACTGTCCCGTCTGCTTTCTGATCGTAGATCTGCGGGAGGGGCTTTTCTTTTCCGATGCTTGGGGATGCTAGAAGCACCCACGCAAAGAGAAAAACCAGCAGCCGCGGCATGAAGTTTACCGTTTCACGACGACCGGAGTTCCGAGGTTGGCGGCTTCGTAAAACTTCCGCGCCGCAAAGTTTGGCAACCGGATGCAACCGTGAGAAGCCGGGTAGTCGGGCACCTCGCCAGCATGCAAACCGTGAGCGCCTTCAAAGCGCAGGAAATAAGGCATCGGAGCGCCCATGAAAGTGGTCCCGACCGGAGGCTTCGATTTACGTGTGTCCACATCTGCCACAACGATCTTCCGGGTGCCCGTCCGGACGTAGGCGCCGTAAAGGTTCGAACGATGATCTTCGTCTTTCTCGATCACCTTGAAGCGGCCCGTCGGCGTATCGAAGCCTTCGCGACCTGAGGAAACCTTGGTGACCGCCGCAACTTCGCGTCCGCGGTAGAGCCAGGCTTTTTGCTCGGTGAGGTTGATGACGATTTTCGTTTTGCCTTTCGGATTTCGGAACGGGTTGAGGTTGATCGCTGAATCTTGCAAGCTGCTGCATCCCGTTAGGACGGTGAGCAGCAAAAGCGGGAGGAGGCGGGTGAGTTTGGTGAAGTGGGACATGATTAGAAATTGAGGATGTTAGACGGCAACGGCGGGTTCGACCCATTTGCCGTG
>DASVRZ010000142.1:0-6609 GCA_036388355.1 Chthoniobacterales bacterium | reverse complement strand
CCTCGAACAGCGGCTGGACGCCTCCTTTGACGCGGCGGTGGACCTCCTCCTGCACGCGGCGACGCGAGGGAAGAAGATCGTCGTCATCGGCATTGGCAAATCGGGGCACGTCGCGGAAAAAATTTCCGCCACCCTCACCAGCACGGGCTCCCTTTCGGTCGTGCTGCATTCCGTAAACGCCACCCACGGCGACCTTGGGGTGGTTTCCGACGGCGACGCCATTCTCATCCTGTCCGCCTCGGGCGAGACGGAGGAAATTGTCGCCCTGCTGCCAGCTTTGCGGCGTTTTGAAGTGGAGATCGTCGCCATCACGGGCAATCCGCAGTCTCTCCTCGCGAAAAGCGGCACGGTGCATATCGATGCCTCTGTCGAACAAGAGGCGTGCCCGCTTCAACTCGCTCCCACCTCCAGCACCACCGTCATGCTCGCGCTCGGCGATGCGTTGGCGATGGTCTTGCTCGAGGCGCGCGGGTTTACCTCCGATGATTTTGCCAAATTCCACCCGGGCGGCAACCTCGGACGGCGCCTGCTCCTGCGCGTCACCGACATCATGCGCGGACGAGATCGCCTCGCTCTCGTCCCCCGCAGCGCAGCCATTCGCCAGGTTCTCAACGAAATGCGCGCACGCCGCAGCGGAGCCGCTGTGGTCATCGAAGCTGACGGCAAGCTCGCCGGCATCTTCACCCATGGCGATTTCGCCCGGCACTTCGAGAGCGATCCCCATCTGGGCGATCACCCGGTCGAGCGTTACATGACCGTCGCGCCGATCACCATCAACGCCGATCAGCTCGCCGTCGCCGTGCTGCAAATCCTCGAAAACAGCAGCATCGACGACCTCATCGTCCTCGACGGAGAGCAGCACCCGATTGGGATTGTAGATTCGCAGGACCTTGCTAAATTCAAACTCCTTTAATTTCCCCAACCCCACCACTTACCTCTACTTTTTTATGCCAGCAGCCAACGATCTTCGCAAAGGACAAGCCATTCGCTACAACGGCAACGTCGCCATCGTGCTTGAAGTCATGCACCGCACCCCAGGCAACTTGCGCGCTTTCGTCCAGGCGATCATTCGTTACATCGGCACCGGCAAATCCGCCGACGTCCGCTTCGGTTCCACCGACAAGATCGACATCATCGACGTCAGTCGCCAGCAACTGGAGTTTTCCTATCAAGACGGCTCCGACTTCAACTTCATGGACCCGGTGACCTACGACACCATCACCCTCAGCGCCGATCTCCTCGCGGAAGCGAAAGATTACCTCGTCGAAAACCTGAAGGTCGAAGTCCTCTTCGTCGAAGACAAACCCGTCCAGGTCGAGCTCCCCTCCTCCGTCAACCTCAAGGTCACGGAAAGCGCCGAAGGCGTCCGCGGCGACACCGCCAGCAACGTGCAAAAGCCCGCCACCCTCGAAACCGGCAAAGTCGTCAACGTCCCCCTCTTCATCAAAGAAGGCGAGTTGATCAAGATCGACACCCGCACCGGCGCCTACATGGGCCGAGCCTAAAGGCTCTTCCTGCGGCCAGCGCAGGCAACCTGCAACACGTCCGTTCCTCCTTCTCGAAGGCCTCTGGCCAGATGATTGCGGGACACGTGAAGCCGCACTGTAAAGAAGGAGCGCATGGGCGCTTTGACATCTGCGCTGGATTTTCTACTCTCCTGACGCAATGGCCACTGGCAATCGACGTCGTAAAGTTCGCCCGCGGGAGAAATCCACGCTGTTGCGGACCACCATGGCCTATGATGAGTCGGCGCCTCTCACCATCCCCAGCCGTTGGCTGAAAGCAGTCATCGGCTTGTTTCTCCTGCCGGTGGCGTGGATTGCCACCGAAGCGTTTTTCAACTGCTTCTCCGCTGCCACTTTGCAGCATCGCTTCTGGGCCAGTGAGGAATTTTGGTTTTTCGGTCTTGGTGTCGTGCTTTGGATGATTGCGTTTCTAGGGTTGCCGAAGCCATTGCTCGTTTATGTGTATGGCCATGAACTCACCCACGCGGTGTGGGTGTGGATCATGGGCGGGCGGGTGAGCCACTTCGAAGCTTCCAGCAATGGCGGCTATATCATCACGGACAAAAGTAACTTCCTCATCGCCCTCGCTCCGTATTTTTTCCCGATCTACAGTCTGCTAGCGATCGCGGTGTGGGGCGGTGTGTCGCTCTTCTATCCGATTCAGAACCATTACGAATATCTTTTCGCCCTACTGGGGCTTACCTGGGGCTTTCATCTAACTTTCACGCTTTGGATGATCCCCAAGGGGCAGACGGATCTAACAGAACATGGCACCTTTTTTTCGCTGGTGATTATTTACATGATGAACCTGGCATTGTTAGCCACCTTCCTCGTTGTGGCTTCGCCGAACGTGGCTTTGATCGATTATCTTCGAGAAAGTTTGCGCAGCGCGGTGGAGTTTTCCGCGACCACCCGCACGTTCGTGCAGCAGGTTCTGCGTTAACTGCCATTTCGCCCTCTTTATATGACACCCGCCGTTGCTCTTATCGTTAGCGCCGTCAGCGCCTTTTTGCTGGGATCGATCCCCAACGGCTTTCTCATCGCCAAGGCCAAAGGAATCGACATCCGTGAGCATGGGAGCAAAAACATCGGCGCGACCAACGTGTTGCGCGTGTTAGGCAAAGGATGTGGCTACACCGTGTTTGCGCTGGACGCTCTAAAAGGCGCGGCTGCTGTACTGCTGGGCGGGTTCCTGACAGGCTGGCAGCCAGATCACATGGGACAAATTATAGCCGCCATCAGCTGCATCCTCGGTCACAGCTATACGCCGTGGCTCGGCTTCAAGGGTGGGAAAGGCGTCGCGACTACAGCTGGTGTCTTGCTAACACTGTTCCATCCTGCGGTGCTGCTCATCGTGCTTGCGGTCTGGGTGATCTTTTTCTACAGCACCCGCTTTGTCTCCGTCGCGTCCCTGGCCGCGGCGCTTGGAATACCGCTGGCGGTTTGGTTTCTGGTGGTGAGGGGCAATCCTCAAGGCACCCCGATCATGATCTTTTCCGTCGTGGTTTGCCTGCTCGTTTTCCTGCGGCACAAGGCTAACATTGCGCGTCTGATTAACGGCACGGAAACGCGGTTCTCCAAAAAGAAATGAAGACAGCTGTAATCGGAGCAGGAAGCTGGGGCACCGCCCTGGCGTTGGTGTTAGCGGGGCAAGGGCACGACGTGGCACTCTGGGCGCGGGGCGAGGCGTTTACCGAACAGCTCAAGCGC
Source organism: Chthoniobacterales bacterium (assembly GCA_036388355.1). GTDB lineage: Bacteria > Verrucomicrobiota > Verrucomicrobiia > Chthoniobacterales > DASVRZ01 > DASVRZ01. The sequence continues at coordinate 3,394 of DASVRZ010000142.1, read as the reverse complement.
GAGCGTGAGAACACCACTTATCTGCCCGGAACCAAGCTGCCGGACTCCATCTTTCCGACGCACGATTTCTCAGATTGCCTGGACGCGTCGATCGTGTTGTTAGTTCCACCCAGCGTGGCCTTGCGCAGCATTGTCGCAGAGATGGCTGGGGCGGGTTTCAGCGCGAACAGTATTCTGGCAAGCTGCACGAAGGGAATCGAGCGCGACTCCGGCAAGCGGATGACAGAAATTATTAGCGAATACTTTCCGCACCATCCCGTGGCGGTGCTCTCCGGGCCTTCGCATGCTGAGGAAGTGGCGCGCCAGCGGCCCACCTGCGTCGTGCTAGGCTCAGCGGATCACGGAGTGGCGGTGGATCTGCAGAAGGCGATCAGCGGCTGCGCTTTCCGCGCTTACACTAGCAACGACGTAGCCGGCATTGAGCTAGGCGGCGCCTTGAAGAATATCTTCGCCATCGCGGCCGGCGTTTCTGATGGGCTCGGCTTGGGAGATAACACCAAAGCGGCGCTGGTCACCCGCGCGTTGGCAGAAATGGTCCGACTCGGCGTATCGCTCGGCGGTCGCCCGGAAACTTTCCAGGGCCTGAGCGGCATCGGCGATCTCATGGTCACCTGCTTCAGCCAGCACAGCCGGAATCGCAGGTTCGGGGAGCGGATCGCCCGAGGCGAGACCCTCGCGGACATCTCGAGCTCCACCAAGATGGTGGCGGAAGGCGTTCCCACCACGCGTAGCGCGTATCAGTGCGCCCGGCAGGCAAATATCCAGACACCGATTGTGGATGAGATTTACTCGATTCTTTACAATAACGCGCGGCCAGGTGAAGCCATGCGGCGCTTGCTGGCCCGCGATCCTCGTCCAGAGCGGGATTCCGAGTGACCGTTGAAACGCGGATTCTCCTTGGCGGGCGGGCGGTTCAGGACTAACCTCGCCAGCCCTCACTGTCCTCAAATGCGTTCCCTTTCTCTGCTTCTCCTGCTCGCTTCCATGGCATGGGCGCCTGCGGGTGGGGGGCAAATTTTTGCCACGATCGAGGAATGCGACGCGGCATTAGGCAAACCGGTCGCTCCGACTGGACAGGTGCCAGACGTTCGCTTCTACAAGCACGACGATCTAACGATCAAGGTCCTCTTCGTGGAGGCGAAGGCGGCAGTGATCACCTATACCTCGCTCACGAGTCTCAAGATTCCGGAGGACAAGCAGAAGAAGTTGTTGAACGCCAGCGCGGCGGGCAAGACTTGGGAGGAAGTTGAGGGCGAAGGGGCGAAAACGTGGCAGCGATCGGACGGTCAGGCATTTGCTATCTACGATCCCGCGAGTGGGGAGCTCAATATCTTCAGCACCGACTATATCGAGAACGCTCGTGAGGAAGTGCAAACCGCGATTAACCAGCATTAGCTGCTGCCAGGTTAGCGGACACTTCGGGGAATCACATCCAGCTGCTGCCGGAGGCGGGCGATGGAATCCGGAGCCAGGTAGCCACGCCATTGCGCGCCTGGATAGATCAAACTCCTACGTCCGATGATGGAGCCAGGGCTCAGAACCGCATTGCAGCCGATCTCCGCAAAATCACCGACTACAGCGCCAAACTTTCGCAAGCCCGTATCGATCGTGCCTGCTGGGGTGGCGACGGTCACAGGCTTCTGATCCAGCCGCATGTTAGAGAGAATAACCCCGGCGGCAAGGTGAGCCTTGTAGCCGACGACGGAGTCGCCCACATAGGAGAAATGGGGAATCTGCGCCGCATTGAAAATGATGCAGTTCTTAAACTCGCAGGAATTGCCTAACACCACATTGTCACCGACGATCACGTTCTCGCGGATGAAACATCCAGAGCGGATCTCACAGTTTTCCCCGATCCAGGCAGGGCCGTTGATGGTCGCGCCGTTGCCGATGGTGGTGCCTTTGCCGATGGTTACCTTGTCGCTAACATAGGCGCTCCCTTGAAGAGTTCCGTTGTTTTCGGGGGTGAGATGCTCCTGGAGATAGCGCCCGATGAGCGGAAGCACGAGCCAGGGATTGTCCAAGCCCGCAAATAGGCTCGGGTGGGCTGTTTGACATAGATCAAGAAAGTCTGAAGGAGGAAAGTTCATGCTGGAGTTAGTTTTGCACCACTCTTGGAGTCTTTCACCGTCCAGCCTTTCTCAAGAATTAAGTCGCGGAGGCGGTCGCTTTCCGCCCAATTTTTGGCGGCGCGCGCGGCGGCTCTTTCCTCGACCAGCGCCAACACCTCGTCGGGAACAGCGCTCGCAGGCTTGGTGAGGCCTAGCACACGGTTGATGGATGCCCAACCAGCGAGGAGACTCGCTGCGGCAGCCGGCGTTAGATGACCGGCGTCCATTTCGGCGTTGGTTTCATTAATGAGAATGAAAAGATGGCCGAGCGCTCCGGAGATGTTGAGGTCGTGATCCAGAGATTCGTGAAACTTCGCCACTTGTGGCCATTCGTTAGCCTCTGGAGGCTGCGTCGCTAGTTCCTCCACGCGCTGCACCCAGTTGTCGATGCGATGAAGCGTCTTTCGTGCGGCCTCCAATCCCTCGAACGTGAAGTTCAGCGGCAGCAAGTAATTGACACACAGCAAGGCATAGCGCACCTCGCGGCCGCTCCAGCCTTTCTCTAACAGATCGCGCAACGTATAGAAGTTGCCAGCCGACTTCGCCATTTTCTGCCCATCCACCATCAGGTGAGTGCAATGCATCCAATACTTGGAGAAGGTCTTACCCGTGCAACATTCACTTTGCGCGATCTCCGCCTCGTGATGCGGGAAGATGTTGTCTACGCCGCCGCAGTGGATATCCAGCTCTGGGCCTAACAACGAAATCGCCATGGCGCTGCATTCAATGTGCCAGCCGGGACGTCCGGAACCCCAGGGGCTGTCCCACTTCACATCGCCATCTTCCGCGTCCCAGGCTTTCCAAAGGGCGAAATCGCCAACGCTTTCCTTCTCGTATTCGTCGTTCTGAATGCGGCCGGTGGGGCGAAGCTCTTCCAGGTTGAGGTGCGCCAGTTTGCCGTAGTTAGGAAACTTGACGAGTCGGAAGTAGATGGAGCGATCGTCCGCCTGGTAGGCAATCCCTCTGGCCATGAGATCGCCAATCATCTCGATCATCTTCGCGATATATTTCGGCTCGGTGGCCGATGGATAGAAGGTGGCCGGCTCGATGTTCAGCGTGGCCAAGTCATCGAGGAAAGCTTGTTTATAGACGGCGGTAAAATCCGCCAGGGGCACTCCGGCTGCGCGTGAGTTGCGGATGGTTTTGTCGTCCACATCCGTCATGTTCAACACACGGAGCACTTCGTAACCGCGGCACTCCAGGTGCCGTTGCAGCAGGTCTTCGAAAATATAGGCGCGGCAGTTGCCGATGTGCGCGTAGGAATAAACCGTTGGCCCGCAGGT
>DASVRZ010000141.1:0-5348 GCA_036388355.1 Chthoniobacterales bacterium | reverse complement strand
GCCATTCTCTCCATCCTTGGCATGGTGGTTCTCGGGATTTACCTGACCGGCCGCACCTTATCCTTTCTCCAACCGCTGCTCTTTCCAGTCGCGGCGGCGGCAGTGATCGCCTATCTGCTCAACCCCGTGGTTGTCTGGATGGTGAAAAATCGCATCCCCCGTTTTCGGGCGGTGGTCATGGTGTTTCTCGTGGTTACGCTCTCCGGTGCTTCCATCCTGATCTGGTTGGTGCCGACGGTTTACTCCCAGACGGTGCGCCTTGGTAAAGACGTTCCCGTTTACGCTGCGAAAGCGCGCGTGATGCTCGACTCGACCGTCAAAAAATATGGCAACAAGATCCCGGAGTTTGGCCCCTTCAAGCGCGCGAAACCTGCCGAAATAGAACCGCCGACGCCTGCTCCGCGAGCCTTTCCAGTGGTGGGCCCACTTCCGGTGCTGCCCGACATCACGCCGATCGCGGAGAGCGCTTTGGAAGCCGAGGCGGCGAGAGATCCTTATAAAGTCCTTTTCGGACCGGACGCCCAAGCCTGGATCGAACATCAAATCCCGCAACTCACGGAGAAAGCGTGGAATCTGGTGAAGGGGAGCATCGGCGGTTTCTTCGGCATTTTTGCCTTCACGGTCGGGTTGTTTATCATCCCGGTTTACCTGTTTTTCCTCCTGGTTGAGGCGGATAACATTTCGCGCAACTGGACGAACTTTCTCCCGCTGCGCGATTCTCGTTTCAAAGATGAAGTCGTCATCGTGCTGGACCAGATCAACGACTACTTGATCGCGTTTTTCCGCGGTCAGCTTCTCGTGAGTATCATCAACGGCATCATGATTGGAACGACCTTGCTGATCATGGGATTACCGTTCGCACTGCTCATCGGCCTCATGGTCTGTTTTCTCTGCATCATTCCCTACCTGGGGATTGTCATTTGTTGGATCCCCGCGGTGATCATTGCGGCGGTCGAATATAAGGACTTGATGCACCCCGCGATCGTCACGGCCATCTTCATCGGCGTGCAACAGATCGAGGGAATCTTTGTCGCACCAAAAATCGTGGGCAACTCCGTGGGGCTGCATCCCATGACGATTATCATCTCGGTCTTTGCTTGGAGCTTGCTGCTTGGCGGCCTTCTGGGGGCGCTTCTCGCCATCCCGCTCACGGCGATGTTGAAGGTGTTGCTGAGCCGCTATGTCTGGCAGACGCCAAGCCCCGAGGCCACGTTGCTGACCTCCGACTAGCTATCATGGCACCAGAAGCTTCTTCTCCAGATCCCCGGCGCGTGATCCCGTCGGGAGCGAGCAAACGGGAGATCATCATCGCAGTGCTTGGAGCTCTGCTGCTCATTGCGCTGGTCGGTTACGCTGTGATGAACATGGGTGGCCAATCCGCGGAGAATGCGATCACCGGGAAAGTGGTATCGAAACGATTTGAGCCGCGTCCAGAGACGCAGTTAACGATCGGACAGGGCGGTGTGCAGCGTAACGATCTCGCGGGGCGCTACTTTATCAGCGTGAAGGCTGCAAGCACCGGAGAGCTCTACAACGTCGTGCTCAGCGAGGAAGATTACCAACGCGTCGACGTGGGCGACACTTACCAGATCCCCAAAGCGTCCCTAGTGCCCTGAGGCATCCACGCCGAGAGAACTAGGAAACCTTGGCGTCGGGATGGCGGATCCGCTCGATGGCGGGTTTCTGCGTCAGATGCTCGTGGATCAAACGGAGTTCGCGATCAGTGAGCAACCGGTAACTGCCGGACGGTAATTCACCCAGGCGGATCGGACCAATGCGCGTGCGGCAGAGGCGCATCACTTCATAGCCGACGGAGGCAAACATGAGACGAATCTGACGCTTCAAACCTTGCGCCAGAACGACGCGAAGATGGTTCGGCTTCACGATTTGCAGACGCTCAATTTTTCCGCGGCCTTGCTCGAGAACGATGCCTTTTTTCAGCTTGGGCGTCAGTTCCGAGTCGTAAGGTTTGTCGAGGAGGACTTCGTATTCCTTCTCAATCTTGTGCTTGGGATGCGTGAGTTTTTGCGCGAGTTCCCCGTCGTTGGTGAGGAGAAGCAGGCCTTCGCTGTCTTTGTCGAGACGGCCGACATGGAAAAGCCGGGGCCAGTTGCGGGGCAGAAGATCTTCAATCGTGCGACGTCCAAATTCGTCGGACATCGTCGTCACATAGCCGCGTGGCTTGTTCAGGATCACGTAGGTCGGCTGCTCGACGTGCACGAGCTTATTGCCGACCTTGACGTGGTCTTCCGGCGCCACCTCAGTCGCGAGGGCCACGCAAACGCGCCCGTTGATAGTGACTTTGCCCTCGCTGATGAGGGCTTCGCAGGAACGGCGCGAGCCGAGTCCGGCTGACGCCAGAAATCGATTCAGGCGCATGGAGACGGGAGGCGGATTACGCCTCTGGCATGGTTTTCACCAAGCCGATAACTTTGTCGCCTTCTTTGAATTGGCCACGCTTTTTGAGCAGATCGACGCGCTCGAAGCGCTTGAGGACGTTACGTTTTGCTGCAATTTTGCTGGCGCCTTTGAGACTGCGATGTTGAGACATAAAATTGGAAGGGTGTGGTTTTCGAGGGGCGGGAAGGTAGGCAGGTTTCGCCAAGGCTGCAACTGGAAATTGGCACGCGGAAAAGATAAATCGTCCGCGTCTCTTGCTCTGGCCGCTCCTCTCTGGTAATTCATGTCACAAATGCGTAACATGGTCACGTTTCAGAAAATGAATGGTGCGGGAAACGATTTCGTCGTTTTCGATAATCGCGACGGATCGTTGCAGTTTACCGCCGCTCAGATTGCCAAGATCTGCGACCGCCATCGTGGCGTGGGAGCAGACGGCATTTTGCTGGTGGAACCGGCCGAGGGAGACGCGGATTTTAAGATGCGCTATTACAATAGCGACGGCGGCGAAGCGGAGATGTGCGGCAACGGAGCGCGGTGTTTCGCGCGGTTTGCGCATCGGGTTTCCGGATGCTCGTCCGGGCTCAGCTTTGAGACGCTGGCCGGTGTCATTCATGCGAGGATCAGCGGCGAGCAAGTTTCGCTCACCATGTCCGCGCCGCACGATCTGCGTTTGAACCTCGATCTGCGTGTCGGCGACGGAATGGCCCAAGTTCATTCCCTGAATACCGGCGTGCCGCATGCCGTCGAGTTCGTGGAGCACCTCGAGCGCGTGAACGTGCACGACCGCGGCGCTCAGATTCGCTGGCACGATGCTTTTGAGCCGCGCGGAACGAATGCCAATTTTATCAAGAAGCTTTCTGATCACGTCATCGCCATCCGCACCTACGAACGCGGCGTCGAGGGCGAAACCCTGGCCTGCGGAACGGGTGTCGTTGCCTCTGCGTTGATCCACGCGGTTGTGCACGGGGTGAGCAGCCCGATCTCCGTTGAGGTCCGTGGCGGAGAAACGATGGATGTCGGTTTCGAGCGGGACGGGGAGCATTTTCGGAACGTCACCCTCACGGGCCCGGCGGACTTCGTCTTCAGCGGCGAAATTGAAATCGACGGTTGATATTTTTCCGCTCACCCGCGAAAGAAGGGCATGTTTACCGGCACCTATACAGCACTCGTCTCGCCATTTCGAAACGGAGAAATCGACGAGAAAGCGTTCGAAGATCTCATTGAGGCGCAGATCGCCGCGGGCGTGGACGGCTTCGTGCCCGTCGGCACTACAGGGGAATCTCCGACTGTCGATCTGGACGAACATGTTCGTCTCATCGACCTCGCTGTCCGCTTCGCCAAAGGGCGGGTGAAGGTCATCGCCGGAACGGGCTCTAACTCCACTAAAGAAGCCATCTGGCAATCCGAACAGGCCGCTGCGAAAGGTGCAGACGGGTTGTTGCTCGTGAACCCTTATTACAATAAGCCGTCGCAGGAAGGGCTCTTCCGGCATTTCCAAGCGATGGCGAAAGCCGTCGCGCTGCCCATCATGCTTTATAGCATTCCAGCACGGACCGGCGGAGAGATTAGTCTCGAGACGGTCGTGCGATTGGCCACGGAAGTTCCTAATATTGTTTCGCTCAAGGAAGCCGGCGGCAGTGTCGATCGCACCAGCCAATTGTGCGCGGCTGTTCCAGAAGGTTTCACCGTGCTGAGCGGCGACGATTCGTTAACCCTTCCCTTCCTGAGCGTGGGTGCTGTCGGCGTGGTTAGCGTCGCCTCGAATGTCATCCCGGAAGGCGTTTGCAAACTGGTTGCCGCGTATCGCTCCGGTCGCACCGACGAAGCGCTGGCGTTGCACCGTCTTTACTCGCCGCTTTTCAAAAATCTCTTCATCGAGCCTAATCCGGTGCCGTCGAAAACCGCTCTCGAATGGATGGGGAAAATGACTTCTGAAGTGCGGCTCCCGCTTTGCGAAATGGCTCCGGCCACTTCCCAGATCCTCCGCGAGACTTTGCAAAAGCTTCAGCTCGTTTCCTGACATGCAGCCTCTCCGCCTCCTCGTAAACGGCGCCCGCGGTCGCATGGGCCGAGCCATCATCGGCTGTGCATCGACGGATTCGGCGGTCATCGTCAGCGGTGAATCGGAATCCGACGACGAACTGCTCGCCGCTTTGCCCCGCTGCGATGCAGTGATTGAATTTACCCATGCAGACGTCACCGCACGTGTGCTGGAGCGCTGTGTCGAAGCGAAGAAGATTCTGGTCATCGGCACGACGGGACAGTCCGAAGCCGTTCGCGAGCAGATCGCCGACGCCGGGAAAATCATCCCGATCGTTTTTGCTCCGAATTACAGTGTCGGCGTCAACACGCTCTTCTGGCTCACCCGCAAAGCCGCGGAAATTCTTGGGCCGGAATTCGATCTGGAAATCCTCGAGATGCATCACCGCCTTAAAAAAGATTCCCCAAGCGGCACCGCTCGCGGCCTTGCGGAAATCCTCACCGATGTGCGCAATCTCCAATACGCCAGCGACGTTCGTCATGGCCGCGAAGGTATGGTTGGCGAACGCACGCCTACGGAGATCGGCATGCACGCGATCCGCGGCGGCGATGTCGTCGGGGATCACACCGTCATTTTTGCGAACGTCGGCGAGCGCGTCGAACTCACGCACAAAGCATCGAGCCGCGACACTTTTGCCAAAGGCTCGATCCACGCCGCCAAGTGGGCCGCGGCCCAGCCAGCGGGGCTTTACAACATGCAGCACGTTCTCGGGCTGGAGTAACTCGCATGCGCACCGGCATCGCGTTGGGCACCAATCTCGGCGACCGGCTCGCCAATCTCCGCAACGGGCGTGACGCAGTTCTAGCTCTTCCTGGCGTCTCCGGTCCGGCCGTTGGCTCGCATGTTTACGAAACGGAGCCCGTCGATAGCGCTCCCGACGCGCCCGCTTATCTAAACGCCGTTGTGG
>DASVRZ010000140.1:0-30338 GCA_036388355.1 Chthoniobacterales bacterium | reverse complement strand
GCGCGTTGCACCCAGAAGAGATCTGCCTCGTAGAGCACTGTCTCGGGCGTGTTCTCCAGAAAGACTTGATAGGCGCGCCGGCCTTCCACCACAGCCAGATCCCAATCGTGGTTGTGATAGCCCACCTTCAAACCGTGCGGCTCGAGGTTGGCCGCCGCTACCGAGTAGAGTTCCGCCATTGCCTTCACGCGGTCGAGAGACGTGTAGTTCTCCATGAAGCCCGGAGGGCAGCCCGTAATAAGATATTGGTGCCCCATGAGGAGGGCTTCATCGATGATCGCATTTTTGTCCTCCCCGATCGGCAGAGCAATATGGGCGGAAGGCGCTTTCAGTCCGAGCTCTGCAAAAAGCTTCGCTGCGTCTTTCGCGGTCGTGCCGGGATAACCCGCCGGTTCCACACAGCCAAAGCCAGTTGCGGCAATGGCGCGGATGGTGCCGGCATAATCCTCTTTGGCGAGATCGCGAACGCTGTATAACTGAACGGTAATTCGTGGGAGCATGGGGAAGACTGTGAAAACCTACTTAAAATCGTGAACGTCCCGATCATATCCACATACAAGCTGCATAGAAATTGACTAAATCTATGAACTACAGGCGAATCCTACCGTTCCGACTGACCCGCCTCGGCACCTTTGCCAGTGCCCTGGGCGGGTCGCGTCATCCGGTGACAGCGGCGGAAAGCGAAGTGCTCTTTGAAATCATTCAGGAGGGCACCGTTTATGGTTTGGAAGAGACTCCGGTGCTGCATGGGGAGAGCACCGTCTTTTGCCATGGTCCCGGACAGGTGTCAGTTTCTGAGTCGCCGGCGGAAAGCTACTACCATTGCTATGTCGTTTGGTTCCGGTGCGACAGCAAGGATCTGACGCTGGATTGGCCCCGATCTTTTCAGTGGAAAGACCGCAAGTCCATGCACGCCTTTATGGGAGAGATGCTGCAGGCGTTTCACTATGGCGTGCTGGACCGTGACGTGATCGGCAACCTCATCCTGTCGCGTCTGGAGTTCGAGCTGGAGCGATCGCGATCCCTAGCACAAACGCAGGCCATTCCCATGCAGTTGAGCCTGGCGACGGACTTCATCAATAAGAACTACGGGAAGCCTCTATCTCTGGAGGATGTGGCGAAGAAGGCGGACGTGAGCGTCTCGCACATGCACATGCTCTTCCGCACCTACCTCGGAGAAAGCCCACACCAATACCTCATTCAAAAAAGGCTGCGGATCGCGGGTCATGCGCTGGCGACGAGCACCCTCTCCATCAAGCAGGTGGCCGTGGAGGTGGGCTACCCGAATACAGAGAACTTTTGCCGGGCGTTCAGGAAATTCTTCAGCTGTTCTGCATCGGACTATCGTCAAGCGTATTCCAGGTAGGAGAAGACTCGTAGTATTAGCATGCATGTGGTGACCGTGCTCCTCTGAGTCGCTTTGGAATGGGAGAGCGAGCTCGCGGTGCCTACTAGACGTCAATTGGAACCAATCTGGCGTGCTTCCGCGCGCTTCTGAACAGCTTCCGCTTCGATCTGACGAGCTTCCGGAGTCTTCTGAAGTGCTCCCACACGGGTTTGACGCGCTTCCGTACCTGTCTGACTGCCTCCGGCAGCGGTTTGACCTTCTCCGCTACCGCCCTGTTTGCCTTCCGGACGCTTTCTGCACGGCTTCCGGATCGATCTGGCGTGCTTCCGGAGCGTTTTGCCGAGCTTCCGACACGATCCGGCGAGCTTCCGGAGCGTTCTGAAGTGCTTCCAGACCGATCTGACCTGCTTCCGATGTCATCTGACGAGCTTCCGCATGGTTCTGACCTGCTTCCGATGCCTGCTGACGTCCTTCCGGACCGTTCTGACGCACTCCGCTAACGCCCTGAAGTGCTTCCGGAAGGAAAAAATGACTAAATCCTAATGACTAATGACTAATCTCCTGCGCGGTTGCCGAATGAGAAATCCCTTGGGTGAAACAGGCGGTTCGATTATTCTTTTAGATCATGGACGCGACTTTTCTTCTGAACGCTGACGAGCTGGATGAGCAGTTTCTGCAAGGTTTGAAGCAAACCTTCGCGCATCGTCAGATCGAAATCGTGGTGCGTGAATCCGACGAAACAGCGTATCTGCTGCGCTCGTCTGCAAACCGTCAGCATCTGCAAGAGGCGGTTGCGGATGTTGAAGCGGGGCGCAACGTGGTGACGCCGGAATCCTTCCCATGAGGCAGGTCGCCTTCCATGCGAAGGCATTTTCCGACTATTCAGAATGGGCGGGACAGGATCGCAAATTGTTTGATCGCCTGACGAAGTTGATCGTGGAAGCGGCTCACACACCGTTTACAGGAACTGGTAAGCCGGAGGCTCTCAAGCATGGGCTGAAAGGGTGCTGGTCCCGACGGATCAATGATGAGCATCGGCTGGTGTATCAAGTGACTGACGAACGGTTGATGGTGATTTCGTGCCGCTATCACTATTGAGGGGTGGGCGAAATGACTAAATCCTAATGACCAATGACTAGGGAAAGAGTTGGGCTATTCGGAGGGCTCTAGGAGTGCCTTCAGGGCGGCGGTGCGTTCTTTGGTGAGGGCGGTTTGGGTGCCGGAGTAGATGAGCGGGGCGATGCTGCCGCCGCGGGCTTCGCGGTCGGCTTCGAAGGCGGCTTCGGCGTCGCGAAAGGCGATCCAGTTTCGCTGCGCGACTCTGAGTTTCTCCTGTGACTCGGGGTCGGCGGTGGCGAGGACTTGTTTGTAGACTTTGTTGAGTTGCGCGTCGGCTTTCTGGAAGTCCTTCTGTGCGTCCTCGTTCATCTCCCGCTGGGTTTGGGAGAAGCCGGAGGCGAGGGTGGCGAGAAGGATTGTAAGGAGAAGGAGGGGTTTCATGAGGTGAGTTTGCCGCTGCCGGCGCAGAGGTAGAGGACGGCCATCCGAACGGCGAGGCCGTTGGTGACTTGATCGAGGATGACGCTCCGGGGGCTGTCGGCGAGGTCGCTGTCTATCTCGACGCCGCGATTGATGGGGCCGGGGTGCATGATGAGGCACTCGGGCTTGAGCTTCTCCGCGCGCGCTTTGGTGAGGCCGAAGAGGGAGGTGTATTCGCCCAAGCTGGGGAAGTATTCCTTGCGCTGACGCTCGTGCTGGATGCGGAGAAGGTTGACGACGTCCACGTCGGGCAGGATGGAGTCGAGGTCGTGCGTGACGTTGCAGCCGAGTTCCTCGAAGACTTTCGGAACGAGGGTGGTGGGGCCGACGAGGGTGACTTTGGCGCCGAGCTTCAGCAGAGTGTGAATGTTAGAGCGAGCTACGCGGCTGAAGAGGATGTCGCCGACGATGGCGACGTGCAGGCCGGTGAGGTCGTTGGTGGTGCGGCCGAGTTTTTCCCGGATGGTGAAGGTGTCGAGCAAGGCCTGGGTCGGGTGCTCGTGGGCGCCGTCGCCGCCGTTGATGATGCTGGCAGAGAGGCGTTCGGCAAGGAATTGCGCGGCTCCGGCGGAGCTGTGGCGCAGGACGATGATGTCGGCTTGCAGGGCCTGGAGGTTGAGCGCGGTGTCTTTGAGCGTTTCGCCCTTCGTGAGGCTGGAGCTGGACGCGGAGATATTAATGACGTCGGCGCTGAGGCGAAAGGCAGCGAGCTCGAAGGAAGTGCGGGTGCGGGTGCTGGGCTCAACGAAGAAGTTGATGAGGGTCTTTCCGCGCAGGGCGGGGACTTTCTTGATCTCGCGAGTGCCCACCGTTTTGAAGGCGGCGGCGGTGTCGAGGACGAGACGGATTTCGTCAGGGGAGAGCTCCTGAATGCCAACAAGATCTTTGCGGTTCCACGCAGTGGGAGAAGGGGCGGTGAGCATGGCCATTTAGCTTTTGCGCAACCAGACGGAGTCGCCTTCGGCATCGACATTGGTTAGTCGAACCATGACGCGTTCGTTCCTAGCTGACGGGACGTTTTTTCCGACGTAATCCGGGCGGATGGGGAGTTCGCGATGGCCGCGGTCTAACAAGCTGGCAAGTTGGATGCGGGCGGGGCGGCCGAAGCTGGAGATGGTGTCGAGGGCGGCGCGGCAGGTGCGTCCGGTAAAGAGCACGTCGTCGATGAGGATGATGGTGCGGTCGTTAAGGTCGAGCGGCAGGACAGTTTGCTGCGGAGAGGGGAGTTTGCCGCGCAGATGGTAATCGTCGCGGTGCATGGTGACGTCGACGACGCCGGTCTCGACGGCGCGGCCTTCGAAGCTGGTGATGGCGGCGGCGAGGCGGCGGGCGAGTTCCACGCCACGGAGCGGGATGCCTGCGAGGACGATCTGAGAGAGATCGGGGTTTTGTTCGACAATTTCGTGGGCGATGCGCTTGATCGCTCGTTCGATGGCGGAGGCGTCCATAAGGAGGACGCCGTTGTCAGGCTGGGTCATTGAGGGTTCCTTTCGCGGTCTCGCAGGGCCGGATTAAAGGATGAGGTGGATGTTAGAAGGCCTGGGGGCTCAGGAGGGAAGCGGCAGCTAAGGGGAAAGGTTTTGTTTTTTGCGGTTGTCGCGCCAGGTGGAGCGATGTTTAACGATCCACTCGAGCAGGGCCTTTTCGAAACCGATGTCATGGCCGCATTTCTCGCTCTCGATCCATTTGTGCCGGAGGATTTCTTCTCGTTCGGCTAGAAATTCCCGATACAACACGGAATTTTTGACCAGGTCAGACGAGTCGTCTTTGTTGGGGTCCATTAGGCTGGTGATTCTGTGGGGATGGGGGAGGATTGCAAACCAAAAGTTTGCCTAATTCAAGCTCGGATCCTCGGGCATTTCCGCGAGCAACTTCAGGTTGGGATGGATGCGGGAGACGAGTTTTTTCCAGGTGGATTCGTCGGAGTAAAGGAGGTCGCAGCCGGCTTCGTCGGGGTCCTGGATGAGCCAGGTGTTTTCGCCGAGTTCGCGTTCGAGCTGGCCGCCGTCCCAGCCGGAATAGCCGATGATGGCGATGGTGCGGGACGGGTCGGTGATGAGTTCTTCCTCGTCGAGTTCCTCGGAGGAGGTCTTGATGGAGTGATGCAAGGTGAGTTCGCCGGTGATCGGGTCGCGGTCGAACATCGCGAGAATGACGCTGTCGGTGGCGACGGGGCCGCCGAGGTGCAGCTTGGCCTGGGCGAAGACCGGCGAGACGGTGGAGACGCCGAGTTCGTCGAAGGTCTGGGAGATCGGGCGGTTGATGATGAAACCGAATGCGCCCGCATTTTCGTCGTGTTTCGCCAGGTAAACGATGCTGTGACGGAAGTTCGGGTCACGCATCGTGGGGTGTGCGAGGAGGAGTTTTCCGGTGAGGTTGGGGATCTCAGGCGTCACTCGCCGAATCTAAGACAGCGAAAACGCGTTGCAACCTGAGCGCGTCGTTTCTTTTTGCTGAAAGTTCGGGCGATGCTGTTATTTTTGCCGTCCATGTCCAGCCGCCCTAACCAACCCTTGCGCATCGCCGACCGGGTTTTCTCCTCCCGCCTTTTCCTCGGCACGGGTAAATTTTCCAGCAACGAAGTGATGCGCAACGCTCTGGCGGAGAGCGGAACGGAGATCGTGACGGTGGCATTGCGGCGGGCGGATCTCTCGGGAAAAAAGGATCCTTTCGCGAACATTTTGGAGTTTATCGATCCGCAGAAATATCTCCTGCTGCCGAATACGAGCGGCGCGATGAATTCGGAGGAAGCGGTGCGTCTAGCGCGGCTGGCGGAAGCGGCCGGGCTGCCGAAATGGGTGAAGCTGGAGATCCATCCCGACCCGCGTTATTTGCTGCCGGATCCGATCGAGACGTTTAAGGCGACGGAGATTCTGGTGCGCGAAGGTTTTACGGTGCTGCCTTATATTAATGCGGATCCGGTGCTGGCGCGTCGCTTGCAGGATGTGGGGGCGGCGACGGTGATGCCGCTGGGCGCGCCGATTGGGAGCAATCGCGGAATTCGGACGCGCGATCAAATCGAGATCATTATTGAGCAGGCGACGGTGCCGGTGGTGGTGGATGCGGGCTTGGGCGCGCCGAGTCAGGCAGCGGAGGCGATGGAAATGGGAGCCGATGCGGTGCTGGTAAATACGGCGATTGCCGTGGCGAGCGATCCGCTGCGCATGGCATGGGCGTTTGCCACGGCAGTGGAAGCCGGGCGCGCCGCTTTCGAGTTGGGCCTGGCGGGACCGCAAAATGCCGCAAGCCCGACGAGTCCGCTGACGGGGTTTTTGGCCACTCTATGAGTTTGTTGGAAGTCAGAAATCTGCGGGTGTGGTTTGAGAAACCATCGAGCCTTTTTGCGGGGAAGAGCGATCCGGTGAAGGCGGTGACGGACGTGGGTTTCGTGATTGAGCGTGGCACGACAGTTGGGTTGGTTGGAGAGAGCGGCAGTGGCAAGACGACGGTCGGGAAAGCGCTGCTCAAGCTCGAGAAGGCGACGGCGGGTGAGGTGTTATTCGAGGGGGAGAACATTCTCCCGCTGAGCGAAGCGGAGTTCCGGCCTTATCGGCGGCGCATGCAGATGATCTTCCAAGATCCGTATGGTTCTTTGAATCCGCGGATGACGATTGGGCAGATCATTGCCGAGCCGTTGGAGATTCATTTTCCGGAGATGAACCGTCACCAGCGGCGTGACCGCGTGGCTGAGTTGCTCGGACTCGTAGAGCTGAAACCCGATTTCGCCGAGCGGCATCCGCATGAGTTCAGCGGCGGCCAACGTCAGCGCATCGGAATCGCCCGGGCGCTCGCGGTGAAGCCGGATTTCATCGTCTGCGATGAGGCGGTCAGCGCGCTGGACGTTTCCGTGCAGGCGCAGGTCGTCAATCTCCTCCAGGATCTTCAGGAACAGCTCGGGCTCACGTATCTTTTCATCGCGCACGATCTGGCGGTGGTGGAGCACATCAGCGATCACGTGCTCGTGATGTATCGCGGAGAAATCGTTGAAGCGGCTCCGGCGCAGGAGATTTACCAGAACCCGAAGCACGAATACACCCGTCGGCTGTTGGAGGCGGTTCCCACGATCTAAATGCACCCGCTGCTTAAAAAGCTCCTTGGCCTCAACTGGCTGCTCTTCGGCCTGATGATGGCCCTTTGCATCTTCGGCGTCTTTGCGATTTACAGCGCGACCTGGATGCGAACAGATCGTTATTTGGTTGAGTCGTGGTCGAAGCAAACCACTTGGATCGTCCTTGGTCTGGTTGCCTATTTTGTTCTCGCTTTGGTCGATTATCGTTGGCTGAAATGGGGGGCGCTGCCGCTATATGTCATCAGTATTCTCGGGCTGGTGGCGGTGAAGATATTTGGCGTAACCCGTTACGGAGCAAGAAGTTGGCTGGACCTCGGAGTCCTCAACTTTCAGCCGTCGCAGATGGCCTTGATGGCCTCAATCATGGTGCTGGCACTGGCGCTCAGCCAGTTTCAGAAGCTGCATCCGATGCTTCGCATCATGATCACTGGTGCCGTGGTCGGTGCGCCGTGGCTGATGATCTTAAAGGAGCCCGACTTGGGTTCCTGTATCGTGTGGGTGCCCGTCGTCCTTGCCATGTTCTTCATTGGCGGCATCCCGAAACGCTATTTGATCACGATGATCCTCATTGGAGCCGCGCTGATCCCGCTAGCGATCACCTTTGTCTTGAAACCTTACCAGGTGGATCGCCTCACCACCTTTCTCCACCCCGAGCGCGACCCAAAGGGAACCGGCTGGACCATTAATCAATCGCTCATCGCCATCGGCTCGGGAGGGTTCGAGGGCAAAGGCTTCAAAGCTCCAAATACCCAAAACGAGTTAGGTTTTCTGCCTGAAACCATCGTGCACAACGACTTTATTTTTTCCGTCATCGGAGAGCAGCACGGCTTCCTGGGAGGGGCTCTGTTGATGGCTGCCTTCGGGGCATTCATCATCACCGGGCTCTACATGACGTCCAAGGCGACGGACATTTTCGGAGTGCTCCTTGCCACAGGGATCATGACGTTGATCTTCACCCATACGTTTATGAACGTGGGCATGACGATCTCCGTAACGCCCATCACGGGTCTGCCGTTGCCGTTCATCAGCTACGGCGGATCATTTGTCCTCCTCCTCATGTCCGGTTTGGGCATCATGCAGAGCATCTGGATTCATCGCGATCAGTCCGAGAAACGCCGCGAGGCGCACTAGAAGAGCAGAGGGCAAAAAAAGCCACGTTTTCCTTGCCTTTCATTGGCAGGGGTTGTTTTACTCTGCCGGTGGAAGAATTCTTGGAATTTGTCATCAAAGGCCTGGTCGATTTTCCCGACGAAATCGTGATCGTGAAGCACGAAGCTGATCAGCGCGTCCTCTTCAACGTGCAGGTGAATCCCGAGGATGTAGGCAAAGTCATCGGCAAACATGGGCAGACCATCGGAGCAATTCGCGCCGTGCTGACCGCCGGTGCCGCCCGCCACGGGCTGAAGGTTGCAGTAGAGTTGGTGTAGCAGCTCTCGTGAGGCGCAAGGCCTCGCCGCCGTGTCTCAGTAAACCGGCACTGTCGGATCGATTTCCACTGACCAAGCGTCAATCCCGCCGGTGAGATTCTGCACTTTTTGATACCCGATCTGCTTGAGATACTCGGCGGCGCGGGCGGATCTCATCCCGTGATGACACTGAACGACGATGTGGGCGTCCTTGCCCGGCAAAACCTCCTGCACACGGCTGGTAATGTCGCTCAACGGCACGAGCACCGATCCGGAGATTTTGGCCGTGGCGTATTCGTCCGGCTCGCGCACATCCAACAGGAACGGCGGCTGATCGCTGTCCCGCAAGCGGGCGTAGTCCGCCACGCTCAGCTCAAACGGAAGAGACATGAATCAATGCAGCTCGACGGGCGTGCCGAGAGACACATTGTTGAAGAAAGTCTCCGCCATGTGCCGAGGCATACGAATGCAACCATGGGACGCTGGATAGCCAGGCAGGTAACCCGCGTGCATTCCCACGCCGCCAACAACGCGCATGAAGAACGGCATGCTGGCACCCTTGAACTTCGTGCCCGGCGGGCGTTTGTCTTTCACAGAAACATTGGCGACGACGACATTGCCAGCATCATCCACAAAGTCGCCATACAGGTTGGAGACGTGGTCGGGGCTCTTCTGGATGATCTTATAGCTGCCCGACGGAGTGTCGTAACCCTCGCGGCCGGAGGAAATCTGCGAAACGCCGACGAGCTGATCGCCCTTGTAGAAGTAGGCGCGCTGTTCACCGAGGAAAATCTTCACGCGAGGGGCACCGCTGACGTTGTCGCCGTCCCAATAAGAAACGGGATCATACCCACCGCTCTGCGGAGCAACGACCCGGCCGACAGCGATTCTGCCGTTGAGGTATTCGGTTTCGCGCGAGGCAAGCCGCTCATCATAACTGGAGCAGCCGACGAGAATAAACGCCGCGCAGGCAAGTAAAAGGAAGGCAAAACGGGTCCGAATCATAATTTTAAGGGAAAAAGAGTAGAGCTCACGACTTCCAACGCGTCAACAGCGCAGAACGCGTGTGCATCTCATTCGTGGGAATATACGAGCGGCGCGTGGGATCCGGATGGGCGCGGCAATAAAGGAAATTGATTGGTGGAAAACGGCAGGGAAGGCAGGGGAATCTCCGGGCTAGTCGCTGGTGGGAGAAGGATCAAAGGCTTATCCGACAAAGGCAGCGCCGCGGGGCCGGGAACTTCGGTCGAAACTGGGCCAGGCGAGACTACCGGTGCGGGAGCGCCGTCCGCTTCGGTGTTGATGCCGGCTCCAGCGTCGGCGCGGAGGGTGATCTTCGTGTCGATCGGGCGGTTGTAGTCGGCGAGGCTCTTCGGCGGCTTGTGGAGCGTGGCGAGGAGCTTGTAGTCGCTGATCCCTTCGGCGATGGCCGTGGCAATGCTGTTGCGGTGGGCGTCGGTGGCGATGGCCCTCGCTTCGGCGAAGTTCGTGAGAAAGCCGCATTCCACCAGGATCGCCGGCACTCGGGCGGTGCGAATGACCGCAAAACGTGCCCGCTTCAACCCGCGGTCCACCGGCTGCAGATGTCCGACGAGAGCGGTGTGCACAGAACGGCCGAGCGCAAAGCTGGCCATGTCGAGTTCATGTCCCGGAGATTCGCGTAGGCTGGCCCACGTAATGAAATTGTCATTGGTCGAGGGAGCCCCTCGCGGAGCCATGCTGAAGACCTCGATTCCACTTGCCGCGTCGCCGTTTGAAGAAGCATTAAAATGGATGCTCACGAAAATGGAATCGGGGATCTTGTTCGCAATTGCCGATCGAGCATGCAACGGAAGGAAAATATCCGTGTCCCGGGTCATCACGACATTGTAGCCGCCTGCGACCAGCTTGTTTTTCACGCGCCGGGAGATATCCAGAGAGAAAGCCTTTTCCCACCCGTAACGACTCGCAGCTCCGTGGTCGTGGCCGCCATGGCCGGCGTCCAGCACCACCGTGGTAACGCTGGAGAGACCCTTGATAATGGCGGGCCGCAGAGCTGGCTCGATGGTTTTCGCCACATCCATGCGGGAAACCAGCCACCCGCTCTCGGTCTGCAACGCAGGAAAAGACAACCAAATGCGCACGCCATTGATGGCGCATTCGCGGCTCCCCGAACGAAAATCGAGAACGCCCTTGCTGCCTTGCAACCGCACCTGGCCCGGTTCATCGGCAGGCACGTTGGCGAGGCCGTAGAAATCCTTCAGGTTGCGCAGCGGGATGTATTGGCGACCGTGGGCGGTGACGATTTCCCAAGTGGCGGCCTGGCAGGGAAATAAAAGAACCGCCCAGAGCACGAGAAACCACCACTTCTTTAAGGGGAAGCGTTTGTATTTCGACGGCGAAGCAGGCATCCTGCTGACAGAATACCTACAACCCCGAAAACTCAAGAGATCCATGTCATTACTACGCGCTTGTCTCCCGGCTGCGGTTGCTTCTTTCCTGCTCGTGAGCTCCGGCTTTGCCGAAACGACCATCCTTTACCTCTTGAATGGGACCGTCGTTCGCGGGGAAATCGTCGAGCGTTCCGCAAAACTGGTGAAGCTGAAGACGTCTTCCGGCGTCACGAAAGTCAAGACGGCGACCCTCATGCCCATCTCGCGCCAGCAACTGAAGCTTCCTGCGGAAATCGAGAAAGAGGAGATGACGTCGCCGGAGACGGAAGCGTTGCTGGGGCAAATGGAGAAACTCGTCGCGGAAAACGAAGCGCTGAAAAAACAGATCGCCGAGTTGCAGGCGCAATTGGAGAAACCCGCAGCGGTTCCGGCCGAGGCTGCTGTGACAAAACGGTAGGCGCAACCGGGTAAGACACTATGAAGATCGCCATCGTCGGTTCTGGAGCCATTGGGAGTTATTACGGGGCACGCCTTCTGGACGCAGGAAATGACGTGCGCTTCCTCATGCGATCGGATCTGGAGACGGTGCGTAAATCGGGTCTGCAGATCATCAGTCCCGACGGAGATCTCCATCTGCACAATGTTCCGGCGTTTGGTTCCACGGCGGAGATCGGAGAAGTCGATCTGGTGATCATTGCGTTGAAGACCACAGCGAACGATGCACTGCGCGAGCTGCTGCCGCCGTTGCTGGGCTCGAAGACGATGCTGCTGACGTTGCAAAACGGCTTCGGCAACGAAGAATTTCTCGCCAGCCATTTCGGTGAAGAACGCGTCTTAGGCGGGCTATGTTTCGTGTGCCTCACTCGCACAGCTTCCGGCGTGATCGAGCATTACGGCCACGGCAGCGTGGCAGTGGGGGAAGCATTTGGCCCCTCCACACCACGGGCAAAGGAGGTCGCCGAGGCGTTTCGCACGGCCAAGATTCAATGCCGACTTGCCGAGAGCATTCCGTGGGAACGCTGGCGAAAGCTGCTCTGGAATATTCCTTTCAATGGGCTCTCCATCGCCGCCGGGAAAGCCACCGTGGAAGATCTTCTCGCCAGTCCAGAGCTCAAAGCGGAGGTCGAGGCGCTGATGGAAGAAGTGCGCGTCGCTGCCGAAGCCTTGGGATTCAAACTCGATGCCGATCTGCCCGCATCCGAGATCGCAAGAAGCTTGGAAATGGGCCCGTATCGCCCCTCGAGCCTAATCGATTTCGAGCGTGGGAATGCGGTCGAAGTGGAAGCTATTTGGGGAGAACCCCTCCGGCGCGCACACGCGGCGGGCGTGCGCTTGCCGCGCCTGGAAATGCTAACGGCTCTGCTCCAGAGAATCGCCGCGTAGGCATTTGCGTAAAAAACACGGTCGGTAACGGCTCGCAAATACGAATTATTCTAGCCATGTCTGAGACGAATCCCGATCCACTCGCCAGCAGCATTCAATCGCGACTCACCACTGCCATTCTGGATGCCGTGGGGCATATTCCCGATAGCGATGAGGCACGTAGTCAGACTCCTCGCGAACGCGCTCGCCAGATCGCCTCTGCCTCCGCGGCGAAGGCGGCCCTGACCGCGGGTGCTCTCTCTGCTCCTCCGGGTTTGGCAGGGATGCTCACTCTCCTCCCCGAGCTGATGACCATTTGGCGGCTTCAGACGAAAATGGTCGCCGACATCGCTGCCGTTTACGGACAATCTTCCAAGCTCACCCGTGAGCAAATGCTGTATTGCCTCTTCAAGGCAAGCGCTGCACAAGCGGTTGGGGCACTAGTCGTGATCGTGGGCGAAAGCGTTTTGATCCGCCGTCCTACGTTGCGAGTATTGCAAAAGGTCGCCGGCAAAGTCGGGATGAAAGTCACACAGCGCCTTCTCGGAAAAGGCATCGCACGATGGCTGCCCATCGAGGGCGCACTGGGAGTTGGTGCTTACACCTATTATGAAACGGGACAGGTCGCGCAGACGGCGATTGAGCTCTTTGAAAAGCCCATCGAGGTGGAAGCCGAAATCTTGGCTTTACCGGCTCCAGAAAATCCTAAACGCGTGCGCAAACCTGCGGCGAAAAAAGCCGCGGCAGCTAAGGAGCCCAAGCCCAAGACGGCACCGAAAGCAAAGGTCACTCGGGTTGGGAAATCTCCGGGAGCAGCGAAACCTTCGTCTAGGAAACCAAAATCCCCGGGGAGCTAATTGCCCTTAAAAGACGGGCCGTGAACTATCGCTGCTCTTTAGCGCGGGGCTCGCGATCCTTCGCAGTCGCCGTGCTCGGCGAGGTGACGAAAGGTCCACCGGCCAGCGGAGCTGCTTTCGTGAACGCCACATCAGGCATTTCGCTCGGGCGACCGGCCAGTGGAAAATCTTTCCGGAGCGGATGAAACGGGTAGCCGTCCCACATAAGAATGCGGCGCAGGTCGGGATGCGCATCGAAGCGGATGCCCATCATGTCGTAGATTTCGCGCTCGTGCCAATCGGCGGTCGGCCATAAATCCGTGATGGTCGGCACCGAAAGATGATCTTCGGACACGGTGCATTTGAGGCGCAGATGCAAGTGAGTCGTCAGCGAGTAGAGCTCGTAAACGACCTCAAACCGCGGCTCGTCGCCGAAATTATCCACGCTGCTGATATCGAGCAGGAAGTCGAACCCGAGCACTTCCTTCGCGTGCTGGATTGCCGGCTTGATGGTTTCCGCCGTGAAGATCAGCGTGCTTTCTCCGCGAAAGTCGATCTTCTGCAGGAGCGAAGTCCCGAATTGTTTCTCAAGAGCAGCGGTGGCGTCGGCTAAAATCATGACTTAAATAGAGGCGAGAAGTTCCTTTTTTTGATCGTGGGAAGAGGATTCGGTCATGATCTTGTCCTGCAATTTCATGAGGCCTTCCAGGAGCGCTTCCGGGCGGGGAGGGCAGCCGGAAACGTAGACATCGACGGGGATAAGTTGATCGATGCCCTGGAGAACCGCGTAGCTGCGATACATGCCGCCGCTCGATGCGCAGGCGCCCATCGCGATGCACCATTTCGGCTCGGGCATTTGATCCCAGATGCGTCTAACGGCGAGAGCCATCTTGTAAGTGACCGTTCCTGCAACAATCATCACATCCGCCTGGCGCGGGGAGAAACGCATGACCTCGGCTCCAAAACGAGCGATATCGAAGCGGCTGGCGCCTGTCGCCATGAGCTCGATGGCGCAGCAAGCGAGGCCCATCGGCATCGGCCAGAGAGAGTTCTTGCGCATCCAATTGATGGCAGAATCGAGCTTCGTGAAAATGACGTTTCCCTCGACTTTGGAATCGTAGGCGGCGTTCGATTGATCGAGAGTATTTTGATCAGCTGGAGCGAGTGTTTCCATAAAAATTAAATCGTAGGAAACCTACACTACCAGACAAGGAAAAGAAATAGCACCGGGTGAATTCGTTGGGAAAAAGAGACTAGCGATCGAAGTTTTCTTCGTCGTTGTCGAGGGCGTCTTCGAGGGCTTCCTGAAAGAGGAGAAATCGCTCCGTGATGAAGAGCGGATCGCTCTGCTCGCCGGAGTTAACGCATTTCTCGATGTAATCCTCGATGGAGAGCTGGAGATATTCCTCAGACTCCTCGTCGTCGCCCGGCTCGATAAAAATCACCTTGTGAGTGGCCTCGAAAGCGCACTTCGCGAGCTCGAAATCCAGCGTATCGAACTCGTCGCTGAACAGCTCCTGGATCTCGGTCTGCTCGTCGCAAACGAGGGTGTTTCCGCTCACGCGAATGAGGATGGCGATGAAGGAATGTACGAGGTAATTCATGTCAGCGCGATTAGGTGTAGAGGCGGGGCTGCATCTTGGCGAACTATTTTCCGGACGCAGCGCCACGGGCGAGAAAGGTGACCCATTTTCCCAGGCGAACTTCGCGCAGGATGGAGAAACCAGATCCCTCTAGTGCGGCACGGCATTCATCGGCTTGGAAACGCAGGATGCCAGAGAGAATGAAGCAGCCGCCCGGTGCGACGGCGGGTCGGATGCGCGGCCAGGTAGCAAGAAAGAGCTCGCTGAAGATGTTGGCGGTGACGATGTCGAAGGTGGTTTCGGAAGTGAAATTCAGCAGATCCTGCTGGCTCCATCGAATGCCACGAGTGGCGTTGGCGAGGGCGTTTTCTTTGGCGGTGCGAATGGAGAGCGGGTCGTAATCGAAGCCGGCGGCGGTGGATGCGCCGAGTTTCCGCGCCGCAATCGCCAGAACGCCCGAGCCAGTGCCGACATCCAGCAAGCTCCACTTTTGGTTGCGCAAAGGAGCCGCGGCATCGCACAGCAACCGCAGACAACTGGCTGTCGTCGGGTGATCGCCCGAGCCAAAGGCAAGACCGGCCGGGATGACGATTTCCCGCGGATCCGCTGGCTGGCTGAGCTCTTCGACAATCAGAAAACGATCACGGATGCGGATCGGCGGATGCGAGGGAAGGGCTGTCTTCCAAGCTTCGGACACTTCCTCAACGGTCCCCGAGTGGATTTTTTGGATCTCCAACGCTTCGGCCTCCGTTTCCGCAAAATACTGAATGTTCTGCCGCTGCTTTCCCGGAGTGCGCGTCACAACCAACCGAGTGGGATCCAAATCCGAGAGTCGCGCCAACATTTCATCGAGGCGGTCGGGGAGACAAGTGAGGGACCAGACGTGCATGCGCGATGTTATCGGCGGCCCTCGACGTGACAAATCCAAAGCTCAACGATCTCACCGCCGGCTTGGCGTTTCGGCGTGCAATCCCTTCCGCCAGCCGTTTATGCTCCGAAAATGATTAAATATTGCTCCCTGTTCCTGCTCACCTGCGCGGTGCTTCTCCAGCCCATCGTGGCTGCGGATTTCAACATCCCTGAAGAAGATTCCATCGCTAAAATCACCATCCCTGACGACTGGAAGTCTGAGGAGTTTGACGGTGGCGTGGAGAGCAATTCGGAAGACGGCTCCGTTTACCTGGCTGTCGAAGCGACCGAGAGCACAACTGCGGCAGCCGCCATGGAAGAGGCCTTCGCCTATTTGAAGAAAAAAGGTGTGACCGTGGACGAAAAGAGCGCCAAGCAGGAAGAACTCAAGCTGAACGGCTTCGACGTGGTGGATATTTCCTGGGACGGCAAAGATGAAGACGGTCCCTGCAAGGTGAGCGTCGCAGTCATCGCGATCACTGAAGATAAAGGCTTGCTTCTCACCTACTGGACCACTCCCGAGGGTGAAAAAGAAAATCTGAAGGAGATCCAATCGATCACCAACAGCATCAAGAAAGCTGAATAACCGATAAACCAGCCTTCCCGCAAAGCCCCTGGCCGCCCCGTGCAGCCGGGGGCTTTTTCGTTCCCGCCGCGTTTCTCAGGTGAGTCATGGAACAGGAGCAGGCCGCCGCTTCCGAATGAATAAGGCCGTGCAGGGATCAAAATACGTTTCCCTAGTAACAGTATCCCTATGAAAACTATTTTTACCCTCAGCATGTTGACCGCTGCGCTCCTTTTCACAGGTTGCGACACGATCGAAACTCGCCACCCCGCCCGCTACGGCACCGTCCACCACGGCTCAGTTCATCGTTACCACGATGACCGGTATGACAGCCGCTACGATACCGATCGGCGCGGATATTATTATCGCGATGGCCGCCGTTACGACCGCGACACCGTAGTGGTGAATCGTCAGGTCGATGACCGCGATGTGGTCGTCAATCGCCGCGTAGTGAACCGCCGCGAGGTGGTGGTGGATCGTGAGCCTGACGTTATCGTAAATCGCCAGGTCAACCGCCGCGATGTGGTCGTGAACCGCGATGTTGTGGTGGAACCTTCCCGCACCGTCGTTCGTCAAGAGGCGGAACGCCCCGACGAGCGGGTGGTTGTCCGCAAGAAAAGGACGACTGTCGATGAAGACGGCAACCGCCGCACCACGAAGAAAAAACGTGTGATTGTTCAGGACGACGAAGTGCGCGACTAATCACTTCCCGACCCGAAAGAGCGGCCCGGACTTCGGTTCGGGCCGCTTTTTTTGCGTCAGGAAGTCAGACTGCCTGGCCGGAGGCAATGGGCCGTATTCCGCATTGACGGAACGGCTCCGGAATTGGCTCAATAGGCAGGGGCCCGAAGTTTGAACACCCTTTCTACAGCGTATCAGAGTCCGCGATACTTGAGCCGTTTCCTCTCTCCATTGCGAGGGTGGGCATGCCTCGCCTGGGCAGTCTTGTGGTGGGCCCTCGCCTCGCTGGTTACCTATTATTTCTGGGACAGCGTCTTTAGCCGCGCGCCGTTCATGATGTTCTTTGCGGCGGTGGCTATCACCACGCCGCGGAGTGGCGGCTGGATGGGAATGCTCGTGGCGACCGGCGGGATCTTCGTCGTGCTAACGCAGCGCCCGGAGGACGTTCCTCAAATGCTGGTGCCCTCGCTGGGCGTGCTCTTCAACGCCGCGATTATCATTTTTCTCAGCACCGTGGTCCGCCAGGGAATGCAGATGCGGCAGGACGCGCAGACCTTCCGGCAAAGTATCGGCGAAGCAGTGGCGGATTTTTTGTGGTCGTGGGATCCCGACGGCAGCCCGCTCTATGCGAACGACCGCATGATTTCCTATCTGGGGATCAGCATGGACGAACTGAAGAAGAAAGGCTGGCAGGCCTTCGTTCATCCGCAGGATCTGGCCGATCTCGCTCCGGAGCTGGCTGATATGAACCAGCGGGGCGTGAAGCTCTCCTGGCCTGTGCGTTATCGGCAAAAAGACGGGAGCTACCGATGGTTTCAATGCCGCGCCGTGCCGGTGAGAGACCGAGACGGCGCATTGATCCGCTGGGTCGGCACCAGCACAGAGATCCATGAGCAATACCTCGCCGAGCAGGAGCGGGAGGAAGCACTCCGAAGGGAAAAAGAAGCTCGCCTTGAAGCAGAAGCAGCCAGCCGGATGAAAGACGAATTTCTGGCGACGATTTCCCATGAATTGCGGACGCCGCTGAACGCGGTCTTCGGCTGGCTCCATCTGTTAAAGGACCCGGAGACCTCCGACGAAGAAATGAAGGAGGGGCTGGAAATCATCGACCGCAACGTGCGAGTGCAAGGTCAACTCGTGAACGATCTGCTCGACATGAGCGGGATGATCACAGGGAAAGTCCGACTGAACCTGCAGATGGTAGATTTTGCGAAGATTGTTCGGTTGTCCATTGAGTCAGCGACTCCATCAGCCGGAGCGAAGGGGATCACGATCGAAAGCGACATCGCGACAAGCGGCGAGTTGATCTCCGGGGACGAGGTGCGGTTGCAGCAGGTCGTTTGGAACATCCTGAGCAACGCCATCAAGTTCACGCCCCCAGGTGGTCGGGTCGACGTTTCCTTGGCCCAGAAGGACGCCTCTTTAGAGCTTACGATCAAAGACTCGGGAGAGGGGATCGATCCGACGTTCTTGTCGCACGTTTTCGAGCGTTTTCGTCAGGCGGACGCTTCGGTCACGCGTGCTCACGGCGGCTTGGGACTGGGCCTCGCCATCACGTGGCAGCTGGTGGATTTACACCGAGGCACCATCCGCGCCGAAAGCGAAGGTGTAGGACGCGGGGCAACTTTCCGGGTGACTCTGCCTCTGGGGAAAAACTCTCCGGTGTCTGAACCGGCAACGGCTTGATGCTTTACAACGCGGTGCGGATCGCACCGGGGTTGGCGGCTAAACCTTGAAACTGGTCCGGATCTGTTGGGCGGCCGCTTCCTGAGCTTCCTGGGTGCGGTTGCAGAGCACGGTGGCCACCACTTTGTCGCCTTGCAGGCACGTGAGCGTGAACTCCTTTTTGGCGTAGTCGCCGTCCAGGTGGGTGCGGAGGATGGGCTTGGAGAAATCTCCCAGGAAACGCAGCTTCAGATCGAAGAAATCGAGGCCGAACTCCGGCAAATACTCAAATTTCTGACGTTTGCGGCCCGTAATGTTCGCACCGGCGGTCTGACCTTGAAGGGCGGCGCAGCTCGGGTAATCCCAGCGGCGGACACTTCCGAAGATGCGGTCCGGGAAGAGCGTGATCGGTCCCGCGGCGTAAATGCCTTTCTCGTCAGTCTCCAGATACTCATTCACCGGGCAGCCGTTCGGACTGCTCAACGGTGTGCCCGTGACCAACCGCAGATCGGGCTCGCTGCCGAGCGCAACTACAGCCATCCCCGCGGAAAACCGCGTGCCGCTCTTCAGCTGGATGTTTTTCAGAACGGTCTTGCCTTCGAAGCCGTTGAGATTTTCTTCCAAAGTAAGCTTCAGGCCGTGAGCCAGCGCGTAGTCGTTCAGAAATTGCCCGGTTGGCGCATCCACCAATCCGTCGAGGAGAAACTTGTCGCCGCTCAGCAAGATTACGTTGTGATTGCTCGACTTCAGCGCAGCGGCATATTGCAAACCGGCCAGTCCAGAGCCAATGACGACGCAGCCTTTTTCATGGGTGGAAATTTCCCGAATGGCGCCGAGGTCGTGTGTGCTGCGAGGGTAAATAATGTTGCCCAGATTGAAGCCGGCGATCTGCGGGCGTTTCGGGCGGGAACCGGTGGCGAGAAGCGCCTTTTTGAACTCGATCGTCTGCCCGGTGCTCAACACCGCTAGCCGGCGCTCGATGTTAAACTGCGTCACCAGTGAGCTGGGTCGGTAATCCACCTTGTTTTCCTGAAACCAGCCCGGAGGAACCACGGAAATACTCTCTGGATTGGTGATGCCTTCCTTGAACCACGTTTTGTCCATCACCGGCAATTGATGCGGAGGAAAATGGTCGTCACCCACGAGCATCACGCTGCCTTTGGGATCATATTGACGGAGAGATTGGCAGGCGTGGAAGGCGGTGAGGCCGGCTCCGACAAAAAGGTAATCGCGGTGGATCATTAAACGAGGCTAAGGGACAGGGGCAAAGTCAGGCGAGGAAATTCAGAAACGGGGCGTGCGATGCTAATAGCCATCGTTTTTCGCCGGGCGGCGCACGCCCAGCGCCAGATACGGATCCGGCGAAAACTGATAACCCATGAGCGGCGGAGCTGGCTCAATGAATTTCTGGAGGGTGAGGTATTTAAACTGCGACCCCATGCTCTCAGGATGCGTGAGCATTTGCAACTCCTTGAGCTTTTTGGAAGTGGCTTCGCTGAGTTGACCCGCGGCTGACTCTGCTTCAATGGCCTGAAACTCCGACTGGCCCGCTCCGATGAGGAAACGGTTCTGATCGGCGAAGCCAGCAATTTCCAGCCCACTTTCCACCGCCACTTGGGCGATGCTGGTAAAATCGATGTGCGCGGTGATGTCCGACTCGCCGATGAAATCAAACGGGTTGTAGTGCCGCTCGTGTTTGCGATAGCAGGAGAGGGTGCCTTGCGTGCGGTCGGGAGAATAAAACTGAGCGCGCGGGAAGCCGTAGTCGATCACCGTGATGTAACCGCACCGTAGCGCGCGCGCGGCATCTTCCATCCAGGTCATTGCCTTGAGGTTCACCTCCGTGCGGTAATTGTTGGGAAGCGCGGTCGGCAGCTTCTGCAGATGGTTGGCGAGGATCTGAGTCGATGGCGGCTGGAGCACCCACTGAAAGCCGCCGCTTTCCCAATCCACGTAGTTTTCCATCCACTGGCCTTTGCTCATGGTGACCAGATGCACGGGCATCGCGTCCAGCAGCTCGTTGCAGAAATAGACCCCGAAAATGGAGCCTTCGCCAAGCGCCTCGATGTCTTCCACCCAGCCGGTGCGATGTTTTCCGAAGCGGGCGAGTCGTTTCTTCTGCTCCTGCTCCAGCACCGGCGACGGCTCGATGATCCAGTAACGCAGCGCCTCAAAGAAATCGGGAAAACGCACACCCGCAGTTTCCAGGATATCGCCGGCGAGTTGCCCTCGATCCGCGGCCTGCTCCACGATGGTGAATTCGTCCGGTTTGTCGAAGCGCAGCCACATTTCGTGAAACTGGCTGGTCAGCAATTCACCAAAAGTCCGCCCCACACTCACGCTCGTATAGAAATCACCCAGGCGGCCAATCGTTGCTCTTCCCGAGCTGTAATAACCCCACTCAGGATGATAGAGCGCTTGCTGCATCATCCAGCGAAACGTCACCGGGCCGTTCCGGATAATCTGGGCGCGAAAAAATCGGGAAAGCTCTTCCGTGGGGGGCATCGTAGGCAGGATGGCTGGGGACGCTGCGGGTGACAAGCGCAAACATACCACTTGAGCGGGAGAATCCTTTTGCGCTGCCTTTCCGCGGTGGCCTATCGTGGCGCTATGCGGCCGCCTCCTTCCCTTTTGGTGTTTCTCTGGATCCCAGCCCCGGTGCGCCAATGACGATTGCGGAACAAATCACCAAGGCGAGCGGATCTAACTTCGCTCTGGCGTTCCTCTCTCTTCCTCCGGAAAAGCGGCGCGATATCACGAACTTCTACGCCTTCTGCCGGGTCGTCGACGATCTCGCCGACGAGCCGGGGCTCCCCACGGGGGAGCGGCAGGCTCAACTCGATCTCTGGCGTCGCGCCATTATCGAGCCGACCGAAGGAGAACATCTCCTCGCCGCTGATTTCCGGGAAACGCTCGCCCGCTACCCGATTGATCGCACGCTGATCGGCGAGATCATTTCCGGAATGGAGATGGATCTGCAGGGGACGCGCTACGAGACGCTCGCCGACCTGCAGCTCTATTGTTTTCGCGTCGCCGGAGCCGTCGGGCTCGTGAGCATCGAGATCTTCGGATATCAGAATCCCTCCGCCCGCGACCACGCCCGCGCACTCGGCGAAGCGCTGCAGTTCACCAATATCCTCCGCGACGTTGCCGACGATTACCGGAACGGTGAACGCATTTACCTGCCGCTCGCGACCATGCGCGCCTACGGCTACAGCGAAGACGATCTCCGTGCCGAACGCCACAACGACGCCTTCCTGCAAATGATGCAGTCCCTCGCGGACCTCGCAAAAACCAACTACGCCGCTTCCCATGCCGCCATCGCCGCCGAGGACCGCGCTTCGCTCCGACCGGGGCTCATCATGGGCGACATCTACCGCCGCGTCCTCGACAAGATGGAGCGAGATAAATTTCGAGTATTTTCGGAGCAATACCGTCTCTCAAAAGCGGAAAAGCTCCTCCTCGTCGGGCGGAGACTACTTTTTCATTAACAAATACACGCCAACACGCGTGTCAGACGAATACCTTCAAGATATGAAAAAATTCACCTCTTTAGCCCTCGCCCTGGCGATGGGTTCCTCCAGCCTTCTCACTTCCTGTGAAACCGCCGCGGGCACCGGCGCCCTCGTCGGAGCAGGCATCGGTGGAGCCATCGGCAATAACACCAACAACGGCGGCGCCACTCGCACCGCAGTCGGCGCAGGTCTCGGTGCCATCGCCGGAGCCCTAGCAGGCGCTGTTTACGACGAGCGCAAACGGGAAAAATATGGAGATCGCCGTGCACGCCGTGACGATGACGACCGTGATGATGAACGCGACTACGAGGAGCGCCGCCGCAATTATCCTTATGCGGAACCCACCCGCCACGATGGCTACGTGCGCAGCCCGTATCGTCCTTACAACATCATCGATGTCCGCGGCATTCCTGAAGGTGCGTTAGTCGTCGATCCATCGGTGGATCGTCCTTTCCGGAATCCATAATCGGCAGCTAGATACCCCTTCAAAAGGAGCCGCGTTCGAAAGAGCGCGGCTCTTTTCATTCCCTGCCCAGTGGCTGGATTTTGCTCAGGCGCAGCCCTGACCCTCGGCCTCGCCCCCGAATTCGTTCCTCTTCCAGAAAGAATGCCATGCAAATTGACCCCTCCGATCCACACAACCTCGCCAGCCCGGTAGACGAGATTCTCCAAACCATCCTCATCGCCACGGAAGGCGATCACGGGGACGAACACGCCGTGAAGCTGCGCGAAATCCTGGAAGGCCGCGAAGGCGTCAAAGAGGTGCGCGCTGAACCGGAAAACGCCCGCGTTGTCATCACCTTCGACTCCCGCAAAACGGATGCAGCCCTGCTGCACGAGTCGATCTTGCGCGGCGGCTATCAGGCCGATCCGACCGTCGCGGATTAACCGCAGCGGAGGATTTTAGTTTCCAGAGCAGGTAGAGGGAATAAAGTCGCGGCATGGCCGGACTCGTTATCAAACCACGCTCGCAGATTTTACACGGACACGACTGGGTTTACGCCAGTGAGGTCCTGAAAGCGTTCGGCGATCCGCAGGATGGCGATGTGGTTTCACTGAAGGATGGCAAAGACCGCCTGTTGGGATCGGCCATTTACAACAAGCGCTCGCAAATCGTTGCGCGCCGTTTTTCGCGTCAACGCCAGGAGCTGGATCTTGATTTTTTCACCCGCCGCATTCGACAGGCGGTGGAATATCGCGAGCGGCGCGGTGTGCGGAGCGATCTTTGCCGCATCGTTTGGAGTGAAAGCGACGGGCTGCCGGGGATCATTGTGGATCGTTATGGTCCGACGCTTGTGCTACAAACGCTCACCTTGGCGATGGATCAGCGGAAAAGCCTCATTGTAGAGGCGCTGGTCGCTGTGCTGGGTGCGTCCGGCGTGGCCGGGATCGTGGAGAGCAATGAAAGCGGCTCGCGCAAAGCGGAAGGTCTGGAGCTGCAATCCGGCCTGCTCTGGGGCGAAAAGCCGCAGCCGACGGAATTCAAGATCGGCAATGTCAGCTTCGAAATCGACGCCGGCGCGGGCCATAAAACAGGATTCTATCTCGACCAGGTGAACAACTACGAAAAAGTGGCCGCGGTCGCTGCGGGCCGCCGAGTGCTGGATTGCTTCAGCAGCCAGGGAGGATTTGCCCTCGCCTGTGCCAAAGCGGGCGCAGCCGAAGTGCTGGCCGTGGAGGTGAGCGCGGATCTGGTCAACAAGATCGAAGCGAACGCGCGCCGCAACGATGTGAAAGTAAAAGCGGTCGAGGCGAACGTGTTTGATTTCCTCAGCTCCCAGACACGGTCCGGCGCGACTTACGATTTGATCGTCCTCGATCCACCGTCGTTCGCGAAGGGCAAAGGCAAGCTCGACGACGCGCTTCGGGGTTATAAAGAAATCCATCTGCGCGCTCTGCAATTGCTGGCTCCTGACGGTTTGATCGTCACCTTTTCCTGCTCGCACCACATGTCGGCCAATTTGCTCAACGAGGTGATCGTCGATGCTTCCAACGACGCCAAACGCTCGGTGCGCCAGATCGACAGCTACAGCCAAGGCTTGGATCATCCGATTCTGCCGCATCTGCCCGAGACGCATTATCTGCACGGCGTCTTGCTTGAGGCGATGCGCGGCCGCTAACCGGCAGAACCAACCAGCCGGATGAACGCGAACGTCTCCATCCCTGCGACGGATTTTCTCTCGCTGATGGGTCGCGCGAAGTGGCGGATACTGCTCGTCTTTTTTGCGCGGATCAAAACGCAATCCCGGCTGCTGACCGCCGTGTTGGGAACGTTCCTGCTCGGTTATCTCGGCGCTGCCTATTTCCTCTTCTTCAAGGGGTTGCAGTTCGTGAACGGCTTCCCGTTAGTCGGGACGCTCATCTCGCAGCGCATCCTGTATCTCCTCTTCGCATTTTTCTTTCTGATGCTGGTGTTTTCGAACCTCATCATTGGCTACAGCACGCTCTTTCGGAATCGCGAAACCGCCTGGCTGCTCACGCTTCCAGTGGATCACCGCAACGTCTTGAGGTGGAAATACCTGGAGTGCCTGGCGGTTTCGAGTTGGGCGCTGGTCTTTTTGAGTGCGCCTTTGCTGCTGGCTTACGGACGGCTCTACGAGGTGAGCTGGAGCTTTTACGTGTTCATGCCGTTGCTGTATCTGCCGTTTCTGGTTATTCCGGCGGCGCTCGGGGTGCTAGGGATCTTGCTCATGGTGCGCCTTCTCGCGCATCCCTGGCTGGGGAAGGGACTGCTGGCGTTCGCTCTGCTCGTGGCGGCATTCTTGATCTTCAGAATCGAGCCCGCCACGGCTGAAACTGCGGCCGGAGGCGAGAGCATGATTTTTGAGAAGCTCCTGCGGAGTTCACGAGTGGTGATCAGCCCGTGGCTGCCGAGCACATGGCTGGTGCAATCGCTTCTAAGCTGGCGCGATGGCACGTACGGAACGGCGTGGTTTTATTTCGGAGTTCTGCTCAGCAACGGCTTGATGATCCTGTTGGTTGGCGTGGCGGGCTTCAGCCGACTTTTCTACGGAAGCTACGGAGCGGCCGTCCGGCTTCAGGCGTCCCGGCAGGCGGCGAGGGGCCGTGCCATTTCTCTGCGGCTGCCTCTGACGGAACGTCTGGCGCGAGCCTTGCCGTTCGATCGGCAGTTTGCCGCGCTCGTTCTCAAGGATGCTCGGACGTTCTGGCGCGATCCGGCGCAGTGGATTCAGTGTGTGATTTTCTTCGGCCTGCTGGCGCTGTATTTCGCGAACCTTCGCAACTCCAAACTCGATTTCGAAAATCCATTCTGGCCCACGCTCATCGGCTATCTGAACCTCGCCGCCGCTTCGCTCACGCTGTCCACACTGACGACGCGTTTCATTTTCCCGCAGTTCAGCCTGGAAGGAAAACGCCTCTGGATTCTCGGGCTCGCGCCGCTCGGATTGGATCGGGTGGTGCGGCAGAAATTCTGGACCAGCGCCATTGCGTCAGCCGTCGTCACCGTTCCGCTGATGATCCTTTCCGGGGTCATCCTCGGCCAGAGCCCTGCGCGCGTTTTTTTCTTCATCGTTGCCGCCCTTTGCATGGGGAGCAGCCTCTCTGGATTAGCGGCTGGTCTGGGAGCCATCTTCCCGAATCTGCGGGAGGATAATCCAACGAAGATCGTTTCCGGCTTCGGCGGCACGCTGTGCCTGGTCGGGAGTTTTCTCTACATACTCGTGTTTATTCTCCTGATTGCCCTGCCCGGAATGCGTCTCGTGATGGATCCCTCCAGCCGTCTCGGCCCGTGGACCCAGTGGCTGCTCCCAGCGGCATTCCTGTGGACGGTGGCGAATACGTTTCTCCCACTCTGGCTCGCAGAAAAAAGGGTGAAAAATCTGGAGTTTTAACGAGCTACTTCTATCATGCGGGCAATCCTGTCGCTCAAGCTATTCTTATGCCCGATCACTCCCACCTTTACGGACACTCCGAGCAAGACCTGAATCTGCCAGATCCCAATCAGGACACCGGCGCGATGCTCGATTCGCAAGTGCAAAAGGCCCAGGAGCAACTTCTCGCTTTGCGTCGGCAGGCGGATCAGATCGAGAAACAAAAGCGCGAACTGGAAGACCTCAGCCAACGCCAGGAAGAACTCGAGCGCGGTCGCAACGAGATCGTTGAGAAACTCAGCCGCGCCTTGACGGTGATCGAGCGTGAAGCCGTGGAAGCCGAACGCCGCGTGGATCATCTGCGCAACACGCACGAAGCCTTTTCCCAGCACCTCGACGTGTTGGAAACCATCAACCCGAAAACGTGGGCTCCGGGCGAACTTTCCAAGGAACTCTCCAAGGCCCAAAGCGACGTTGAAGATGCCCGCGCCGTGTATTCGAAAAACCGCGCCAAGATCGGTGTCGACGCAGCACGTGAAGAGGCAGCCGGCGCCGTTTCCACCGGTTACCCGGGCGAAGCAGTCGGCGAGAAAGATTTCCTCTACTGGCTGACCGCCGGATTTGCGTTCACCTTGCCGCTGCTCGTTCTCGGCTTCATTGCTCTGATCGTCTTCTACACTCAATCCAAGTGAAACGCCGCCCCCTCTCTTCCAGGAAACCGGCTGCGCGGCCCACGAAGTCGTCGCCGTTCTCGCAAGTGGAACGTCAGCTCGCCGAGACTGAGGCGAAGCTCAAGCGCGACATGGAAGAGCTGCAGCGACAGATTACCGAGGCGCCGGCGCGCAAGCAGGAGCAACTCCGGCGTCAGGCGACCGAAATCATGCGCCGCCACGAGCAGACCCGCGGTTCGGATTTCTTTTCCTCCATCCCGGACAAGCGTGCTTACCAGCACAACAGCGTGATGACCGCCGGCCCGCGCGGCAAGCGGAAAGGGGAACAGCGCGCAGCCCAGTATCAATTCATCGCGTTGGTCGTTCTCCTGCTCATCGCCATCGTTTTCCTGCTGAAGATGTTGCCTTGGTAGCTTGACTCTCCACCACCGACCCGCAATTCTCCCTCCTCTTTCATGAGTCAGCCCGAATTCGACGTCCGCCACATCGCCCATCTCGCCCGCATCGAACTCACCGATGACGAGGCCACCCAGTTTCAATCCCAGATCGGCCAGGTGCTCGAGTATGTCGATAAAATGCGTGCCGTTGATGTCACGGGCATCGAGCCGACTGCTCACGCGTATCCCATTTACAATGTCTTCCGCGAAGACGCGCCGCGCGATTGGTTCACGCCTGCAGAGGCTTTGGTCAACGCTCCGCATCAGGCGAATCAGTTGATTGTCGTCACCAAAGTCCTCGAATAGGGCTCTTTTTTCATGCACACGCTTACCATTGCCGGTTTGCGGCGCAAACTCGCCAGCCGCGAAGTCACCGCCGTCGAAGTCATCGAATCTCTCGCCTCGCGCATCCAATCGGTTGATCCGCAGGTGCAGGGTTACCTAGCGGTTTCCGTCGAAAAGGCGCTCGAAGAAGCGAAAAACGCTAATCTCGACCTCCCGCTCGGCGGCGTGCCGATTGCGATCAAGGATGTCATAGCCGTGCAAGGCGAGCAAAACACCTGCGCATCGAAACTGCTGGAGCCGTATCGGTCTCCTTACTCGGCCACGGTCATCCAGAAGCTGCGTGCAGCCGGAGCGATTCCGTTTGGACGCTGCAATCTCGATGAGTTTGCGATGGGTTCCTCGACGGAGAATTCGGCGTATCAGAAAACGCGTAATCCGTGGGATCTCTCCCGCATTCCGGGCGGATCGAGCGGCGGTTCTGCAGCAGTTGTGGCGGCGGATGAGGCATTTGCGTCGCTCGGCTCGGACACCGGCGGATCGATTCGGCAGCCCGCGGCATTGTGCGGTTGTGTTGGCCTGAAGCCGACCTACGGCCGCGTCTCCCGCTTTGGTCTGACCGCGTTTGCTTCGTCGCTCGACCAGATTGGGCCTTTTGCCAAAACGGTGGAAGACGCCGCGCTGGTGCTGAATGCGATTTCTGGAATTGATCCTCAGGATTCCACTTCGCTCGACATCCCGGTGCCGGATTACACCGCCGATCTCAACAAAGATATCCGAGGCATGCGCATAGGGCTGCCGAAGGAGTACTTCATCGCGGGCATCGATCCGCAAGTGGAAAAAGCCGTTCGCGCGGCCGTGGATCATTACGCGTCGGTCGGTGCGGAGATCGTCGATGTTTCCCTGCCGCACACGGAGCATGCAGTCGGCGTTTATTACATTATCGCCACGGCGGAAGCGTCTGCGAATTTAGCGCGCTTCGACGGGGTGCGTTATGGGCACCGGTCAAAAGCCGGGCAGGGGCTGCTCGAGCATTACATGAAGACGCGCGCGGAAGGGTTTGGCCCGGAGGTGAAGCGCCGGATTATTCTGGGCACTTACGTTCTCAGCTCAGGTTATCACGACGCCTATTACCTCCAGGCGCAAAAAGTTCGTACGCTCATACGCCGCGACTTTACAGAGGCCTTCGAGAAAGTGGATGCGCTCATCTGCCCGACCTCGCCAACGCCAGCGTTCAAGATCGGGGAGAAATCCAACGATCCGCTCGCGATGTATCTGGCGGATATTTTCACCATCGCGACGAATCTGGCTGGCCTCCCCGGCATCAGCCTCCCGTGCGGCTTTGCAGAAATGGAAGGCAAACAGCTCCCGATCGGCCTGCAACTCCTCGGCAAGCCCTTCGACGAGAGCAACCTCCTCCGCCTGGCGCACGCTTACGAGCAATCTACCCAGTGGCACCAAGCCCGTCCGGGATTGTAGAAGTGAAGTTCGTGGCGAGTAGAGTTTACCTGACCAAGAGCCGGTGCTTCAGGTCCTTCCCTGCCTGTCGGGTGGGAAAGGTTTGGGTGAGTCCAAAAAACACGTCCGGTGCGTTGATGAGGCATGTTGCAGCAAATTGATCCGCCAGCTTCTGGTTATCCTCATTTGAATACGCCGTCTCCGAACGCCGTCCCATCCCGCGTGCCGAAGAACGAATTTTCAATGCGGGCGTTGCTGATCATAGTTTGCCTCTTTTTCTATATTCCGATCACCTGGCACTACGGCTGGAATTTGAAGCCAGGCGCATCAACTGATTTCCCGAGCTACTACCACGCTGCCGAATATACCTTTGTGCAGGGCATCACCCCGTTTGGGCCGCACGTCTTCGATCAACTCTCGGCCGATTGGTCGCGGATCATCCATCCTTACCTCTATCCGCCTCCGTCGCTGCTGGCTTTCTGGCCACTCGCGCTTCTCCCGTATGATGCGGCGTT
This sequence comes from Chthoniobacterales bacterium, assembly GCA_036388355.1. GTDB lineage: Bacteria > Verrucomicrobiota > Verrucomicrobiia > Chthoniobacterales > DASVRZ01 > DASVRZ01. Next base: position 1,292 of record DASVRZ010000140.1, on the reverse strand, counting down.
CGGCGCCTTCCAAGTTCTGAGCCACCTGTGTTTTTTGGGCTCGGTTTGGCTCCTGTTAACCAGCATCAACTCCTTTCCGCGGGCTTTCGGACTGCGCCAGATCGCTATCGGGCTTACTGCGGTTTACCTCTTTAATTTTCATCCGTCTCTCCAGACACTCGGCTTGGGGCAGGTGAACCACATCACTTTCTTCTTTCTATGTCTGGCTCTCGTGGCGTTCCGGCGGAGTGCCGCGCCGTGGATGGTTGCGCTGCCGCTCGCTCTCGCAATTCTTCTGAAAACGTATCCGGCGCTCCTGGTCATTTTTCTTTTCTCCGCACGCCGTTACAAAGAGGTCTTCCTCACCTGCGCCATCTTCGCGGTTTTCGTAGGGCTTTCACTCGTGACTCTTCCAGCGGGCGTCTGGACTAGCTGGATCACGGAGATTATGCCGCGAGGAGGGTTCGCCAACAACAGCATTGCCCCAGCGTTGAATTGGAACCAGAACATTAATGGCTTCATCTCCCGTCTTTTCCTGGAGAATCCATTTGTAAACTCTCCGTGGACCGCTTCTGCGCTTGCGAAACCGCTCGCTACTATTCTGGCTCTTTTCGTGGCGGGCCTCACGTTCCTCACCTGCTGGCGCTTCCACCGGTCGGACCGGTCAGCTCAAGGTTCCGACGATCTCATCGCGGCCTTCCTGCTCATGATCTTCCTGATTGCTCCGCTCTCTTGGGATCATCATCTGGTTTATATTTTACCCGCGATCGTTCAGGCGATTTGCCTGATAGTTGCAGGAGCGGTGAACCGCAAAATGTCGATCCTCCTGACAGCCTGTCTATTCCTGATCGCGTGGTTCATCCCGCTCGATCATCCGAAGTTCATGCAAGGCTGGGGGACCCTACTCATTTCGATTAAGTTTTATCCCGTTGTGGTGCTCTGGGCCTACTTCGTGTATCGCTGTTGGCAAAACCCGCGCCTGCCATGGAAGAGCGCTAACCTTAAAATGAACTCTGTACAACCACCATTCGTCCGCAAAAAGATGGCTCGCGAAACCGTTTCGCTGGCGATTGTCACTCCGATGGCTAATGAAGCTGAAGGCGCCGAGGCCTTCATCAAGGCTGTTTTGAAAGAGTGCGATGGCTTCCGCAACGTGCGCCATTTCGTCGTTTTGGATAATGCCACGAAGGACAACACTCGGGAGATCCTCGAGAACTTTGCGAAGACGGAGCCGCGCCTTTGTGTGGTGTGGGCACCTGAGAATCGGGGCGTCGTGGACGCTTATGTCCGCGGCTATCGTGAAGCGCTCAAGG
>DASVRZ010000139.1:0-7485 GCA_036388355.1 Chthoniobacterales bacterium | reverse complement strand
CAGCAAGGGCAGCTCGTCGATCTTACCAGCCATTTCGACGGTGTGGAGCGCACGGCGAACCACTTTATCGTTGCGCCTTATTCCATTCCTCGACGTTGCGCGGCGACTTACTACCCGGAGACAAACGTCCTCGTGCCGATCAACAGCACTGCGGACCGGAGCAACACTCCAACGTCGAAATCCATCGTCATCACAATCGCGCCGTCGCCCGACGCAGAGAGGTTTGCCGCAACCTTGCTGGCCGCTTCTTCCTAGCCCGCAGACGGCGGCGACGAATAACCGCTTGCGAACGCCATCCTTTCAGCTACAAATGTGTCAGCAGGACCTGCCAAGCGGGTCTTTCACAAAGCCTGGGTGGCGAAATTGGCAGACGCGCCAGACTTAGGATCTGGTTTCGAAAGAAGTGAAGGTTCAAGTCCTTTCCCAGGCACTTGTCGAGCTAGCGCAAGAGCGCGGAAACCGAGGAGGAGTTTCATTCCGAGGAAGACGGTTTCGAAGTGAAGCCACGTGGCGACGAACAGCACGATCGCTGCATAGAAAAACCAATACGCCCGCTGCACGCGTTTCGGTAGAAACCAGATGAGTAGGTGCGTCGGCCACGCCCAAAGGAGGTTCCAGTTTTCGTGCAACACCCAGTGCCGCGTGCCGAACCAGAAGAAGCAGAGAGCGCAGCCGATGAGGCCGACGATGGAAAAAATGAGGATGTCGAGCCAGCGCGGCCAGCCTTTGCTGCGGAGCAAGGAGACCAGAGCGAACACCGCAGCGCCGTAGGTGGCGAGCACGAGCCAGTTGGTGGCGGGCCTCGGGACTTTGGCGCCCGGGAGCAGGATCTGGGTGGATTTGATCAGCGGGCGCTCGCCTGAAGGTGCTTCGATAATCGCCCGATCGAACGCGATCTTCATATCTTCTGGAAGAAACATGGCCTCCATGGCAGTTGCCGGGTGATCCATGTTGTCGCCGAAGAGCAAATTGATGCCGGTTTGGATGGCAGGTCGATCCGCCACATACGGCTGGACCATTTCTCGTAACGTAGGCGCGCTTTTCTCCAGCGGCTGCCAGCGAACCTTGGTTACGCGAGCGACCGCGTCGCGAATCCGTGTGGTGCAATTATCCCGGACAAAATCGTAACGATAGGCGGCGAATTCCGGCTGCAGATTGTCCTCCATCGAGATGAACAACTGATCCAGCTCGTCGGGCGTGAGGTTCAGTTGCTGCTCGACAACGAGTTGTTGATGGTCGCGATATTCCTCGACCAACTCCGGGGCAATGGCGGCCGAGAGGAAATAATCGAGGTCGCCGTGCATGAACTTCAGATAGAAGTTCGGCGTCGCGAAATCGAAGGTGCCGAAATTGTAAATCCGGTCGAAACCCAGCACTGGGTCCGTGATCCGCAGTGCACTGTGCCCGAACGCCGCGTAAAGCTCCGGCCCCGGACCGACCGTCCACAAGCTCGCGCTCGCTTGGTCGGAAAGCTCCCGCGCCTGGCAGACGCTTGCCACCAAAAAGAGGCTCGCCAGAAGGGCGGCCAGTCTGCGGAAGATCACGTCCGGCGCTGGCGGCGTTCGACTTTCTTCGGCTGCGGATCGAGCGACTCCTTCAGATCACGCGCATACGAAGTGTTCACGCGAAACTGGATCTTCGCGATATCGCTGCCGGTGTGGAAAGTCTCGTTATCCGCAACCACGTAACCGAGCGCGATGAGATCTTTGAGCGACTCGATAATCTCCGCCTCACCCATTCCGGAGCAGCGGCCGACGAGGGTCTCGCCGGTCACCGCTGAGCCCGCGAGGCCGATCGACTTGATCATCGTGATGTCGCCCCCGCTCAAGTTGATATCGTGTCCCATAAGAGGGGAATTAACGGGCGCTCGTCGGGTTTGTCCAGACGAGTTTGGCGTCTGAGGAGCAAACAGCCCCGCTGGCTAACCTACTTGTTTTGAGACAGTTCCTCAGCTTTCCGGGAGAGCCGGTTGGAAAGAATGAAGAAGCTGGGAACCCAAAGCCCAACAAAGATTCCGAAGCGTTCGCCGTGGGCGCGGTCTTCGCCCTTTGCCGTGAACCAGGTGAAGATGGACGCGATGATGGAGAGGAAACCCAGGAACAGCGAGACGTCGGACGCGGTCTTGAGATTTTCCTGGGAGACTTGGAGTTCGGAGAGGTTTTTCATGTTGAGGACAGTTCGTCTCCCAACACGCACCGGATGAAATTATCTCGCGAAATGTGAGATCAAGCCTGGAACGCGGCCTTTACCGTTCCGAGGAACTTTGATTCTTCTGCCGATACGCCGTCAGAGCCGAGCACGGCCTGCAAAGTCGATAGAGCAGTTTTCCGGCTCTCGTCGTCTGTGAAAGCGGCGGCTCTTTCGTGAATGAACGTCTGCGTGGCAGCGTCGTTTTGCGAAGCGGCCCGTGCACGGCTCATCGTGGTGAGGACAAAAATGTCGCGTGGCTTGGTCGATTGCCAGCCGATGGATTCCACGGCGGTCGAGAGCGCTTCCTCTTCTTTGAGGGAGAGCATGGAATCGGTGAAGATAGCCAGAATGGCCAGGCTCAGGAGAGCTTCGGATTGATTTTGGTTCATCGCAGTGGGTGAAGCTAGGCGTTTTGGGCAGGGATCATTCCGCTGGCGCGGGCGTAGTTGAAGAGTCCGCCTGCATCGATCACCGGGCGCACTTCGCCGAGGGGCTTGAGCTGAACGACGAGATCGCCCACGGTGAGGGTGTCGTTGTCGAAATTGAGCGTGCCGATTTGGCCGGTCTTGAGAAGATCGCAGAGACGATCCGGGCAGTCGTAGGGATAGAGTTCGCCGGTCGCGACGCAGTTCCGGAAGAAGATGCGGGCAAAGGAGGTTGCGACCACTGCTTCGACGCCTGCCGCGCCCATAGCGATGGGAGCGTGTTCGCGCGAGCTGCCGCAGCCGAAATTTTTGCCGGCGATGACGATTTTATATGGCGTCTGGGTTTCGCCTTCTTGGACGAAACGCTCCGGGTAAAGCGCATCGGGCAAGCCGATCAAGGCATAGGAGCCGAGCTTCTCGTATTCGTCAGGGATCGTGGGGACGAGGGTGAGGTATTGCGCGGGGATGATCTGGTCGGTGTCGATGTTATCCTGAACGACGTAGATGGGGCTGGTGATGCTATGAGCCATAAAAGTTAGTAACGGAAATCGGGTTTCTCGGCGGCCTCGGGCTCGGGTTCGAGCCGCGGCTCGGGGAGATCCGGGAGCGCCTCGGCGTTGCTGGTGCTGGTGGCGGCGGAACGTTCCGCTTTCTCAGGGGAATAACGCTCCACGATGGCGCTGTTGTTTTCGATGTTAGTCCCGACGCTGGTCTCAGCAATGACGGGCTGCGGTGGATTGATGAGTTCCGCTGGGGCTGGGCCGAGATCCTCGGTGGCGACGTAGCCGTTGAGTCCGCTCTCGAGTTGGACGCGGCTAAAGCCGAATCCGCGCTTGAGCAGAGTCACCAGAGTGTCTTTAGGCAGGCTTTGATCCGGGCCGGTGGGCTGCTGCGGCCCAGTGCGATAGAGCGGGGTAAAATCTGCTTTCACGACCAGGTAAGTCTGCCCGTCCGGGCTGGTGGTGGCGCCGGTGGTTTGCGCGGCCGCGGCGGGCTGCTGGCCCGACGCGGCAGGATCTTGAAACCATGCGCATCCACTGACGGCGAGAAGACTGCCGGCCGCGAGAAGCGCGAGCGGCAAACGTTTGGAAAACCGAGAAGTCGTCATATCAACTGATGATTACGAGAGGTATTCGCGAGGATCGGTGATCCGGCCGGTCAACGCCGAAGCAGCGACGGTGTAAGGGCTGGCGAGGAAAACCTTGCTCTCCTTGCTGCCCATGCGACCTGGGAAGTTGCGGTTCGTGGCGCTGATGCAATTCATCGGCTTATTCATGCGGCCGAAGGTATCCACCGGGCCGCCCAAACAAGCGGCGCAGGAGGCGTTTTCGGTCATGAGCACGCCTGCGTTCGTGAGGATGTCCCAGACGGTCGAGCCGTTCCATTGGAGGGTTTGCAGATCTTGCACCACACCTGGGGTCGCAGGCACGCCGAACGTGTCGATCTTCACCGACTTGCCTTGGACGATATGCGCGAAGGCGAGGAAATCGCTGGTTTTGCCGCCGGTGCATGAACCGATGTAAGCGCGATCGAGAGAAATTTTGCCGAGGTTCTTCGCGAGTTCGCGTTGACCTGGATCGGGATGCATCGCGACGGTCGGCTCGAGCTTGGAGAGATCGAACGTCTTGTCATAGACGAACTTCTGGTCGCGATCGAGGAACACAGGATCGTAATCCGCCTTTGTGCCGTTCGCCTTGGTGCGCTCGTTCACGTAGGCGAAGGTCGTTTCGTCTGGCGCGAAAATGCCGTTCTTGCCGCCCGCTTCGATGGCCATGTTCGCGATCGTCATACGGTCGTCCATGTTCATCGCGTCGGCGCCTGGGCCTTCCCATTGCATGGCGCGGTAGGTGGCTCCGTCAAAACCGATCTCGCCGATCACGTGCAAAATGACGTCCTTCGCCATCACGCCGGGAGACAATTGCCCCTCCAAAAAGAAGCGCATCGTCTCGGGCACTTTCACGAGCAACTTGCCCGTTCCAAGAATGAATCCCGCGTCGGTGTTACCGATGCCGGTTGCAAATTCCCCAAACGCACCCGCCATGCAGGTGTGGGAATCGGTGCCAAAAAGAATCTCGCCCGGACGCGTGTGGCCTTTCGCGGGCAGCGCCGTGTGGCAGACTCCAGCAAACTGCGAGCCGTATTGTTTCTTGAGCTGACCCTGCGAGGCGTCGAATTTCCAATGACCGTCCGGATCGTCAATGACGTCATAGAAATACGGGATGCCCTGTTCGCGCACGAAATCGCGGAGAATATCCACGTTGCGATTCGACATACTGTCCTGCGTGAAAATGTAGTGGTCGGGAATGATGACGATCTTGCTCTTGTCCCAGACCTTGGCTGCCTGGCCAAATTCGCGTTTGAAAACCCCGATCGTGCCTGGTCCACAAACGTCGTGGGTCAGCAGGACATCAACTTTGACCCAAACGTTATCGCCGGGTTCTACGTAGGATTTACCACTCGCTTTCGCGATAATTTTCTCGGTGAGCGTCATATAAAGGACGGCCAACGTGCATTGGAACAACAGCGAAAGCAAATCTATTCCCGGTCAGCGCGAGGCCTTTCTCCTTGTCAAAACCTGCGCGGGCGAGGACCTTCGTCGGGTGTTTGCAGGCCTCCCCCCGCCCCGCTTTTTCTGGATTGTGGCTTGCGTCCTCCTCTTTGGGAGCACACCGCTCCGGGCTTGGACCGTCACAACCATCAACGACCGCGACTACGTGCCGTTCTCCGAGATTCGCACCTTTTACGAGTTCAACCTCGCCGCCGTCACACCATCGACGATCCGCTACGTCAAACCCAACAAAGTCCTCGCCACCCAGATCGGCTCGCGGGAGCTCTACATCAACAACCTCCGCTTCTACCTGAGCCTGCCCGTCGTCACCCGCAACGGCGTTACCTACCTCTCGCGCCTCGACCTCGCCAAAGTCCTCGATCCCGTTCTGCGTCCCGCGCACATCCGCGGCGCCCGCATCCGCACCGTCATTCTCGATCCCGGCCACGGCGGAAACGACCAGGGCACGTGGTCCTACTACGGCAGCGAAAAAGCCTACACCCTCGACGTCGCCAACCGCCTCGCCCCTCTCCTCCGCGCGCAGGGGCTCAAAGTCGCCTTCACCCGCACCAACGACACCTACGTTTCCCTCGAAGACCGCGTGCAACTCGCCAACAAAAACGCCAACGCCCTCTTCGTCAGCCTGCACTTCAACGCCGGCGCCGTCACCAGCGGCGTCGAAACCTACGCCCTCACCCCGCGCGGCGTCTCCTCCTCGGATAACAAACCCACCCTCCACGACATCCTGCACGCGCCGGGAAATGACCGCGATCCAGAAAACATTGCCCTCGCCACGGCCGTGCACGGCGCCCTCATGCAACGCGTGCAACTGCCCGACCGCGGCATCCGACGCGCCCGTTTCCACGTCCTGCGCGGCATCGAAATGCCCGGCGTCCTCATCGAAGGCGGCTATCTCGCCGGCCAGGACGCCTTCATCATCGCCCACCCGCAATTCCGGCAGGACATGGCCGAATCCATCGCCCTCGGCATCTCCCGCTACCTCGCTGCCGTGCCCGACATGACCGCTCCCCCGCCCTTGGAAAAGCTCCCCTTCGCCACCAACTGGGGATTGCCAAAACCACCCCCGCCCGCCAACCTCGTCCAGTCCTCCAACGACATCCCGGAAGCGAACTAGATGCCTCACACCGCCGCCCCTGCACCCGCCGTTATCGGCGTCTTCGATTCCGGCATTGGCGGCCTCACCGTCGTCGCCGCCTTGCGGGAATTGCTCCCCAACGAACACATCTTCTACGTCGGCGACACCGCCCGCGTGCCCTACGGCGGCAAAAGCCAGGAAACCGTCACCCGCTACAGCCAGGAAATCTGCCAGTTTCTCCTCGCGCAAAACTGCAAAGCCATCGTCGTCGCCTGCAACACCGCCTCCGCCCTCGCCGTAAGCGCCCTGCGGGAAACCCACAGCATCCCCATCCTCGGCATGATCCAACCCGGAGCCGAAGCCGCCGTCCGCGCCACGCGCAACGACCGCATCGGCATCATCGGCACCCGCGCCACCATCCTCAGCCGGGCCTACGACCACGCCATCCGCCTGCTCTCGCCCACCGCCACCATTGTTAGTCACGCCTGCCCGGTGTTAGTCCCCATGATCGAAGAAGGCTGGCTCGACGACCCACTAACAGCCGCCGCCATCGAACGCTACGTCCGCCCTTTGCTGGATGAAAACATCGACACTCTAGTCCTCGGCTGCACGCACTACCCCTTGTTAGGCGCCGCCATCTCGCGCATCGCCGGACCCAACGTGCACATCGTCGATTCCGCCCAAAACTGCGCCGCCAACCTGCGCCAGCTTCTAACAGAAAAAGACTTGGTCGCCGAAACAAACCAGACCGGCCGCCTGCAAGTCAGCCTAACCGATAACTCCATCGCCTTCCTCCCCGTGCTGGAACGTTCCCTGCGGATGGAAGTAGGCCGTCCCCGCATCATTCGCTTGGGAGTATAACCGGCAGACTCGGAGAAAGCCACGACCACGAAGCCCTATCCAGCCGCCGACCGCGTTCGCTTCTACCTCCTCACATTCGACGGCGTCCGTGTGCTGGACACAGACTTTGCGTCGATCGAGAGCCGCACAAGCAAGTATGCTGAGTTCTTCGGTTTCGGACAGGCGGTTTTGACAGAGTTACGACTCGTCACCGAAAAACCTAAATAATAACGCGTGCGCATCGAGCGAAACACGACAAGCAAACCCTGAAGTGCTCGCGCGCATCCGCTCCATAGATCATACGGGATCCGCGACGATGCTTATCTATCGGCCACGCGAGACGGTGGGATCGGCTCTCCGTCCGACCATTGTCCTCGACGGCAAAG
>DASVRZ010000138.1:0-7954 GCA_036388355.1 Chthoniobacterales bacterium | reverse complement strand
CGTGGGCTGGCGGAATGCTTCGTTTAGTGAAACAAGCCGTTTCTTCTGGCTAAGGACAAGCTGTCTAACAGGGGCACAAATCCAGAAAGTGGGGCTGTGAAAGGTGCCGCACTCATGCTGCCGAATGATTATGCCACAACCTGCTCTGCTTGAGTCACTCCGGTCTCAAAAGCGATAACTTTCTTTTCGGTTTGGCTCTCATACCATTCGAGCGGCATAGTCACGCGGTCTGCTGCTCGAGCATAGGCCCGATGGATTGCTTTACTTCCGTGGCCGAGATGCGCCATTGCTTCTCGTTCTGGCATTCCGGCCTTCTGCGCTCGCTCCGCCCAGGAGTATCTATAGCAATGAAGAACAATACCATCCTCTACTCCAGCGGCACGTCTTCGTTTCCAGAAGATAGCGGCGCGTGTTCCCTCTGACATCTCGCTCAACTTAGGGAAAAGCGGCCCAGCCGAGGGTAACTGCCGCAGGATCGACTCCAATTGCTCTCCAATGGCGATGCAAACACGTCCTAACCCCCGTCGCTCAAGCTTCACTCGTTCATAAAAGAGTCGCCTTGAGACCCAGTCAATATCAGGTGCACTGAGTGTTGCAATATCAGTCTGACTCCCGCCTGTCTCCCACAGAAGCTCAAGGAATAACCGGAAATCGGGTCTTTCAGTTACTGCAAGAATGCGTCGATGCTCCTCTGGAGTGATTCCCCGCCGCTTCCGATATTGGAGCTTCGGCCATGACTTGCGACTGAGGACCGGGTGAAGCAGCCAGCTCAGATCTAGGGCGCGGTTGTGAAGAATTCGCATCTGCACATTAGTTGAGACACCGGCGCGGTCGTGAATTAGCGCTGCCAAAAAGTGGTCAGCCGTCGTGTCCACTAATTTGATTCTGCTGAGGGCTGCCATCGGCTCACTCTTCATGAACTTTGAAAATCGCTTTTTTGTACTGCCATCGTAGGCAGCGTCGATAACCCTTCCAACATCTTCCCACGTGCGGTTGCAAAACTCTGGATCCTGGGCCCGGAGATATACTTTGGCCATTTCCCGGTTGAAAGAGGGTTGGACAAAGGCCTCATTCTTCGCTCGAAGTAAGTTCTCAGCCTCGGTCCGACTCTTTGTCTTTAGGCTCTCTCTTACTCCTGTCTCTCTTTCCTCGGAATAAAAACTTCCATTCGCCCTCTGATATAATCGATATTTACTCTTCACGTTTCTGGTCCTTTCGGTTGTGCAGAAACTCTACCGAATCCTACTCACAGGGCTTAACGGGTAGTCACAGAGTAGTGACCTCCTTGTAAACGCCTAGTGGGAGGCGCCCCTTCCAGAGGCACATAATTAGGGACAGTGGCCTTTAAAATGGTCTCTTCTCAACTGCCTTAACACGCAGAACTCTCTCAGGTTCTTGAGTTTACGTAAGTTAAAGAATTTGGCGGAAGGGGTGGGATTTGAACCCACGATGCCTTTAACAGCATGCTCGATTTCGAGTCGAGTACATTCAACCAAGCTCTGCCACCCTTCCGTTGCGTGTCCGGAATGTGCGTGGTTCGACCCTGTTTTGCAAGCGGCTTTTATTCCTTGAAGCCGGTCTCAATCACCCGTGGAATCGAGACGTTTCGCACGTAGCTGTCCTTCGGGTTTTTCTTCACGTAATCCTGGTGGTAATCCTCCGCCGGATAGAATTTCTCGAAGGGAACGATCTGGGTGGCGACGGGTTTGCCGAGCTTCTGTTCGAGGGTGACTTTTAGTTGCTCGATGGCGCGTTTTTCCTCCGGCGTGCGGTAGAAAAGGGCGGAGCGATATTGCGGTCCGAAGTCGGGAGCGACCCCGCGCGCGTCGGTGGGATCGTGGCTGCGCCAGAAGATCTCGAGGAGCTGGCTGTAGGTGACTTTTTCGGGGTCGTAGGTGAGTTCGATCGCTTCCGCGTAGCCGCTTTTGCCGCTGCTGACTTCTCCGTAGTTGGGGTTGGCGGTTTTGCCGCCGGAGTAGCCGGAGACGACGTTGGTGACGCCCGGCACGCGCTCGAAGATGGCTTCGAGGCACCAGAAGCAGCCGGCGGCGAAGGTGGCTTCCTTCGACTCGGCGGCGCGGGAAAGTTGCGGTGCCAGGCTGAGGGCGAGGACGAGGAGGAGGGATCTGAGTTTCATTTGGAGGCTTTCTGGAAGGTTTTTGCGAGGTCGGGGAAGCCGGCTTCGGCGAGTTTGTCCGCAGGGATGAAGCGGAGCGCAGCGGAGTTGATGCAATAGCGGAGGCCCGTGGGAGCGGGGCCGTCGTCGAAGACGTGGCCGAGGTGGGTGTCGGCTTTGGCGGAGCGGACCTCGTCACGGACCATGCCCGCGGAGGTGTCGGATTTCTTCTTTAAGACGTCAGGCGAGATGGGTTTGGTGAAGCTGGGCCAGCCGGTGCCGGAGTCGAATTTGTCGGCGGAACTAAAGAGCGGCTCGCCGCTGACGACGGAGACGTAGATGCCCGCGGCTTTGTTGTCGTGGTATTCGTTGCGGAATGGCGGCTCGGTGCCGTCTTCCTGGGTGACGTGATACTGCATGGGGGTGAGCTTTTTCTTGAGCGCCTCCTTTTCCGGGGAATCGCTGGCCCGGGCGCAGCCGAGTCCGGAGAAGCTGAGGAGGGCGGCGACGAGGAGCGAACGAGTAAGAAGATGCATGGCTGTTGAAAGGGGTTCGACCGCGGCGGGCGTCTGGATGATCAATTTATTCGTAAAAGATTTCGCGCAGGCTTCCGGTAAGACTTGTCGCCTTCTCCCGCGAAGGATTTAACTTGCCCCATGTCCACCCCCTTGCTCCCCCCCGAGTTTTCCCGTTCCAAAAAATCGCCGTGGCACTTTGCCGGGGTGGTCTGTCTCGGCGCGCTCGTGTGTAATTTGGAGGGTCGGGTGACGGGTTGCGGTGGTTCTTCGTGTGCCCCGAGCGTTGGCTACATGGCGGCGACGCTGCAGACGACGGCGCCGAGCGCGACGCCTGCCAGCGAGAAGCTGCCCGCGTGGATCCCGGTTTATCCGGGTTGGACGATTACGTCGGACGGCGGATTGCACATGAAATCGGGCGAGGATGAGACGGGCTCCGTGGCGGGGACGACGAAGGACGAGGTGGCGAAGGTGAGCAGTTACTATAAAGACGCGTTGGAAAAAGCGGGGTTCAAATGTGAGGAGACCAACGCGAAGGTCGGGGCGGTGGAGATGAGTTCCGTGACGGCGAAGCACGAAAGTCTTGGGCAGGAATTGACGGTGAGTGTGCAGAAAGATTCCGCGCAACCGCAGGCGCAGGTGACGTTGGTTTACCAGAGTAAGAAGCCATGAGGAACCGGAGGCCTCTCACCATCTAGGAGCCTGCGAGGTTCCTGGTGATCGCGTATGAGCGCCTCCTTTTCTCCTGTGACGTGGCTGGGCCGCTATACGGATTGGCTGCATACGCGCTGGCCGGCGGGTGAGGTCGAGCCGTTGCCGGAGGTAGGGGAAGATGGCTCGACGAACATCCCAGGCTTGTTCGTGGTGGGGGATCTGACGGGGATTCCGTTGCTGAAGTTTGCCGTGGATTCTGGGGCACGGGTGGTAGGGAAGATCTCGCCTGCGAATCAGCCGGACGTGCTCGATGTGGCGATCATCGGAGGTGGCGTGTCGGGGATTGCGGCGGCGGTGGAAGCGAAGAAGCGCGGGCTGAGTTTCGAGGTGTTTGAGGCGGCGGAGCCTTTCTCGACGATCGTTAATTTTCCGAAGGGGAAACACATTTACACCTATCCGACGGGCTTCACTCCGGCGGGCGATTTGCAGATTTCCGCGCCGCTGAAGGAGGGATTAGTCGACGAGCTGGAGGCGCAGCGGAAGGAGGCGGGTATTGAGCCGACGCACGCGCGCGTGGAGAAAGTGGACCGGGAGAATGGGTTGCTCTCCATCGCGATTGCCGACGAAGAAGCGCGCAAGGCGCACCATGTGATCGTGGCGATCGGGCGCAGCGGGAGCTTCCGGAAATTGGGGTGTCCGGGAGAAGATCTAGCGAAAGTGAGCAACCGCCTTCACGACCCGAAGGACTACGCGGGCAGGAACGTGTTGGTGGTCGGGGGAGGGGATTCTGCGTTGGAAACGGCGATTGCGCTCACCACCTGCGGCGCGCACACCACATTGAGCTATCGCAAGGCGGAATTCTCGCGGCCGAAGCCCGAGAACCTGGAAAAGATCACACGACTGGCTGGTGATCCGTCGGCGAAAGTGGGAGTCGAGCGGCCCAGCAGCGACCGTGTGACCTCCGCGGCTTCCCACCACACCCGCGGCGGGGAAGCTCCGGGTTCGCTGAGGCTCAAGCTAGGAAGTGAAGTCGCGGAGATTGGCGAAGAGGATGTCAGCTTGGTGACGGACGACAAGTCGGAGCGGATCCCGAACGATTTCGTTTTCACGATGATTGGCCGTCAGCCGCCGCTGGATTTTTTCCGCAAAAGCGGGGTGCCCATCCATAATGAATGGCGGGTGCGCACCTATGTGGCCTCGATCCTGTTCGTGGTTTTCTGCGTTTTCCTCTACCACTTCAAGAGCAACCATCCGCAGGAATTTCCGGTGCAACAGTGGCTCTCGAAGCAGCAGGCATTTCCTTTCACCGTCGGTGCCGCCATCGACGGCCTGGGCGGGCAGATTGCCGCGTGGTCGAAGTCAGAGGGGCACTTGTTTCACACGCTCAGGCGCGGGTTGGGAAATCCGTCATTCTACTACACGCTCGCTTATTGCACCTGCGTGGTCGTCTTTGGAATTCGGCGAATGCGGCGGCGGCGCACTCCGTATGTCACCTGGCAGACATGGACTTTGATCGCGGTGCAATGCATTCCGCTCTTCATCCTGCCGGAAATCATCCTGCCGATGATGGGCCGAAATGGCTGGTTCGAACCGGCGCAGCCGCTGCGGTGGCTGGCAGATCAGCTTTTTGAAAGTTACGACGGCGAACGCGGCCACGAACGCGCCTACTGGCGGGCCTATGGCTTCATTCTGGCCTTCCCGCTGAACGTTTATAACGTCTTCACCGAGCATCCGATGTGGCTCTGGCTGGGGATCTCGTTTGTTCAGACCTTCGTGATCATCCCGCTAGTCATCTGGCGCTGGGGCAAAGGAGCGTATTGCGGCTGGATCTGCTCCTGCGGGGCACTTGCGGAAACGCTCGGGGATGCGCACCGGCAGAAAATGCCTCACGGTTCCTTTTGGAATCGCCTGAACATGTTGGGGCAGGTCGTGCTGCTTTTCGCAATGCTGATTCTCATCCTGCGAATTGCAAGCTGGGCTGGAATTGGATGGGCGGCGCATTGGTACGAGCGCCTTTTTGTAGGAATTCCATTTCTTAATTACGCCTGGAGCGTTGATATCCTGCTGGGGGGAATCCTAGGTGTAGGCCTCTATTTCTGGTTCAGCGGCCGGGTCTGGTGCCGGTTCGCGTGCCCGCTCGCAGCGCTGATGCACATCTACACACGCTTCTCGCGGTTCCGAATTTTCCCCGATAAATCGAAATGTATCTCGTGCAATGTCTGCACCTCGATGTGTCATCAGGGCATCGATGTGATGAACTTCGCCAACAAGGGTTTGCCTATGGAAGACCCTCAATGCGTGCGCTGTTCGGCATGTGTCCATAGCTGCCCGACGGGCGTTCTAAGTTTCGGACATTTCGATGATAATCGAAAAATAGTTCTCGACCGCCTTCCGGCGTCGCCCATCCTTATGGCAGAAGGAGAGGAGCCGAAGGTCTCGTGATTATCCTCACGCGACTTCTTTGTTACGCGCCTACTATGATAAGACAGTCCAAATTGAGGAGTGACATACAAATAACTCGCTTCAAAGTGACATTTTTGTAAAAAAACTCACAAATTTGCTTCCCAAAATTGATTTAACCTATACAGTTCAAACGTGCAAAGACCCAGAATGCAAGACATCGCCACCCAAGCAGGGGTGGGTAAGGCAACGGTATCGCTCGCTCTGCGTGACGATCCGAGAATCCGCCCGGAAACGCGGCGTAAAATCAAGGAGGTCGCTGACCGCCTCGGCTATCGGAGTAATCCGACAGTCGCCAACCTCATGGCCCAGCTACGCGCCAGCCGCGAGCCGAAGTTTCAGGCAACGCTGGCATTCCTGAACGCCTCTCCCCAAGACGGCGAGCTCAAGAATCAAACCACATTTCAAAGCTGGCTGCGCGGCGCTAAAGAACGGGCTCATGCCCTCGGGTATGAGATCGATTACTTCTGGCTCCACGACCCTGAGATTACTCCCGTTCGTCGCCTAAAAATCCTCCAGTCGCGAAATATTCGCGGGATGATTTTGGCCGCGGTTTATGACGACTCCGCCCTGAATCCTGAAGACAACATCCTCTTCCCAGGGTTCGCCAGCGTCGCCGTAGGACGGAAACTGCTCGAGCCATCCCCTCACTACGCGTGCAACGATCAATACGACACCGCGATTAACGCCGTTTCGCATGTCTACCGGAAAGGTTATTCCCGCCCAGGATTGGTGCTCTCCGAGCAGGTCGATCGTGCGTGTGAATATCGTTTCTCCGCCGGCTACAACTCGGCGCAGAAAACTCCGGGCGCCAAGGACGTGTTGCCGGTGTTGTATTTCACCACCGAAGCCGCCTTTGGTGAGTGGTTCCGCAAGAACAAACCCGACTCCATCCTCACCGATCAAGTCATCCTCCGCGAGTGGGTGAAGAATCTGCCCGGCGGCGACAAAGTTGGCTTTGTCCATCTCGACTGGGAGCCAAAGCTCAGCGATTGGGCAGGCACCAACCAGAACAACGACAAGGTCGGAGCCGCAGCGATCGATATCCTTATCGGCCAGATTCACCGCAATGAATCCGGGCTGCCTCCGTTCCCTCGGTCAATGATGATCGGCAGCACTTGGGTGGATGGCGCCAGCCTCCCTGACAAACGCGCCTAGGCAACTCTAACCAACGAAAAAACCGGTTTCGCAGCGATTGCGAAACCGGTTTTTTGCGTCCTGCGAGGGGATCTAAATGCTGCGTGAGTTAGCGCTTTTTCTCCGGGCGAGGGGATGGCACCCAGTTTAAGTCGGCGAGAATCTGGTAGAGAAATTCCGTTTTTTGCCGACCGAAAATCCGCTCTCCTGAGGCGACCCAATCCTTGCCAGCCTCTACATTTCCGTGCGCAAAATCCCAAGCGGCCATGGCGAATTCGCGGGCAGCCGTATCCGATGGGAACTTGAATTGATCCAGCTCAGCTTTCGCCGCCGTATCGTTTCCTTCCAAAAGGTGGGTGAGCATGATCTTCAACCGCAGCATCTCGTGGTTGGGCGCTGCCTCCCGCAGCTTCTCGAATCTGGACCGTGCCTCCGCGAAGTTCTTCTGCATGAAGAAAACCTCGGCGAGATTGAACGCCGCCGGAAAACTCTTCGGGTCCTCAGCGAGTACTTTCTGGTAAACCTCAATGGCCTCGGCGTGCTTTCCGGACTCGGCGTAGATCGCTCCGCGAAGGATGAGCAGCTCTTTGTTCTCCGGTTTGAGAGCTTCGGCTTTGGAAACAAACTCCAACGCCGATGCATAATCCTTACTTCGATACGCCTTGGCCGCTTCTCCATAGAAGATCCGGGCTTCATCCCGAGGAGGCGCAATCTTGGTTGTCTCTGCAGGAGGATCTTTCGGTTTCGGAGCAGAAGGAGTGGCCCGAGGCCGTTCAGGGGTAGTTTCTGGCGTCTCCTCCGGGATCGGCGACACGTTGGATTGAGGATCAGTGTCCACCGTTTTGCCTCCTCCAGTGATCGAGGTCGCTCCAACCGGAGCAGCTCCCACGAGCAGGGCGAGAAGACTACCGAGGCACCGAGGAGAAAGACGTTTCATAGGGATTCAGCAAAACTCTGCGGCAGCCAGGTCCCGCGGCTTAGAAAAGCTCGCCTTCGGCAAAGAACCGCTTCAGTTCGATGGCGGCGTTCTCAAGAGAATCCGAAGCGTGAACCACATTCACCATCACGTCGG
>DASVRZ010000137.1:0-20749 GCA_036388355.1 Chthoniobacterales bacterium | reverse complement strand
ACTCGAATGTATAAAACGAGCTGGAGAAACCGTCCGGTCCCCACCACCGGGAGAGGCGCTCTGGATTTTTAAACGCATCGAACACGGCCTCAGGACTGGATGGTATTTCGCGGGAATGATGAAAGGTGGACATGGAGAATCTTGTGGGAGGAGATTGCCGAACGTCAGGTGGCGGCGATGTGGAGATACAACATATTCAAAACTCAACGCAGCCTGCAACCAGAAGAGCAGGCTGAAGTTGAGAGCCAAAGGGCGCAGCTTTCGGTCGCTTGGGGGAACGCTTCGATTCACTTCTCTCCCACCACCGCGCCGTCAGCGACGCTGTCGGGCGGGTGGAGGATGACGCGCTGGTTGGCTTTCAGACCGCCGAGAACTTCCGCGGCGATGCCGTTGTTGTGGCCGATCTCAACCTTGGTCTGCCGCGCGTTTTTTCCATCCAGCACGAAGGTGACCCAATCTCCACCGTGCCGGAACAGAGCGCCCGTGGGAATCTGCAGAACGGAGTCGCTGTGCCAGGTGACGATCCGCGCCTCTACGCGATACCGATCTCCAAAGCTAATGCCTGCTGGAAGCGGATCGACAAACTCGACACGCACTTTGACGCGCTGTTCTTCCACACCCAACGCGCTGATTTTCGTGAAACCGCCGGGTTCGACGAGCGTGACTTTTCCGCGCAACGGCTGGCTGCCGCCCCATTGCTCGATGCTGACTTCTGCTCCGGGCTGCACGCCGACGGCATCGCTTGAGAGCAGCTCGACTTCGGCTTCGAGATCGGCAGGATCGCCAACTTCCATGATGGGCGTTCCAGCAGCGACGATGCGGGCGTTTTCCTCATGGACGTTGAGCACGAAGCCGCTCACCGGCGCAATGATCGGCAACGGCTGCGAGGTTTCGCCCGCCGGAGTCTCGGCTTGAAGCAAGGCGGCCTCGGCCTGGGCTCTTTCAAACTCCGCCACCTGCAGCGCGAACTCCGCCGTGCGCAACTCGCGCTCCAGCATGCGCGCCTGGTTTTGAGCCGCATCCCAATCGCGACCGGCAATCGCTCCTGATTTCTTGAGTTCGCGGGCACGGACGAGTTCCTTGCTGGCGAGATCGAGGGCATCACGAGCGCGATCAATTTGCGCCTGGCGCTGCATCTTTCCGGCATGAGCTGCCTTCAGCCGCGCCTCGGATTCCGCACGGGCACGCGGGTTCAGAAAACTCGAAGGCTCCGCGCTGATTGTGGCGAGCACCGTCTTACCTGCTTCGATTTTGTCGCCTGCTCGCAGGGTGACACGTTGGAGATATCCGGCGACGGGCGGAGAAATGACGTAGCGGTGGCGAATGCGCGTCTTGCCTTCCTCCAACACGCTCACGGTGAGCGGAGCGGTGGTGGCGGTGGCGGTCTCGACTTCAATGGGTTTGGTGCGCAGAGCGGAAATGAGCAGGAGCAAGAGCGCGGCTCCGATAATGTAAGGAGCGAACCGTTTCCAAGGCTGGCGATTTGGTTTTCGCGCGGAAGAACGGCTGGCGGGCAACGAAGTGGTGGGTTTCATAAATTATTCGCGGGCTTTCAACACGCCCAAAAGATCGAGCTGGTGAATCCGCCGGGCGACCAGCCAAAACGACAGGCCGGAAGAGAGCAGAACCACGAGGACGGCCGTGGCGTAGGTGCGGGCAGTAAGAACCAGCGGCAGACGGACCGACTCCGTGCTTGCGGTTTCGATGATGCCACTGGCGAGTTGGGTGCCGATGAGCAGTCCGAACGGAATGGCAATAATCGTGAGTATCGCCAGCTCTCCAATCATCACGGTGGCCACTTCGCGATGTGTAAAGCCGATCACGCGCAGAGTGGCGAGGTCGCGGCTTCGTTCGGAAAGGGCGATGCGCGCGCTGTTATAGACGACGCCAAACGACACGATCACGGCGAACGAGAAATAGATCGTCGTGATCATGCCGATCATTTCTCCAGTGCTCTTGCGGAAACTGCCGCGGACCGCTTCCTTGATGCCGAGTCCGGCGATGCGTGGAGCTTCCCGCACCTTTTCCAGAAACTCCGGCCACCGTGCTTGATCCACGGAAAGATGCGCGCCGCTGATCGTGCCGCCTTCCCGCATCAACCGGTGCAACGCCCCGATCTCCATGTAAGCGGCGATGCCCGCGAAATCGGTGATGGTTCCTTGAATGGTCGCTTCGAGTGTCGGGCGGCGGCCTTCCTGGATTTCGAGTGTGATGCGATCTCCCGGTTTAGCGCCAAGGATTTCGGCGAGTTTAGCTGAAACGATGAGACCTTCCGGCGGCAGCTCCACCGGCTCTTCCTTCTCGTTAAGCAAACGGCTGAGCAGGTTTTCGCGCGGTATCCCGGTGACCGCCAACCGCCTCGAACGATGCCCAAAGCGCAAGCGCGCCGGAACGCTGCGGAAGGGCTCTGCGGCCATCACGCCAGGTAGGCTGCGCATGTCGTTCAAAGCGCTGGCGGAGCCGGGCTCGAGTAGACTAAGGGTCACGTCGCTGCGTTGCACCAGATCCCATTGGAAGGATAGTATGTAACCGATGCCATCGCGCATGCTCCCTGGGACAATCGGGATTCCAGTTGCTAACGCCAAACCAAAGGCGGTGAAAAATGCCTGCCATGGACGCCGTTCCAGATTGCGCAGCGCCATGCGAAAAGAAGTGCTCACGAGCTTCGTCAATCCGACGCGTTCCATCAGCGACACTTTGTATTCAGCAGGCGGCTCTGGGCGCATCGCTTCGGCAGGAGGCAGCGACACGGCCTGCCGGACTGCACCGATGACGCCGAGAAAAGCCGCGCCTCCACTCACCGCAAACGCTACCCCAAACATCGCCCAATCGAGATGAAACTTGAGTTCCGGAAACTGGAAGAAACGTTGATAGACATTCACCACATTTCCTCCGAGCCAGCCTCCGGCGCATCCGCCTAACAACGTCGCAAACGCGACAATAACGACGGCAAATTTCACGTAGTGCCAGCCGACCTGCCGGGATGAATATCCGAACGCTTTGAGCTGCGCGATTTGCTCGCGTTGCAGTCGGATCAAACGCGTGAGCACAGCGCTCGTCATGAATGCCGCGATGCTCAAGAACACCGCCGGGAACGCGACAGAAAGACCGCGCAGAATGCGCAGTTCATCATCCAATCGAGTGGCCGAGGGATGATCTTTTCGGCCATAAGCAATGAGGCCTCCGTAGGGCGCGAGGATGCGATTCAGATCCTCCATGACGGGCGCGGGATGTGCGCCCGGAGCTACGTCCACAACGACACTGTTGAAGGCACCTTCGAGCTGGAAGGCGGAAGCGACTTCGCGTTCGTTCATCCAGAAGACGCCGAACCGCCGATTGTCCGGCAACGTCTCGCCAGCTCGCGCCTCAAAAACGTATTCAGGTGAAAGGCCGATGCCGACAATTTTCAGCGTCTGCTGCGCACCGTAGATCGTCGCCAAAATCGTGTCGCCCGGCTCGAAAGCATGCGCCTTGGCAAAGGCTTCGCCGATGACCACTTCACCCGGACTGCCAATCTCGGGAAGCCGTCCGCGCCGGAGAAAAAGAAGATGCAGTTGCTGCGCGCGATCCTCCGGAATCGAGTGGATGTTTCCATTCGCCGGTTCGCTCATTCCCGGCAGGTCGAGCTTGATGTTGCCCGACACGCGCGTCTCCACGGCCGCCACTCCGGAGATCTCCAGGAGCCGCGTGCGCAACGCATTCGGAGCGCGTTTCAGATCGCAGAAAACGTCTCCAAAACGGTGCTTCGAGTAGTAGTTGTCGCGCGTGGATTCCAGCGAAAGAATCAAGCTGCGCGACATGATCATCATCGCCAAGCCGCAGGCCATCACGAGTGCGACCGCCACCATCTGGCCCTTCATCTTCCCCATGTCGCGGAGCAGTTTGAGGTCGAGCGGGCGCAGCATTCTACCAGGCTAAAGTCCGCACCGCGCGGCGTGCAGCGTTCTCCGTTATTTCCACAATGTGACCGTCGGATAAATGGATCACGCGGTCCGCCATCTCGGCAATGACCGCGTTATGCGTGATGACGACTGTCAACGTTCCGAGCGTCTGATTCACGTGCTCGATCGCTTCCAAAACCGTGATGCCAGTCGTCACGTCCAGCGCGCCTGTCGGCTCGTCGCAGAGCAACACTTCGGGCCGTTTCGCAATGGCGCGGGCGATCGCCACCCGCTGCTGTTGGCCACCGGACATCTGCGACGGAAAATGATCCATCCGATCCTCCAACTCCACCAGAGCGAGTGCGTCAATCGGCTCCATCGGGTCGCGCGAAATCTCCGTAATCAGCGCGACATTTTCCTTCGCCGTCAGGCTCGGGATGAGGTTGTAAAACTGGAAGATGAATCCCACCGCGTCGCGCCGAAACCGCGTCAGATCATTCTCGCTAGCATCAGTGAGATCCTCGCCGCGGTAGCTGAGCGTACCGGCGGACGGCACATCGAGTCCGCCCAGAATGTTCAGCAACGTTGATTTTCCCGACCCCGAAGCGCCGAGCAGCACGATCAATTCGCCAGCGTAGAGATCGAGATCCACGCCACGCAGCGCATGCACTTCGTTATCGCCGCTGGCATAAACCTTCGTCAGGCCCCGCGCGACAAAGAGCGGTTCGCGAGCGGGTTTGTCCGCTTCGGCTGATGAAACCGGGCCTGATGTTTGCAGCGAGTGTGGAACGTGAAGAGCCATCCAGAAAGATGTCCCCCAGATTGAGGCCGCGGCTTGGGTTGTGCAAGCATCGCTTTCAACGTGTCAATTCCAGAAGCTATTCCCCGTCGCCCGGAGACTTTCGATAGACCTTCCGGAGACTCTGTGATGTAGTCTTTGCCTACCATGTCCCAGCTTCCCACTATCATTTATACCAAGACGGACGAAGCCCCAGCGCTCGCCACTTATTCCCTTTTGCCCATCGTTCAGGCGTTCACCAAACACGCCGGGATCGCCGTGGAAACCCGCGACATCTCGCTGGCTGGCCGCATCATCTCTGCCTTCTCGGATCAACTTTCCGATGCGCAGAAAACCAGCGACGCTTTGGCGGAACTCGGAGCCCTCACGCTTCAACCAGAGGCGAACATAATCAAGCTGCCGAACATCAGCGCATCCGTGCCGCAATTGAAGGAAGCGATCTCCGAGCTACAGGCGAAAGGCTATGCGCTGCCTGACTATCCCGCTGATCCGAAAACCGATGCGGAGAAAGACGCACGGGCTCGCTACGACAAGATCAAAGGCAGCGCGGTGAACCCAGTTTTGCGCGAGGGAAACTCCGACCGCCGCGCACCGAAAGCGGTGAAGGAATACGCCCGCAAGAACCCGCATTCAATGGGCACGTGGTCGGCAGATTCGAAGACGCGCGTTGGCACGATGGGCGGCGATGATTTCTTCTCGAACGAGAAATCAGTGACCGTCCAGGAGCCCACGCAGGTGAAGATCGAATTCATCGCGGCGGATGGTTCGGTGCAGGTCCTCAAGGAAAAAACGCCGCTGCAGGCAGGCGAAATCCTGGACGCAACCGTGATGCGCAAGAAGGCGCTCGTGACGTTTTTGGAACAGCAAATTGCCCAAGCCAAAGAAGCCGGGGTGCTGTTCTCGGTGCATCTTAAGGCGACGATGATGAAGGTGTCCGACCCGATTATTTTCGGTCACGTGGTGGAAGTGTTTTTCAAAGACCTCATCGCGAAACATCAGGCGCTGCTCAGCGAACTGAAGGTGGATTTTCGAAATGGATTCGGCGATCTGGTTGCGAAGATCCAGCAACTACCTGTGGAGCAAAAGGCAGAGATCGAAGCGGACATTGAAGCCGCATACGCCAACGGTCCGGCGCTCGCAATGGTGAACTCCGACAAGGGCATCACCAACCTGCACGTTCCGAGCGATGTGATCGTCGATGCCTCCATGCCCGCGATGATTCGCACCTCCGGCAAGATGTGGAACGCCGCTGGCAAAGCGCAAGACACGCTCGCCGTCATTCCCGACAGCAGCTACGCGGGCGTTTACCAGGCGACGATTGATTTCTGCAAAAAGCACGGCGCGTTTGATCCGAAGACCATGGGCACAGTGCCGAACGTCGGTCTCATGGCGCAGGCCGCGGAGGAGTATGGCTCGCACAACAAAACCTTCGAGATTCCCGGCAGCGGCACGGTTCGCGTGAGCGATGCGAGCGGCACCGTGCTCTTCGAACACGCGGTGGAGGAGGGCGACATCTGGCGCGCTTGCCAATCGAAGGACGCGTCCATTCAAGACTGGGTGAAGCTGGCCGTAAACCGCGCCCGCGCGACTGGCACGCCAACCGTTTTTTGGCTCGACGAGAACCGCGCGCACGATTCGCAGATCATCGCCAAGGTGAACCAGTATCTGGGCGATCACGACACCACAGGTCTCGACATTCGCATCCTCGCGCCAGCCGCGGCGACGCAGTTTACGCTGGAGCGGATCATCGCGGGCGAAGACACGATCTCCGTCACGGGCAACGTCCTTCGCGACTATCTCACCGACTTATTCCCGATCCTCGAATTGGGCACTAGCGCGAAGATGCTCTCCATCGTGCCGCTCATGCGCGGCGGCGGATTGTTCGAAACGGGCGCGGGCGGTTCCGCTCCGAAACACGTGCAGCAATTTGTGGAGGAAAACTATCTCCGCTGGGATTCGCTCGGCGAGTTTCTCGCGCTGGCCGTTTCTCTGGAACACCTCAGCGAAGTCTTCAAAAATCCCAAGGCCAAGGTGCTCGCCGATACGCTCGATGCAGCGACCGGATTGTTTCTGGAAAACGACAAATCGCCTTCCCGCAAAGTCGGCGGCATCGACAACCGCGGTAGCCATTTCTACCTCGGGCTCTACTGGGCCCAAGCCTTGGCCGGTCAGGATCGTGACGCCGAACTCAAGGCCCTCTTTACGCCGCTGGCGGAGAAGCTCACGGCAGCAGAAAACCAGATCGTTGGCGAGCTGCTGGCGGTTCAAGGCAAACCAGTGGACATCGGCGGCTACTATCAGCCAGATGATGCCAAGGCGACTACGGCCCTGCGCCCGAGCCCGCTCTTCAATGAGCTTCTAGCGACGCTTTAAGCGGTGGCTGGAGCTGGAGATTCGCTGGGCGACTGGCGCATCTCCTTCTCCCGGGCCGCCTGCTGCAGAAGATCATCGAGATCCTCAGGCATGAACGGCTTGAGGAGATGATTGCGGAAACCGACCCTTAGGCTTTTGGTGCGGTCGGCATTCATTCCAAAACCGCTCATCGCCACTGCGAAAAGGGGGCGGCTCTCTTCTGGAAGCCGCTCCATTAAAGTCCAGCCATCTCCATCAGGCAGGCCGATGTCGCTGAGAAGGAAATCCGCTTTCGTCGCGGCGAGTTCCTTGAGCGCCGACTCCATATCCACGGCCAACTGGACGTTGTGTCCGAGTTGCACCAGATAGGCCTTCAGGTATTTCGCCGTGTCGGGGTGGTTCTCGACGATGAAAACACTCAGGGGACCAGCGGGAGAGCTCATGGCCGCACCCTACCCGGAACGGAACCGTTAGTGCACGTCTTTTTCTTTGTAGGATTCCGTAGCCTCACGTCCTTCCGGAGCAGGCGGAACGACTCCGCTCGAAAACGGGTCTGGGTCGGGGTTAGGGGCTTGGCCTGGGAGAGTCGGCGGAACCGGATCCTCCTGCATTTCGAGCGTTTCAATTGACGGTTTTTTGTCGAGCTCCCGCGTGAAGAGGGGAGCGGGAATATCCATGTCTTGGTTTTTCGAGGGCATACTAGAGAAACGTCGCCAGCAGGCCTTTTGGTGGTGAATGAAACGGGCGTGTAACGATGTGACCGCGGTCGGCATGAGTTACATCCGGGCATTCTCTGAGTCCCGTTATTTCATCGGTTACGCTTACGATCATGGAAATCCCAAACGAAGAAATCACTCCGCCTGAGAAAAAGCTCGGAGACGTTGTGATTGAGAAGGCGGGTGCCTTAACACCCGATCACACCACGGAAGAAGCCGCCGACAAAATGCGCGAGCTCAATACCGACATCCTTCCTGTTTCAGAAGATCGGAAGCTCGTGGGGATGATGACCGGCCAATACGCAGATCGCGAAGTGGCCCGGCACGGGCATGATCCAAAATTGATCAAGGTCGGAGAGCAGATGAGCCGCGACATTATCTACTGCCGGGAAGATCAGGATCGGACCGAGGCAGATCGCATCATGCGTGAGAAAAACCTCCGTCACCTGCCTGTCGTGGATAGTGAGATGCGCATCGTGGGAATCCTCACGCGCGAAGACGTCGAAGGGTAGATTGGCGCTCGTCGAGCGCCATCGCAGCTAGGAATGCTGCGGGTCCACCAACTATTTGAGGTGAGCTGCGCCCAAATGCCGTGCTCCAAGGTTCCTCTATTGGACCCCGCCGATCAGCAGGTAAGAACGCCGCGTAGTGGGCGGGTGACGGCTTGACCACGCCTCAAAAAGAGAGAGCGTCGGAAAGGCATGAGCCCTTCCGACGCTTCCATCCTGTAACCGGGATTTCTAAGCTCGCGCCGCAGTAGCAGCGGCATCCGCTAGTAATGTCTCCACCGCTCGGAGCGGGATCTCCACAAAGTGCGGACGATAGCTAAGTTCATACCCTACTTCGTAAATCGCCTTGTCGAGCAGGAACACCCGGAGAAGCAACGCAGTATCCGCTTCATCCGCAGGCACTAGACCCGCGGGCCGAGCCACAGCAAAGTAACCGTTGAGGAACGCTTCGCTAATAGTTGTCACCCACACTTCCGCCCATGGGGCGAGCACTGGCTGATCCGTCTCATGTTGTTCGCGGAGCGCAACGCAGGCGGCATAATCGAACGACCGCAACATCCCGGCGACATCGACCAACGGCGAGCGCTTCAAGCTGCGCTCTCCCAAGGTTTTCCGCGGTTCGCCGCCGAAGTCGATGATCACGAAATCCTTACCGGTGTTCAGCACCTGGCCCAAGTGATAGTCCCCATGCACGCGCGTTTTAACTGCGCTGATCCTGTGATCGAGCAGCGGAGCGTAGGCAGTGAGAATCGTCGAGCTATCGTGCAAAATCCGGTCTGCGCGAACTCGCACGGCTTCTGGCAAGTCGGACATTTGGCGGCGGAACTGGCGCAAGAGCCGGCCAGCGGCACCGCGCATGGCTTGATACAGCGAACGCTGCCAGAGCGTGCTGAAATCCTCCGGCGCAAACTCCGGAAACTCAGGCCGGCTCGCCAGTGCGACGTGGAGTTCTGCGGTGCGCTGACCCAGTTGGAACATGCGTTCGGGCATCATCCCGCCCACCAACTCCTTCGGATCAGGCGTTTGCCCGGCGGAAGCCATCACCCGTTCGAAGAAGCGTCCAGCCGCTTCCAAGGCGTAGGCCCAGCCGTCGCCTTGGTTGCGAGTGTATTCCACGAGCAGTGCGACGAGGCCATTCTGGTCGCGTGGCGCGCGAATCTCCAGAGCTCCGGCGAAAGGTGCGGAGTTGGTAAAGCCCGCGTCGCCTGAAAGGAAGCGGGTCACGTCGAGATCGGGATGTGCACCGGTCTCAAACTGACGCAGGAACTTCAAGAACCACTGATCGCCGTAAACGATTGTCGTGTTGGATTGCTCCCCGCCGAGCAGTCGGCTTGGCAATTCAGTAGCCGCGGCATGATCGGAAGCGGCTATTCCCACCAGTTGTGCGGTGCCCCGACCAAGGACGCCTTTTTGAAGAACCGTCGCAAGCAAATCGGCCCGGAAGCTGGAGAGCCACAGTGCGTCGCAAAGCACCGCGCCGGATTCCCATTTCGCGAGGACCGGCAGGGATTCCGTCTGGGCCGCAACCTCCGCAGGGGCAATTGCCAGCGGCAGCAGCCAGGAGTCTGGGTTTCCGTCGGCATAGGTCACCTCCAGGGCGAGCAGATAGCACGAATCGGTTCCTCCATTCATGAGGATGTTGTGAATGATCCGCACCTCGCGGATTTGACGGCCCTTGCCGCCAAACCATCGGCAGGTCGGCATCCAAGCGGGAAGGATTTGTTTCACCAAACGGGTCTGCAGGACATTGTTCCAGGTCGGCAATCCGACTAGCGTTGGCGGCGTCCATTCAGGTGCCTGGAGCGAACGCGGAACAGCGCTCCGCAGCGAGAACCAGTAGAAGCCGTGCGGCCCGAGCGTGTAAACCGTGGCTGCTTCCTTGATCGGCGGGAAGCTGGTGTGGCCGAACATTTCGTAAGGCACCAACCCCGCATAAGCGGAGAGGTCCAGCTCGACGGCTTGAGAGAAGCGAGAAAGGTTGGCGAGGCAGAGAATCTGTTCGTCGCCGAGTCGGCGGACGTAGGCGAGCACAGCCGCGTTATCCGGATGGAGAAACTCCAACGTGCCGCTGGCAAACGCGCTCGATTGCTGGCGCACGCGGAGCAACCGCCGCGTCCACCACAGAAGCGAAGACGGGTTGGTGAGCTGGTTCTCGACGTTGACCGACTCGTAGTGATACCCCGGATCAATGACGACAGGCAGATAGAGCTGCTGCGGGTTGCAGGTGGAGAAGCCCGCGTTCCGGTCGGGATTCCATTGCATCGGAGTGCGCACGCCGTTTCGGTCGCCGAGGAAGAAATTATCTCCCATGCCGATCTCGTCGCCGTAGTAGAGGATCGGCGTTCCAGGCAGCGACAGGAGCAACGAATTGATCAGCTCTATCTTGCGGCGGTTATTGCCGAGAAGGGGAGCCAGTCGGCGCCGAATCCCAAGGTTGATGCGGGCGCGATTATCCAGCGCGTACACCCGATACATGTAGTCGCGCTCTTCGTCGGTGACCATCTCGAGCGTGAGCTCATCGTGATTCCGCAGGAAGATCGCCCATTGGCAGGACTCGGGAATTTCCGGCGTCTGCTCCATGATGTCGATGATCGGGAAGCGGTCTTCCATCTGAATCGACATGAACATGCGAGGCATGAGCGGGAAGTGGAATTCCATCTGGCACTCGTCGCCCTGCCCGAAATATTTCGCGGCATCTTCCGGCCATTGATTGGCCTCGGCCAGCAGCATCCTGTCGGTAAACTTCGCATCAATGTGCGCGCGAAGTTTCTTCAGAAAATCATGCGTCTCCGGGAGGTTCTCGCAGTTCGTGCCCTCGCGCTCGTAGAGATACGGCACCGCGTCGAGGCGCAACCCGTCTACGCCCATTTCGAGCCAAAAATCGATCACTCGGAAGAGCTCGTCGTGCACCACGGGATTCTCGAAATTCAGATCCGGCTGGTGCGAATAGAAGCGATGCCAGAAATACGATTTGGCCACCGGGTCCCAAGTCCAGTTGGAAGCCTCGAAGTCCTTAAAGATGATGCGCGCTTCCGAATACTTGTCGGGATTATCGCTCCAGACGTAGAACTCCCGTTCCGGCGAGCCTGCCGGAGCGCGGCGGGATTTTTGGAACCAGATATTCTGATCGGAAGTGTGGTTCAGGACGAGCTCGGTGATCACGCGGAGACCGCGCGCATGAGCTTCCTGGAGGAACATCTGGAAGTCCGCCAGCGTCCCATAGCTGGGATTCACCGAATAATAATCGGCAATGTCGTAGCCGTCATCGCGCAGCGGGGACGGATAAAACGGCAGGATCCAGATGGCCGTAATGCCAAGCTCCTGGAGGTAGTCCAGCCGCGTGAGCAAACCTTGAAAATCTCCAATGCCGTCGCCGTTGCCGTCCTGAAATGTTTTTACGTGCAGTTCGTAAACGACCGCTTCCTTAAACCAAACTGGGTTACTCATACTCCTCAACAACGCACGTCACTCCGCAGCCGCGTGCATGCAAGGTGCCTCAGGGTGACCCCCTATATACAAGAAGCACGAAGAGGGCGACCGTGGTTCAACCGTCACATAGTGGCGGGTTCCCCCCCATGAAAAACTGCATCACGCTTATGAAATCACCGAAGGTTGTTTCTACTTCTGGTTCCCCCCTCAGAAAAAACAAACGTTCTGTGTTCCTCCCCGTCGCCGACAAGAGGCGTTGTCCCCTCTGCGACCGGGTCTTTGAGCTGCCCGACAGCTCAACCACCGACGAACACGAATCCCTGCACTGCCCAACCCCTCACTGCCGGGGAACTTCCGACATGTGGGTGCATCCCGGCGATCCGCTGACGTCTGATGAGGCGTTTGAGGACTGGGAGCGCGTCTCTTCCTTGTGGGAGAAACGCTTCGAGGCAGACGACGAGATGGCGGCTTAGCCAGCTGCCGGAGCGGTGGCGCGGGACGGCGGTGGCGATTGTATCCGCGCCGTCTAAGCTACATCTGCGAGTGGAAGGGCAGCATGAGCCACTCGGAAAAACGCTCCCATGGGCCGCGGCGTTTGAAGTCCTCGAGGAGGTAAGGCTTGGACTTCGCGACGTCCGCAACGAAAGCGGCCTCCATCATTTTCGCGAAGGCTTCATCGTAAACGGTGATGTCGATCTCCTCGTTAATCTGAGACGAGCGGGCGTCGAAGTTCGAGGTGCCGAAGATGGAAAAGATTCCGTCGATCACCAGTGTTTTCGAGTGAATCATCGTGGGCGTGTATTCGAAAATCTCCACTCCGCCTTCCAGAAGCTCGCCGTAAGCCGTGCGTCCGGCCGCCTTTGTGAGGGGTTGATCGTTGTGTTTGCCCGGCAATAAGAGCTGCACTTTCACGCCTCGTTTCACCGCTTCGCAAAGGAGCCTCACCTCGGAGTCGCTGGGCGCGCAGTACGCGTTGGTGATGAAAATGGATTTCTCCGCAGAGGAGAACGCCACAGAAAGTACATGCGCCAGCGGCGCAAAGGAGAACGATTCGGAGGCGACCATTTGCGCCTTCAGATTGCCCGCACGTTCCAGCACGGGATAATCCTCGGGCCCGCTGAGACTTTCTCCGCCGGATTTGATCCAGTGCTTTTGAAATGCACTTTGGAGCCGGGTAACGATCGGCCCCTCCAGCCGCGCATGCACATCGCGCCAATGGTCTTTGCTGTCGGCCTTTCCCTGCCATTGATCGGCAAAACCCACACCACCGGTGAATCCGATTCTTCCATCGATCACCAGCACGCGTCGGTGCGTCCGGCGGTTGAGTTGATCGATGCGCCAGGAGCGGGTCGGGTGATAATAAAGAAATTCGCAGCCGCCGGCGCGGAAAGCTTTCACATCCTCGCCTTTGAGGGCACTTCCGGAGCCCACGCCGTCGAGCAGCACACGCACCTTGACGCCCGCTTTTGCACGTTCACGCAGCGCTTCGCGAAACTGAGTGCCGACCGTCCCTGATTCGTAGAGGAAAGCCTCGAAGTTAATGCTCTTCTGCGCCGAGCGAATCGCCGCGAGCATCGCTGGGAAAATTTCGTCGCCGTTATTGAGCAGCTCGATCTTGTTTCCCTCGCAGGGGAGGGGATCCGCCATGCTGTGGGCGGAGCTGATAAACGCCGGATCGCGCACCGCAAAGCGATGGCCCATCGGATACTCGGCGACCTGCCGTCTCACGACGAACGAGCTGAGAATCGCTCCTCCAGCGACAAGAACCACGAACGCAATTGCCCAAACGCCGAGAGGAATGTGGAGCCAGCGGGTTTTCACCCAGGAGGTAGATTTCGGCATAAAGTAAAAAGTGAACTACATAGCTCCTACGGGGTCCGCCGCCGTTTCGCGTGTATGGCAGTGCGGCTCGATGTGCCCGAGCAACGGGAAATGGTCCGACGCCACTCGGGCTTCACGGCCGACGCAAAGGGAAACGCCGTGCACAGTGCAGGCGTCATTGACGAAAAGATAATCCAGTGTGAGGCACGGCAGCACCGTAGGAAATGTGGACCGCGATGGGTGGCCATGCTCCCGTGCAGCATCGCGCAAGCGTCGAGTGAGGATCTTGTAGGCGGACGAGCCGGGAAAGGAATTGAAGTCGCCCATGACGATGAGCGGCTCCTGTTCGCGCACAGCGCCAATCCAATCTGAGCCGGTCAGAGCGGAGGCTTGCTCGAAGCGTTCTCCGCGGCCGACGCCGAAGTGGGTATTCATGACCTGAACTGGGCCGCAAGGCGTCGCAATCTCCACCCAAAGCGCGGCTCGGTTTTCGCGAAACGGGAACGCCTTTTTCGAAGGCAGTTCGCCCGCCTGGATCGACGAGATCGGCCATCGGCTGAGAATCGCATCGCCGTATTGTTCGTCCACCATCCGCATCGCCGGATGGAACAACTGGTGAAATCCAAGCTCCTCCGCAATCTTCCCCGCCTGGTCCGCACCGGAGGAACGCCGCCGTCCTAAATCCAATTCCTGCAGCCCGACGATGTCCGGGGAAAAACTCGCAATCACCTCCGCGATTCGCTGTTCGGAACGCTGCCCATCAATCCCCACGCAGCCGTGCACATTGTAGGTCATCACCCGCAGCGGGAGGGGGTTCATCATCGCACCACCATCGGCTGTAGCGTCCGGCCCGGATGCCAAAACGCCGCTCCCGGTGAAAGGAGCGGCGTCGTAAGAGACTATTAGATTGCGGATTTTACACGGTCCCGCGCCAGGCGCCGGTCGGAGCACCGCGTTCCTGCAAGAACGTCCGGAAACGTTCCAGATCGCCTTCTACACGGCTTTCCACGATTCCCAGCGCGGTGCCTACTTTTTCCAGCAGTTCCTCAGGCTGAAACTCCAGCACGAGGCGAATGATGGTTTGGTTATCTCCTTGTGGCTGGAAGAAGACCGCGCCGGCGTTTTCTGCACCGGAGATGCTTCGCCATGCGATCCGCTCATTGGGAACTTGCTCGTAGATCTCAGCGTCCCATTCCTTTTCTTTGCCCGCGATCTGCGCCTTCCAGTGCAGATGCGTGTCGTCAATTTGCTGAACGCTTTCGATGCCTTCCATGAACTTCGGGAAGTCCTCAAACTGCGTCCATTGGTCGTACACGGACGTCAACGGCGCGTCCACGGTGATGCTTTTTTCGATGCGGTTCATAAATCGAGACGTGAAGGATTATTTCGCTTCCTTGACTCCCTGGACGTGAGTCAGGTGAGCCTGAAGCTTGGGAAGCGTCTTGGTGGCAAACTCGGTGATGTCTGCGTCGTCACCTTTTTTCGCCCGGGCTTCAAAAAGGCTGACGTCGGCTTTGTGCGCGACGACCATGGCCTTGATGTAGGCTTTGTCGAAATCAGCGCCGGTCTCTTTCGCGAGCTTATCGTATTTGCCTTGGAATTTCTCGTCCATGGCGGTCGGAAGCGTGACGCCTTTCGACTTGGCGAGGCTCATCAATTTGGTGTTCGCCTTGGTGTGGTCGGCGATCATCATCTTTCCGATGTCTTTCACTTCGGCGGTGCTGCCGTTGGTTACGGCGAGTTTGCCAGCTTCGACTTCAAACAGCCCGCTAACGGCGGCCGTCTCGAGGAATTTGGCGTCGTCCTTGGAAAGCTCGGTCTGCGTGGCGGCTGCTTTGTCGCTCACTTTAGCGGAGGACTTTTCAGCCGTGCTGCTCGTGGAAGTGCTTTCTTTCGTCGATGTCGAAGACTCCTTCGTGGAGTGATCGTGATCGTGAGTTTGCTTCTCCTTGTTGTTTTTGGTCGGAGCGTCGGTCGTGCTGCTCTGACAAACAGCAGTCATCGGGATGAGACCTGCGACCAATGTGGCAACGAGGGTGGATGTGGATAGGATGGATTTCATAGACAGGTATGGATTGTTCCAGCCTTTCGCCCAAGGGATGGCCAACGGATGCGTGTTATGCCCCTCCTGAGCGGCCTCTCAGGGGTGAGCCTGAAGAAGACGGAGCCACAGCGGCGACATTCAGCGCATCCTTCCGCTTGCTATGCCTGCGACCCGTTGCAGAATGACGCAGCATTTTACGAAATGAAGGATTCTGTCTTACTCGGCTCATCGTCCGAATCGCTGGAGGTCGCGGAATTACGCCTCCAATTGGAAACGGAAAAAGCAGAAAAGCGCATCCTCGAAAAGGCGTTGCTCGCCGCGGGCGAAGAGGAATCGAAACGCATCGGGCAGGAGCTGCACGACAACCTTTGCCAGCAGCT
Source organism: Chthoniobacterales bacterium (assembly GCA_036388355.1). Lineage (GTDB taxonomy): Bacteria > Verrucomicrobiota > Verrucomicrobiia > Chthoniobacterales > DASVRZ01 > DASVRZ01. Next base: position 4,818 of record DASVRZ010000137.1, on the reverse strand, counting down.
TCTAGGCATTTCGTTTGGAGCGCGTGTTCTCGCTAGGAACCTCGAAAAGGACGATCCCGTCCGCGGGGCCAAGGTGCACGAATTGGTCGCGCTGCTGAATTCAGCGGTGGACAGCTGCCGCGAGCTAGTGAGAGGGCTGAATTTTTCCCATGCTAACGATTTGCTCGCCTCGATCCGGAGTCTCGCGGCGAAAGTCAGCCTCATCATTCCCTGCGAGGTGATCACGTCCGGCGACGTGGCAATTTCCTCTCCGGAGATCGCGCGCAACGCCTATCGCATCGCCCTGGAAGCGGTGTCGAATGCGATGAAACATTCCCACGCGACGCGGCTGACTATTTCTCTGACAGAGGCTGACGACCTGCTCACTCTTGAGGTGTTAGACGACGGCGTGGGGTTTTCTGAGCAGGACATTAGACCCGGCATGGGATTCAGAAGCATGAATCTTCGAACAGAGGCAATCAGCGGGACACTGACAATCGATTCAAAGAACACAAGCGGCGTTAAAGTCACTTGCATATTCAATAAAAAATAAAATATGAAAAGCGTGATGGAACCGAAAGAAACTGAAGCGGCCTCTGTAAAAACTTTCAGGGCCCTAGTCATTGATGACCATCCAGTGTTCCGGCGTGGGATCGTGGCTTTGCTGCAGGAGCAGGAAAATGTGATCGTCTGCGGAGAAGCCGACGACGCCATGAAAGCTTTGGGAGCCATGCGCACCCTGGAGCCCGACATCGCTGTAGTGGATATCTCCATGCCCGGCACGAACGGCATCGAGCTCACGAAATCCATGCTCTGCGAACGCCCCGATTTGAAAATCCTCGTCCTCTCGATGCACGACGAATCGCTCTACGCCCTGCGAGCTTTGCGCGCGGGCGCCAAAGGCTACGTGATGAAGGCTGAGGCGCTGGATTACGTGAATGAAGCGATGCAGAAAATCATCGCTGGCGGCACTTACGTCAGCCCGCGCTTTGCGGAACGGCTCGTTTTCCGAGCCGTCCAGGCGGTTGAGAACGGCATGGGCTCTCCCGTGGACAAGCTTTCCGATCGCGAACTCGAAGTTCTGCGTCTGCTCGGACGAGGCTTGGGAACCCGCGAGATTGCGGCCGAATTGCACCTCAGCATCAAGACAATCGAGACGCATCGTATGCACATCAAAGACAAGCTCGACTTCAAAGATGCCAGCGAGATGGTGCGGTTTGCCATCGATTGGGTGGCGCAGGAAGAAGGGTAAAACTGAGCATCGCTTCGGGGAGAGCTGCCGTTTCTCCACAAGACGTGGGAGTGAAAGGGCTGGTCTGCGATTTGCTTTTAGAGGCCGCATGAGGCTTTTCACTCCCCGTTCCACGCTCCGTAGCCCCCGGGTGTTTTACAGTTGCCAGACGGGCGGTTCCACTTTATAAAAACGAACCCTTCACCCGGCCATGAGACCCTACCGTCTAGTTTTTTCCATTTTGCTCGGGCTGATGCTTCCCGCGGTTGCTGATCCGTATCAGAGCAGTTCCGACTTCGAGAAATACGCGATGAAGCTCCGGCAGGACGCGCTTTCGAAGATCCAGCCTCAGGTCGTTCTCCCCTCCACCTCCACCTACGGCAGCCTCTACGGCAACGGCGGCTATCCTTGGAAACGCGCCATCAAGACCACCACTTTCTGGATCGGCGAAGACGCAGGCCAGAATAACCCGGTCGACAACATCAAGAGCTCTTGGGACACCAACTGGAAAGCCAATTACGGCGGCACCGACACCCCGGATCCAGCTGGCCGACGCGACTTCATCCCGGTCGGTTTCATCCCCCGGCAAAACCCCTTCTACGTCGCTCTGCCTTACAACGACGTCATCAGCTCCAGCGCGCATAAGCCGGAAGCGAAGTTCGTGATCCCGTGGTTCCGCCGCGCCTACCAGGCACCCGGTCGCTCCGTCTGCAAAGGCCGCTGGCTCGCCATCCGTTACGGCAACCGCGTTGCCTTTGCGCAATGGGAAGATTGCGGCCCCTTCCGCACCGACCACTGGCAATACGTTTTTGGAAATGAGAGGCCCATGCCGAACTTGAACGGCGGAGCCGGTCTGGACGTCTCGCCTGCCGTTCGCGATTTCCTGGGCATGAAAAGCTCCGACACCTGCGATTGGAAATTTGTAGAATTCCGCGATGTCCCTCCCGGCCCATGGGCCCGCTACGGCGACAACAACCCTTTCGTCCAAAACGCCCGCCGCACCGTCGAGCAGGTCGTGGAGAAATAAGGTCCCCGGAACCGCGGGGTCTCTCAACTCACCCCCCAAGGAGGGCTGGTCATGTGTCGCTTAGCCCAATTCGGCATGGTTGCGCCGATCTATCGCGCGCTCACAAATGGAAAGCTCAAGGAGTTGGGCAGTTGCGATCATATCTAAAGAGAACCCCAATTTCGATTTTATGATAAGAACGATCCTGGTCAATGACACTGAGTTCGCCGCCTACGAGTGGCACGAAGAACCCATCTCCGATACGCCTGCAGAGAATGCTCCGCGACATGCTCGCAACTCCGAGCTGCTGGCAGAAGGAGTGGATGCGCTTTCTCCCGGAGAAGTGAGTTTTCGCTGCGACCAAACCCTCGTCTTCGACACCACCTTCGCCTTGAAAGGTGACAACCGGAAGTTTGTGGTCATCGAGAGCGAGGCTGGTAAACACGTTGCAAAGCCCTACTGACAAGGCTTCGGCAGCGACATTACAATGCCGCTTCTGAGCGGACGCCTGCAGTCACAAGAAAAAGGGGTGCACTGCTTGAATCGCAGCGCACCCCCGGTGGTGGTTTCCGTGATGTTTCAAAAGCAGCCGCTTCCGGAGAAGATCCGCTGCTTTAGCAGTCGTTTACCGCAGGAAGGCTTCGTGCAGGCCGCCGTCCACCGTGATGATCTGGCCGGTGGTTTTGCTGAGGCGGTTGGTGACCAAGAGGAAGTAGGCTTCTGCCTGGTCCGCTGGGGTGATCGGCGCTTTGGTGAGCGTGCGGTCGGCGTAGAATTGCGCGAGTTTGGTCACGAGCGAGTCTGTGGCTTCGTCTTCCGTGAAGGGAATGTCGTATTTCGCGAGCGAGCCGATGACTCGGTCGCGAGGGAACATGGCGGAACCTTGCACCACAGTCGCAGGGGCGACTCCGTTGACGCGGACGAGCGGCGCTAGTTCGATGGCGAGTTCACGCACGAGATGGTTCGCGGCGGCTTTGCTGGTGTCGTAGGCGACGCTGCCTTTTTTGGCAACGGCGGCGTTTGCGCTGGTCGTAAGGACGAGGGCGCCCTTGAGACCTTGCTCTTTCCAGGTCTTGTAAGCTTCATCGCCAACGAGGTAGCTGCCGGTGACGTTGACATTGAAGACAAAGGCCCATTTGTCGTCCGGGATGTGTCCGGTGGTGTCGCTCGGCCAGAAGACGCCTGCAGTGACTTCGATAGCGTCGAATCCGCCGTAAGCGAGCGCGACTTGATCTAACATGGCGCGAATGCTGGCGCGGTCGGTGATGTTAGCGGCGAGGCCGATGGCAGGTCCACAATTGGAAATGCCGCTGCCGCCGACGCCGATGCCGATCCCGTATTTATTAGTGATCTCTTTCGCCGTGGCGTTGGCGTTGTCCAAGTTCATATCGACGCAGACGATATGCGCGCCTTCTTTAACGAGGCGATGCGCGGTTTCCTTGCCGATGCCGCTGCCGGCACCGATGACGATATGAATCTGCCGGGCGAGTTCCTTCTCGGCGGGCATGCGCTGGAGCTTCGCTTCTTCGAGCAACCAGTATTCGATGTCGAAGGCTTCCTGCTGCGGGAGCGCGATGTATTCGTCGATCGCTTCAGCTCCACGCATGACTTCCACGGCACAATTGTAGAACTCGGCGGTGACGCGGCTCTCCGATTTGTCCTTGCCCCAGGCGATCATGCCAAGGCCGGGAATCAGAATGACGGTCGGGTTGGGATCGCGCATGGCGGGCGAGTTGGCCCGTTTGCAGGATTGATAGTAGGCGGCGTAGTCTTCGCGATATTTGACAAGGCCGGCGGAGAGTTTCGCCTTGAGAGCGGCGAGGTCTTCGTTCTGTGGATTCCAATCGACGTAGAGAGGCTTGATTTTCGTCCGCAGGAAATGGTCGGGGCAGCTAGTGCCGAGTTCTGCGAGACGTGGGGCGTCGGCGCTATTGACGAAGCGCAGAATTTTCTCGTCGTCCTGAATGGTGCCGACGAAGCGTGCTTTTTGCGAAACCTGACCGCGCAGCCACGGGAGAATAGCGGCCAGCGTGGAGCGGCGTGCGTCTTCTGCGAGAGTTTGGTATTTAGCTCCGCCGAAGGCTTTGGCGTCGCCGCCTTTTTTCTGATACTCCGCCTCAATGTAAGTGGCGGCTTTTTCAATGAGCGTCAGTGTTAGTTCGTAGCAGCTCTTGTCGTCGTCGGCCCAGTTAATGATGCCGTGCTGACCCATGATGATGCCGCGGGCTTTGGGCTGAGTGCGGCAGATTTCCTGCATCGCGAGGCCCAGTTCGAAACCGGGGCGCAACCAGGGAGTGTGAGCGACTTCATCGCCGTAGATCGTCTTGGTGAGGGCGATGGCATTCTTCGAGGCAGCGATGGAGATCGCGGCGTTTGGATGCATGTGGTCCACGTGCTTCGCCGGGATGAAGGAATGGAGCGGCGTATCGATGGAGCTCGGGCGGGGATTCAGGTTGAAGGTGGCATGGGAGTACATGCCGACCATCTGATCTTCCGCGGCGGTCTTGGGTCCGCGCTCAGGAGCGGCGGCGTAGAGGCTCTGGAGGCCGATTAGTTTTTCCTGATAGAGGGAGGAGAAGTTTTCGCGTTTGCTGGTGCGCAG
>DASVRZ010000136.1:0-8194 GCA_036388355.1 Chthoniobacterales bacterium | reverse complement strand
CGCGGCGTCCAAGTTGACGACGTGGAGGGTCGCGGTCCCGTGCCGGGCGGGGGTGAAATTTTCATACTGGCTCGCCTGTGTTTGTTTGTAGCGCTCGCCAGGGCTGACTCCCGCCGCCGCCCGTCGAATCACGCGGGGATCGCTCATGCTGCCGCCATTCAGCCGGATGAGATTTGGATCGGACGAGGCGAGCTCCGTCATCATCGGGTCCAGATCGACGAGCGTAACAGCGCGGACGTCTGGGTATTTCAAAACTTCGCGTAGCGCCAGTCCATCACCGCCGCCGAGGATGAGCACCTTTTCCCTCCGCGTCGCCAGGTGCATCGCGGGGTGAACGAGGTTTTCATGGTAAATGTGCTCATCGGCCTCGCTGAATTGGAGGTGCCCATTGATATAACAGCGGAGGTTCCCCCTGCGGTTCTCCGTCAGGATGATGTGCTGAAATGGCGTCGTTAGCGAGGCAACGATCGGATCGCGATAGAGAAACTGCTCCGCCTTCAGCGTGAGATCTCTGCCGATGATAAGGCCGAGCAGCACCAGCGCGGTCCCCGCGGCGATTTCCACGGCCCGCGCACGGGGGCTCGACAGGCGTTTCCGATATAGGAAATAGCAGAGGAGCGCTGAGGCCATCGTGGCCAGCCCAACGATGAAGCTAATCCGGTCGATGCTCAAATAACGAATCAGCAGAAAGGTCCAAAGCAGCGCCCCGGCCAGCGCACCGACGTAGTCCATTTTCAGAACCTGCGCGAGGTTGAAGCGCATCTCCGGCTCAGTCTCTTCATTGATCCGCATGACCAGCGGGATCTCGTAGCCGATGAGAATCCCCACCGCGAACGCCAGGCCGTATTGAATAATGATGTAGATCTGCGGCAACAGCGCGAACCCGTGAATCATGATCAACGGCCCAAACCCGCCCAACACCGCCAGCAACACCTGCGTGCTGATCAACCGGTCCGTCAATCGGCTGGTTGGGGTATGCTTTTGAACCTCTGCGCCCAACCCCATCGCGAAAAGCATTGTCGCGATCATCGTGGCCCACTGCTGGACGGAGTTGCCAAGCAAATCGGAAGCGATCTTGCTGAGCGTGTATTCGTAAGCCAACCCGCAACCGCCCAGGAGAAACATCAACAACCCAAGCGCCCACCGTTCTCGGCGGGTTGTCTTTTCAACGTTGTCGAGCATGGCGTTGAAGCTAAACCCATCCGTTGCGAGATGAAGCACAATTTCGGCAGACGCATTCAAGCTCGGGCAGCATCTCTACTCACGAGCAGGTCAATGACTGCCACGCTCTAGCTGTCCCCGAAGCGCCTCTGCGGCCCGGTGCGATTGGCCCGGCTCGGCAGGGTAGTCAAAGCATGACGGCTCCGCCCGATCAGAATGGGTGGGTCTGCGCAGACCATACCTCAGGCAGATTCTCAGGAGGCGCGGTTCTCCGTCCCGCAGCTGGAAAGACAACTCAGGCTCCACAAAGGTTAATAGGTTTGGGACGGGGGTCTCCGTGGCTGCCGTCTCCAACCAGTTGGCCAACTGCTCAACCTCCTCCACCATCAGACACGTATCACTTGCTGACCACCAGTCTTGGACGTAATCGACAGTGACGCGGATGCGACACCATTGCGTCCGGTCCGCACTCACAGGAGTAACAACCTCGAGATCAAACCGCCCGTCGGGTCCGCCCAGCGTCATCATGGCGAAACAGTGAAGCTCTCCGGCCCGTCAATCGCGATGTGCCACTCGAAACGGATGGAGTGATCCTCTGAAATGGCCTGAATCGTCGAGCCATCGAACGAAATCGCCGTAAACGGACCTCCCTCGGAAACGTGCAACAGCCAGAGGAGATGCCCTGTGGAGCGCTGCTCGACCGCAATAAAGCCTGCGCCTTCCCACGACGTGGAACCCGCGAAGACCTGAAAATCGTCCGCCTCTGCAGAGCAGATCTCGTCCAGATCGGTCCATCCGTTGGGCCCAGCGTGCAGAAGCGTGGCGACCGAAGCGCGGATGTCAGCGCGATAACCTTCGCTGGGGCTGCCACACAGCTCGATAACCTCATCCGAACCAAAGTAGATGCCGTCCTCGGTGCGGGACTGACGCTGTCGCCAGTGCGATTCAATGATGCTCATGTGGGTCTTCGTTAAAGGAAACTCCCGCTACGGACAACATGCTCGTGACCGCCTTACCTCCCATTCTTTAGCCGATATTCAGTGGGAGTCATCCGGGTTTTCTCTTTGAAGACGCGGCAGAAATAGGCGGCCTCGCGGTAGCCGCAGCGGGCGGTTAATTCGTCGATCGTCAGCTTGTGGTGCATCAAAAGATATTTGGCGCGATCGATCCGCACGTAGTTCAGATAGTCGTTGAAAGAGACGTGACCTTCGCTGTGGAAAAGGCGGGAGATGTGGTTCGGGCTAATCCGAAAATGTTCCGCCACGGAATCGCGCGTCAGGGGAAAGGGGAAATGTTCCTGGATATAGAGGCAGACGTCTTCATAGCTCCGCCGAGCCTTGCGGCGGACGGGGAGATCGGGGCTTTTCATCTCGGCCAGACAGCAATGTAAGAGACTCTCCACAAGCGCGGGTGCCGCGCTGCTCGGCGCTGACAACGTCGAAAGCACCCGCAAGAGATCCCGCACCGGACTAAGCGCGGGGATTTCCAAGCTCGACTTCAAAGCGCCGCCGGGCACCCGCGAACAGCCGTCATGCCGCACCAGGCTAACGCCGGTTTGCTTATGACCAAACAACAAGCTGATCACCTCGACGGGGCGATGCCACAGAGGCTTATTCCAGGCATTGGCGGGAACGAACACCGCTGTGCCCACCGGTACCTGCTCCACTCGCGCAGAATGCTCCGCGTGCTCCAGCCACATCGCATCGACGCCGGACAAGGTGACCGACAATCGTGGGAAGTTCACCAGGTAGGCGAGGGGAGGCGGGGGATGGTCGCCCGAAGCGAAGTGAACCTCTTTCAACCGTCCTTCCGAGAGGAAGGTTTCCAGGCGTTGTTGCAGCATCTGTAAATTCGCGGGCATGAGCGGAATGTTACAATAGTCCAACAAAGGGCTCACTATTTATGTTGAAGCGATGTCGGCCGCTGACGAAAGATCAGCGCATCGGAAGTGCAACCCCTTCCGCTCCCCCCTGCATGAAAGAAGCCCTTTTAAAAATCCGCCAGCATCTCCTGAGCGGCGTTTCCTTTGCGATCCCCTTCATTGCCTGCGGCGGCATTTTGATCGCTCTCTCCATTGCATTTGTGCCGATGACGGCGAGTGGTCCTGACTTCACAAACGCCCCGCTCTGGAAGCTCGTTCTCACGATTGGCGCGGCGGCTTTTGCGCTCATGCTGCCGGTTCTCGCAGGTTACGTTTCCTACGCAATGGCGGGGAAACCGGGGTTGGTCGCGGGATTTGTCGGCGGTTATCTGGCAGGGCATCTGGACGGAACTGACAAGGTGAGCGCCGGTTTTTTGGGCGCCATTTTTGCCGGCCTGCTCGCCGGCTATGCGGTGAACTTCATTAAAAAATGGCCGGTCCCTAAATCGCTGAAGCCGATCATGCCGATCCTCATCGTGCCGATTTTCTCCTCCCTTTTTGTCGGCTTCATCATGCTGAAGGTCGTCGGCATTCCTATCGCCAACCTGATGGTTTCCCTCGGTCACATGTTGCAAAGCCTCAGCGGAGGAAACGCGGTTTTGCTCGGCGCCATCCTCGGCGCGATGATCGCCTTCGACATGGGCGGCCCCATTAACAAAGCCGCATTTTTCTTTGGCGCCGCCATGATCAAAGAGGGGAATCCTCACATCATGGGTGCCTGTGCAGCGGCCATTTGTGTGCCGCCTCTAGGCCTCGGACTCGCGACCAAACTGAAGCGTTCGCTCTGGACCGAAGAACAGCGCGAAGCCGGTTCCGCAGGGATTGCGATGGGCATGATCGGCATTACCGAAGGCGCTATTCCCTTTGCCGCCTCGGATCCACTGCGCGTCATCCCCTGCATCATGCTCGGCTCCATGACTGCCGGCATCATCGCGATGCTGGGGCGCGTGGCCGATCACGCCCCTCACGGCGGCCCGATCGTCCTCCCGGTGGTGGATAACCGCTGGATGTATGTCGTGGCCATTCTCGCCGGAACCTTCGTCACCGCCTTCACGATCAACCTCTGGAAAAGCCTCACCCCAACCCCCGCAGAAAAACCTCTATGAACATTGTCGCCGTCACCGCCTGCCCAACAGGCATCGCCCACACCTACATGGCCGCTGAGCAACTGGAAAAAACCGGTAAAGCCCTCGGACACCAGATCAAAGTCGAGACCCAGGGAGCCATGGGAATCGAAAACGAAATCACCCAGGCGGAAGCCGATGCGGCCGACGTGATTCTCCTCGCGGTGGATATCCAGATCGAGCAGCGCGAACGCTTCGATGGGAAACGCATCGTCGAAGTCCCCGTGCAATCTGCGATCAAGGACCCAAAGTCCATTTTCGCCAAACTCCTCTAGAAAAACTCCGTGCCGCTGGAGTGGTCATTTCGCTGCCCGTTGCCCAACGGCATGCACGCGCGCCCCGCGAGTTTTCTCGAGGAAAAGGTGCGTCCGTATCGATCGAGTGTGCACTTGGTCTTGCGCCGAAATGATGCCGTAGTCGACGCCCGCAGTGTTCTGGGGTTGATCAGCGCCGGCATTCACTTCGATGACGAATTGAGCCTTCGGGTGAGCGGTCCCGACGAAGAGCTGGCGCTCGCCGAGTTGCAGCCCTTTTTGAAAAAGGAACTCGCCGCCAAAGACGAAGCGCTTCCGATAGCGGGAACAGAATCCCAAACCTTGCGACTGCCCCGCATGCTGCAAGCTGCGGAATACGGAGTGATGCTCCGGGGCACACCCGTAAGTCGCGGACTGGGCATCGGTGAGACGGTTAGCATCGCGGGGTTAACCCTGGACCACGGCAACACCACCGCAGGAACAGCCACTGAGGAATACGCCAAACTTATCCAGGCGCGGCAACGACTGTTAGCAAAGTGGGAGACCTCCGGGACGACTGGCGTCGAGGGCGATGTGCTTCGTGCCCAAGCTGCCTTGTTGCGAGACGATGCTTTGGCGGAGGCGATTCAGAATGAGGTGAGCCGAAGTGACGTAACCGTGGGCAAAGCGATCATTGCCGTCGTGAAAACATTTCAGCAAAAGCTAGCGGCCAGTGGCAGCGCCTATTTGGAGGAACGCGCTCTGGATCTTCAGGACATCGGCGCGCAGCTTTTGGCCGAAATTTACGGCTCATCCGTCGCCGGGGCCCTCAAGCTAACCGCTCCCTCCATCGTGGTGGCAAACCATCTCACGCCCGGCCAATTCCTCGGGCTCGACCGCCAATGGCTGCGCGGTCTCGTTCTCGGCCATGCGGGCACCACCTCACACACCGTCATTCTTGCCCGGTCGTTCGGCGTTCCGACGCTCACGGGAGTCGCGGAATTCGCCGGTCTGCGCGACGGAACCGAGGTCATCCTCGACGCTAATCTAGGTCTTCTTTTTCCGGAGCCTAGCTCCAGTGTCCGGCGCTACTACGAGCTCGAAGCACGCAAACAGGACGCGCAAAAACAATCGGTCGCAGCGTATCTAAATACGCCCGGCAGGAGCCGTGACGGGCGCCCCCTCGATATTTTGGCCAACGTCTCATCCGCCGAGGAAGCCGTCTCCGCGTTTGAACAAGGAGCCCAAGGCATCGGGCTTTTCCGCACGGAAATGCTCTTCATGGACCGCGAGTCTGCTCCGGATGAAGCCGAGCAGACCGCAATTTATTCCGCGACTTTGCGAGCCGCTGCGGGTCGGCCGGTTACCTTCCGAACGTTGGACATCGGCGGAGATAAACCCGTGCCCTATCTGCGCTTGCCGACCGAAGCGAATCCGTTTCTCGGCTGTCGTGGGGCTCGCCTGTATGCGAGTCAACCCGACCTGATCTGGATCCAACTCCGCGCCCTTTGCAGGGCTTCCGCAACCTGCGGTCCGGCGAAGATCATGACTCCCATGATTGCCACTCCGGAGGAGATGCAGGCGTTTCGAGAGCTAGTCGATGAGGCGCGCGCGGAATTCTCTGAAGCGGACATCCAGGTGGGCGCGATGATCGAAGTGCCGTCCGCCGTTTTCGCAATTCCAGAGATCGCAGCCTACGCGGATTTCTTCAGCATCGGCACCAACGATCTCATCCAGTATTTCCTCGCGGCAGACCGCGATCATCCGGGGCTCGGCAGCTTGTATTCGCCCTTTCACCCGGCGTTTCTCCGCTTGCTACAACATCTGGTGGGAGCAGCCGAGACGGCCTCGCGTCCCATCGGCCTCTGCGGAGAACTGGGGGAAAATCCCGACGCCTTGAGCCTCCTGCTGGGGCTCGGCCTGAATAGCATCAGCCTGGGTGCCCCGCGCATTCTGGCAACCAAAGCAGCGCTGGGCCAACTGGACTTCAACCGCAGCCACGCCCTGTTAGTCGAAGTCGCGGCATTACCCGATCGCGCGGAGGTGGAGCAACGCCTCGTCGCGGCCGCAACAACGGGGAACGAGCGGCCCATGTTAGATCCGGGCCTCATCATTATCGATTCCACGGCAGCTAGCAAACACGAGGTCATCAAGGAACTATGCGATCTGCTAGAACTCCAGGGTCGCGTGGCCGATAGCTCAGAAGTTGAGGAAGTCGTCTGGCAGCGCGAGGAAACCTACAGCACCGGCTTCGGTTATGGCTTCGCCGTGCCTCACGGCAAATCGGAACTTCTCCGCGCCAACTCTATCGCGGTCGCCCGCCTGCGGGAGCCTGTGGAATGGGGCGCACTCGATGGGGCACCCGTGCGCGTGGTCATTCTCCTGGCGATCCGCGCCTCCGACCAAGGCAAGGAACACCTGCGCGTCTTTTCAAAACTTTCGCGCCTCATCATGCGGGACGAATTTCGTGCTTCCCTTGAATCCGCCTTCGACGCCGAGGCCATTTTCACCATTCTCCAGTCCGAACTCCACTCCACTTCCTAGCTATGAAAAAAGCGATCACCGTTGCCGTGCTTGCCGCGCTGCTCACCCCGGCGGCTGTCTCCGCCGAGCCCGCGCGTCCGGTGAATCTGGAAAAAGAGAAGAATCTCTACGTGCTAGGCTACGCACATCTCGATACGCAATTTCGTTGGGCCTATCCACAGGTGATCCGGGAATTCGTCCCAAACACGATGCGGCAAAACTTCCCGCTATTCGAAAAATACCCGAACTACGTCTTCAACTTTAGCGGCTCCCGGCGCTATGAGTTCATGAAGGAGTACTATCCCGAAGACTACGCGAAGGTGCAGGAGTGGGTAAAAAAAGGACGCTGGTTTCCGGCCGGTTCATCCGTCGATGAAGGCGATGCCATCGTGCCGAGTTTGGAATCCTATGTGCGCCATGCCCTTTATGGAAACCGGTTCTTTGATCGGGAATTCGGCGTACACAGCGAAGAGTTCATGCTCCCGGATTGTTTCGGTTTTCCCTACGCCCTCCCGAGCATTCTGGCTCACAACGGGTTTAAAGGTTTCATCACGCAGAAGCTCACCTGGAAATCCGCCAACGGGATTCCCTTCAAATTCGGCACTTGGGAAGGGCCGGATGGAAAAAGCGTGATGGCAGCTCTCGATGCAGGCAGCTACGTCGGGAAGTTGAGCGAGGATGTTAGCATCAGCGAACATTGGCTGAAGCGAATCACCGAAGGCGGAAAAGACTCGGGCATCTTTGCCGATGTGCATTTCCACGGCGATGGAGACAAAGGCGGAACCCCCGGAGAAAAATCAGCCGAATGGCTGGAGAAGGCGGTTAACAACACTACCGCGCCCGTGCGAGTCATGTCGACGAAGTCGGATCAGATTTTCAAGGACATCACGCCTGAGCAAACCGCTAAGTTGCCGCATTACAAAGGCGAGTTGTTGCTCATCGAACACTCCGCCGGATCCATTACATCGCAGGCCTACATGAAGCGCTGGAATCGGAAGAACGAACTGCTCGCCAACGCTTCGGAGACTGCCGCTTCTCATGCGTTCACCCTCGGTGCGCTTCCCTACCCGCGTCACACCCTGTATCGCGCTTGGGACCTCGTTCTCGGCTCGCAAATGCACGACATTCTGCCCGGCACTTCCATCCCGAAAGGCTACGAGTATTCGTGGAATGACGAGGTGCTCGCGCTGAACCAGTTTGCGTCTGTTCTGGAACGTTCCGTCGCTGCCGTT
>DASVRZ010000135.1:0-78844 GCA_036388355.1 Chthoniobacterales bacterium | reverse complement strand
GTTCAGAGTTTTTTACGTTATTCGTCGCCTTTCGCCAATTTCGCCAAAATACTCAGATCTTCCAACGTCGTGGTGTCGCCGGTGACGACTCCCCCGCCTGCGATTTGTTTCAAAAGACGGCGCATGATTTTCCCGCTGCGGGTTTTCGGCAACGCATCCGCGAAACGGATTTCATCCGGCTTGGCGATCGGCCCAATGACTTCCCCGACATGCTTCCGGAGTTGTTCCTTGAGCGTCTTGGTCGCTTCCTGCCCTTCCTTCAAAGTGACAAACGCCACCACGCCCTGGCCTTTGATTTCGTCTGGCCGTCCTACGACCGCAGCTTCTGCCACGGAATGATGCGACACCAGCGCACTCTCCACTTCTGCGGTCCCCAGACGGTGACCCGCCACGTTCAAGACGTCATCGATGCGGCCCTCGATCCAGAAATAGCCATCTTTGTCGCGGTGCGCGCCGTCGCCCGTGAAATAGCAGCCTTTCACCTCGCTCCAATACTGTTTTTTGTAGCGAACCTTGTCGCCGTAGATCGAACGCAGCATGGACGGCCATGGTTTCCGAATGACCAATTTGCCACCGACATTCGGCCCGACTTCGTTGCCGTTGTCGTCAACGATCGCCGCATCCACGCCGAAGAACGGCAGCGTCGCGGTTCCTGGCTTCGTCGCGATCGCCCCAGGCAGCGGAGTGATCATCAGCGCGCCCGTTTCCGTCTGCCACCACGTGTCCACGATCGGGCAACGTTCGCCGCCGATCAGCTTGTGGTACCACATCCAAGCTTCCGGATTGATCGGCTCGCCGACCGTTCCGAGCAATCGCAAGGAACTCAAATCCCGCTTCGTGACCCATTCGTCGCCCCACTTGATGAAGCTCCGAATTGCCGTCGGCGCCGTGTAGAAAATGGTTACGTTGTATTCCTCGATGATCTTCCAAAACCGATCCTGCTCGGGCCAGTTCGGCGCGCCTTCATACATCAACACCGTGGCGCCCATCGCGAGCGGCCCGTAAACCATGTAGCTGTGCCCGGTGATCCACCCGACGTCGGCGGTGCACCAGTAAATGTCGTCGTCGCGCAGATCGAAGGCGTACTTCATCGAGCACGCTGTGCCGACAAGATACCCGCCCGTGGTGTGCAAAATTCCCTTCGGCTTCCCGGTCGAACCACTCGTGTAGAGAATGAAAAGCGGATGCTCGCTATCCAGCGGCACTGCGGGGCAAATCGCGTCTACATATTCCATCTCGCGATGCCACCAAACGTCGCGACCTTCTTCGATATGGATGTCGTTGCCCGCGCGGCGGAAAACGATCACGCGCTTGATCACGCTCAAGTCGCGCAGAGCATCGTCGACGTTTTTCTTGAGTGGAACAATCGACCCGCGGCGATAGCTGCCGTCAGCCGTGATCACCGCCGTCGCGCCGCTGTCGTTGATGCGATCCTTGATGCTCTCCGCGCTGAAGCCGCCGAACACCACGCAATGCACCGCGCCCAGTCGCGCACACGCCAGCATGGCGATGGCTGCCTCGGGAATCTGCGGCAGATAAATGATAACGCGGTCGCCTTTCTTGATGCCGTTGCGCTTGAGAACGTTGGCAAATTTGCACACTTCGCGATGCAATTGCTGATAGGTGAGCGTGCGCTTTTCGCCGGGCTCACCTTCCCAAATAAGGGCGGCCTTGTTCTTGCGACCATTCGCGAGGTGACGATCCACGCAGTTCGTCGAGGCATTCAGCTTTCCGCCGACAAACCACTGCGCGAATGGGATTTTCCAGTCGAGCACCTTCGACCATTTCGCTTCCCAAGTGAGCAACTCCTTCGCCTCGCGCTCCCAAAATTTATCGGGCTTGGAAATCGATTCCTCATGGAGCGCCTTGTATTCCGCGAGCGAACCAATGCGCGCGTTTTTGGAAAAATCTTTGGAGGGCTTAAACAGGCGTTTCTCTTCGGGATGCGTGACGGTGGTTTTGCTCATAGGGTGGCCGGGATTTTTCACACAAACGTTCCTTCAGACAATCTCCAAAGTAGAAAAAATATAACGTAGAGGAATGCGTGGTCGCCTACTTTGGACCCCAGTAGCTTGGCCGGGATCGAGCGGGGCACCCTACGCCACCTTGCGGCGGCGGAAGAGGACTAGGAACGCTCCTGCGACTCCTAGCAGAGCATAGGTTGAAGGTTCCGGGACAGCCGCAAAATCGCTGTTGTGGTTAATGACCGCCCACACTGTATTAGCCGTCGTATCGACGCCGTAGGTGCCGAGGACGAAATCAGTCGCCGAATTGTAGGCGCGGTCGCCAGCGAAGGTGGGAGTGCCGCCGGTATTCCCAGCGACCGCATTCTTCCAGGTGTTAGTATCGGGGTCAAACCAGCCCAGCTCCACCGCGACTTCGCTTCCATATAGTGCGACGGCTGTGTTTCCGTCGTAGCTTAGCTCCAGCACAAACACGTCGCTGCCCGTTCCGGTGATATCGACCACATCGCTTGCCAGCCCCGTCTCTGCCGATTCATTGATGGTGATGGTCACATCTCGGTTGGCCGTCGCTGTGCCATCCAACAACATTGCGGTAGTAGAAAACCCGCCCTTGCCGGTATGCCGAGTCACTTTACTAAACGCCATCCCCTCGACAATCTTCGCATTGTGGCTGTCTCCGCTCGTGCTTTGATTTGGGTTGATCGGATTGAGGAGGACTGCGCGGATTTCGCCATCGACCCTGCCATCGCCCACAATTTGGCCCCAGTCGTT
The DNA here is from genome assembly GCA_036388355.1 of Chthoniobacterales bacterium. Taxonomy (GTDB): domain Bacteria; phylum Verrucomicrobiota; class Verrucomicrobiia; order Chthoniobacterales; family DASVRZ01; genus DASVRZ01. The sequence continues at coordinate 76,109 of DASVRZ010000135.1, read as the reverse complement.
GATGTGGTTTCCGAATTGATTCAGGTGAATGTCAGTCACTCCAGAACCCGGCGCGATCATGCTGGCGAGATCCGACATCGTGCCATCGGAATAGAGAAACGGGTAGAACTCGGCACCGCCTTTCGAGGAAGTGCCCGTCACCTGCCCGGCATTGTTGATGGCGAGAGCCGCGCTTGAATTTCCCCCCAGAGTGCCTAAGTCCGTCATGCTTCCATTGGAGTAGAGAAACGCGCGGAAGGCACTGTCCCCAGTTATATTAGAATAGCCTGTCACCTGACCGGCATCGTTAATGCCGGAGCCCTCGCTGAAACTTCCGCCCAGAGTCCCTAGATCGGTCATGCTGCCATTCGTGTAGAGGAACGCGTGTCTCGCACTGTCTCCGGTGGTCAAGGAATAGCCCGTCACCTGCCCGGCATTGTTGATGCCATAGCCCTCGCTGGAAGTTCCTCCAAGAGTCCCTAGATCGGTCATGCTGCCATTCGAGTAGAGAAATGCGCGGGCGGTTCCTCCGGCGGAGGTAGAGGAAAAGCCCGTCACCTGCCCGGCATTGTTGATGCCAAAGCCCCCCGTGTAAGTTGCTCCCCGCAGTGTCCCTAGATCGGTCATGTTGCCATCGGAGTAGAGAAACGCGCGGGCAGTTCCCTCGGCGGCGGTAAAGGCAGAGCCCGTCACCTGCCCGGCATTGTTAATGCCTCTGCCATCCATGTGAGTTGCTCCCCCCAGTGTCCCTAGATCGGTCATGTGGCCATCGGAATAGAGAAACCCGCGGGTGTGTCCCTCGGCGCTAGCGGAAGTGCCCGTCACCTGCCCTGCATTGTTGATGCCGAAGCCCGAACTGAAAGTTCCCCCTAATGTTCCCAGATCAATGAGGGTGTAGGATTGCGCTCGAAGAGCGGTCGCTGTGAGCAAGGTGACAAGCGCCGCGAAAGACAGTTTTTGGTATTTCATAAATGAGTTGGAGTGTTGTGTGTTAAAGGAGGTTTACCCCACGTTGATGCTCAGGTCGTCGCTCCATTGGCCTACACGTTGGTCGTCGAGGCGGAAGATCGCGCGGTAGGTCCACTTGGTCGGCGCAGCGGGGTGCTTGGCGAAGGTCGGTCGATACCCTTGGACGATTGACAGGTGGCCCTGTCTGTCCTGAGACGTGCCCATGGACCATTCACAGGTGCGTGTGGACGGGCGATGGCTGCGTATGACTCCTCCACCGGTGGGCGGAAAAGGAATGCGAGGACTCCTCTTGAAGGGATACCTAACAGAGAACCGCCCATCAAGCTTGTAGTTTTGGCATTTCCATGGGCAGTAACCAACATGGAGCGAGAGAAAATCAGGTTTCTATAGAACTGGTCAAGGGAAACCGAACTTTTCTTACATCCACTACAAGGAACCCGGTTCGACTGTATTTTGAGATTTCCACCTTGTCTCTTGGAATGGCGCGGGGACAATCGCTGCAATGCCTTCCTCACCGCTCTTTCTTTTGGAACGCTGGGCGTGCGTTCTGGAAAACAAAGCTGCTGAGCCGGCGCTTTTTGACGCGGGTGGGAATGTCCTGGCGACCTTCGCCGAGATCGACAGCGACAGCCGCGTATGGGGGGAAAAACTTTGGGCTTTTCCAGCTCGCTCGGTGGTTGGGATTCAGCTTGGGAACCATCCTGCGTGGCCGGCGGTCCTGCTCGCGATCTGGCGGAATGATCAGATCGCGCTGCCGCTCGATGCTTCGCTGCGGAGTGAACTCACGGGGCAGATTCTGCAGACGGCTTCGGCGAGTGCGCTGATTCTAGAGTCGGGGATTCAGCCGCTCGCGTCCGCGACAGCCGCATGCTTTTCGGCGGACACGAGTCTCTTCAAAGTCACCTCCGGAACGACGGGCACACCGCGATTGATCGCCTTTACGCTCTCGCAAATTGGGGCCGACTCGGATCACATCTGCGCAACGATGGGATTGCGGGAGACGGATGTTAACTACGGCGCAATTCCGCTGTCGCATTCCTACGGCTTTAGCAATCTGCTAACACCGTTGCTAACCCAAGGCATTCCACTCGTGGTGGAGCAGGACAATTTACCGCACGCGATGGTCGCGGGCCTCACCAATACACACGCGACGGTTCTTGCGGGCATTCCGGTGCTCTACCAGAGCCTCACCCGGCTCGGGTTGGATCTGCCGCCGCACGTTCGCCTTTGCATCACGGCTGGAGCGCCGCTCTCCAGCGAAGTGGCACGGGCTTTCCACAAGCTGACGGGGCGCAAGATTCACTCTTTCTACGGCGCGTCGGAATGTGGCGGCATCTGTTACGATGCAAGCGAAGAAGTTGATTTGCTTCCGGGATTCGTCGGTCAGCCGCTGACCGATGTCGATGTCGAGTGGAACACTGAAACGAAACGGATCGTCGTGAAAAGTGGCGCTGTCGGGCTGGGCTACCATCCCGCTGGAGCGGATGATTCGCTCACGGCAGGCGAGTTCCGCCCATCCGACCTGGTGGAGCTAACATCCGACGGCTACCGCATAACGGGACGCGTGTCTGACTTTATCAACATTACAGGAAAGAAGCTGGATCCACAGATCGTGGAGTCCGTCATTGAAAAGCTTCCCTATGTTTCCCGCGCGGTGATCTGTGGAGTGCCACATGAGAGACGGGGAGAACTGGCCATTGCCATCGTGGAGACGAGCCATGCGACTACGGAGGAAATCCTTGCCGCTTGCCGCCAATCGCTCGCGCCATGGCAGGTGCCGTCAGACGTTTGGTTGATGGAACAAATTCCAGTGACCGAACGGGGAAAAATCAACCGCCGCATTCTAGCTGAAGCTTATCTACGGAGATCGCAAAGTTCCCAGTAGGCGGGACGCGCGCTCTCCCGTGAGCTGTCGGTTTCTACACTCACAGACGGAACGGAGCGCTCCGGCAGGAGCAAGCCTCACCGGACTGCCAGCAGTCCGTCGTGAGAGCTCCTTTGTTGCAAAGACGACGACAGCCGCCTATGCGGAAGTTGTTAATTGCCGCACCACTTCACCCGCTGCGGCGAATCCAAACGCGCCGGTGAGGAAACACGCCGCCCCGAAGCCGCTGGCGCAGTCCATGGTTAGATTCGACTCCGGCTCCTTCGTATCGCAGACCTCCCCGTTGGACCAGGGAAACATCTGCGGCTCAGCCGAATACACCGCCGCGACGCCATAGAGCTGATTGTTCCCTTTTTCCCAGCCGTAGTCGCGGCGCAGCTTTTTCCGCACCTGTTTCAAGAGCAAATCGCCACCGGTGATCCCGAGATCGCCCACTTCGATCTGCGTGAGATCGCGCCTCCCGCCAGCGCCGCCGACGGTGAGCACCGGCGTGCCGCGATCAACACATTTCGAAACGATCAACGCCTTGATCGACATGCGATCCACCGCGTCGATCACGAAGCTGAAGTTTCCGTCGAGCAGGCGGTCGGCATTCGTCTCCGTGAGAAATTCCAGCACCTGATCGCAGCGCACCGCGGGATTGATTTTCTCCATCCGCTCGGCAATCACCTCGACCTTCGATTTCCCGATCTGCCCATCAAGCGCCGGTAGCTGGCGGTTCACATTTGTAACGCACACGTCGTCCAGATCGATGAGAGTCAACCGTCCGATGCCCGACCGCACAAGCGCCTCGGCGGTCCAGGAGCCGACGCCGCCGACGCCGATAATCGCCACATGCGCGGCGGCTAGTTTTTGCAATCCGTCCATTCCATAGAGCCGGGCAACGCCGCCAAAACGAGCCAGATCGAGCGTCGAAGAAATCATTGTGCGAAGGCTAAACCGATTCGCCACGAAAGGGAATCCTGCAGGCCAGCCGTTTGACACATCCCCCTCTAGTGCTACCTTTTTTGCATCGTTTACTGAGAGATCGCTTTTGTAACCGCATGTTCGTCAACCGTTTATACACCAACCAAGGTCGCGGGCGCTCGCAGCAGCAAGCTGCGTATCTGCCGGCTCCTACTCCCGCCGCCAAACCCGCCACGCAAGAAGCGCTGGAGGTGAGCCTGAGTGACGAAGGCATGTGTTTTTGCTCGCCGGTAAGCTACGAAGTGGGCGCGGTGCTCCTCGTGGATTTCGCCCCGGAATGCTCCGATTCTAATCATTTGCTCCGCTCCGAAGCGGTGGTAGTGGATTGCGCGCGTGCAGCGACGGATTCCGCCTACGAGATCACAGTCATTTTTACCGGAAACTGATCCAGCGGCCAGAGAAGCCCAGCGCGTGGTCTGGGAATCATCTGTCACCACTGTTTCCACCAACCGCACAATCGAGGGGAGCACTTGGCGGTGATCGCCGAATCTACCCCTGACAATTCACACGTGGCCGGAGCGTGCGTTTGCGGCAGTGGATCTATTTACGTGCAGCGCGAAGTTGGAATCACCCGGTGGTCGAGCGTTTCCTCGTCCAGGCGTTTGCCGCGGGTGCGTCGAGAAACATTCTGTCCCGCGCGGGTGAGGATCTTCTCCGAAAACGAAAAATGCCTCCTGAGTCTGGATCGCAGACCGGGAGGCAAGTTTTGTTCGCCGAAGCGAATGGTGTTTTGTTCGCCGAAGCGAATGGTGTTTAGGCGAGAGCCTAAAGCCAGGGATTAGGCCAGAGCGACGAGCGCTTTGTTGACGCGGCTTTTTTGACGGCTCGCAGCGTTGGAGTGGATTGCACCCCGCTTGGCGGCTTTGTCGAGAGCGGAAGCGAGCTTGATGGACTCAGCAAGAGCGACGTCTTTCTTACCACCAGCGATGGCTGCGCGAACGCGTTTTTGTTGATTTTTAACTCCCGAGACGATTGCACGATTGCGTTGAGTGCGGGTAATAGTCTGACGGGCGCGTTTTGCAGCGGATTTGGTATTGGCCATAAAAAAGAGTTCGTGGGACGCGAAGACTAGATTCACTTCGGTCATAGTCAAGCGAGATTTGGCAGAGGAAGGGATTTCCGCGCCAGAAAGAGAATGTTGTCCCTGCCCCCGAGCTCACTGCCCGCAGAACTTCAGGAGCAACATCTCGGCTTCGTTCTCTCGATAGAACCGTAGCGCGCCGTCCATCTGGACCAGATCTTCCGCGACCCCGCAACTCGCGCGGCGGCAATGAATCTGATGCACCCCGATGGTGCGTCGCGCAAAGGCCACGCCCCACGCCTGCACCCAAGTGGCTCGGGCGGTTTGCTCACGCAGCAGTGCTTCAAGTTCCCGCCGCTCGTAATGCTCGTAAAAGACGTTCGCGTTCGCCGCGATGGATCGGTAATTCAGGAGCCGCGACCGCGAAATGCCGCCGGTCGGCGGGTGGCTATACGAACTCCGCACCCGGCCAACGCTGAGGCGATCATCAAACCCAGCGTATCGATTGCGGAGCGACGTGGTGTTTACCGATAGCAATACCGGCCCCACCTCGGCCACGCTGATCGTGATCCAGAAATGGTCGATCTTTTCCGCGCAGGAAGTCCGCTCCACCTCCATGCGCAATGGCCTCCCGACCACTCGCACCGACTGCATGTGCCAGCTCTGGATGGGTTGGTTCGGGCGCAATCCGCGTCCGGGACGAATGACCCGCTGCATTTCCTGTGCGGGCTTCGGCGACGAAGGGAAAGAATCCACGCTTCTATTTACGTCTCAAGCGGGCGATTAGCCAACGCTCACTTTGTGCTACCCTGCAAGCCGTGGACCTCGTCGAACGCAAAATCATCCATCTCGATATGGACGCCTTTTACGCTTCCATTGAGATCCGCGACCGGCCGGAACTCGCCGGATTTCCGGTCGCCGTCGGCGGCACCAGCGCTCAACGCGGGGTGCTCACCACCTGCAACTACGAGGCGCGCAAATTCGGCTGCCGCTCGGCCATGCCTACTTACATCGCGTTGCAGAAATGCCCGCAGCTCATCCTTCTGCCGACGCGCTTTGACGTTTATCGCCGCGATTCGGAACTCATCCGCGCGATTCTCCGACGCCACACACCGCTCGTGGAGCCGCTTTCGCTCGACGAGGCTTATCTCGATGTCACCACGCATCAGGGTGATCCAGCGGCGCTCGCCTATGTCATTCGGCGACAGATTTTTCAAAAAACCCGGCTCGCGGCGTCTGCGGGCATCGCTCCTAACAAGCTCCTCGCGAAAATCGCCAGCGACTGGCGCAAACCCAACGGGCAATTTCAGATCCGCACCGACCAAATCGCCGAGTTCATGGATCCGCTGCCCGTGGGGCGCATCTGGGGCATCGGCAAAGTCGCCGCCATGAAGCTGGAGAAACTCGGCGTCACCACCTGCGGCCACTTGCAAACCTTCAGCCGCGTGGAAATGGCGCAGATGTTTGGAAAGTTTGGCCTGGAGCTTTATCACCTCTGCCGCGGACACGACGAACGCCCCGTGGAGCCGCATCGGGAACGCAAATCCCTCAGCACAGAGCGAACGTATTCGATCAATCTCGACACGCTGGAAGCCTGTCTGGAGCGGCTACCTGCCCTCTACGAGGAACTCCAGGCAGATCTGGGAAAGAAAAAAGACCTCCCGCCCATCGCCGGGATTTTCGTGAAGTTGAAGTTCAACGACTTCACCCGCACCAGCGTCGATCGCGCTGGCCTGCAGCCCGACTACGCCCACTACCTCCAGCTCCTGCAAGAAGGCCACGCCCGCACCGGCAAACCCGTCCGCCTTATGGGCGTCGGCGTCCGTTTTCAAACGGGCGAGGAACCTATTCCCCAACTCGAACTCGGCTTTACCGGCTGAGGGTATTGCCACCCGAGACCGCCGCCTTGAGCGGCAGCACTGAGCCCGGATGGCGAATGCGATGCTACGTGCTGTCGGAACTCAGTTCTTTTTGCGCCGACGAACGGCCAGGAAACCCGCTGCGCCAATGAGGAGGGCGACTGTCGATGGCTCAGGGACTGCCTGGATGGCAACATCGTTTCCGCCGGTCAGACTCGGCACCATTTCGCCATTGGCCGTGTAGAAGATCTGCCATTGCTGGCCGTCTGGAGTGGCAAACTGCTCCCCGTCGCCGAGATCAGCAAAGGTGCCGCTGATCTCATCAGACCCGTCGTTTAGGATGAGGAAAAACATGTCCCCAGTCTCCGGAGTGCAGTTGAGCGCGAGCGTAAAGACTCCGCTCAAGGCCACCGTGCCGGTAACGCTGACCTGATCGTGTTCAGCACCTGGAAGCAGACCGTCGATCTCGATGTCCAGCGTGCCATCGAGGACAAGGTCGCCCATCTCGATGATGCCGGGGCTATTGCCGGGGGCAAGGTGGCCGCCCAACTGGACGGTGACGTCTCCAAGGGTGCCGGAGCCGCCGAGGGTGGCGCCTTCCAGCACCTGGGTGTCGTCACTGGAGGAGAGGTCTGCGTTGACAATGAATGTGCCGCTGCTGACGGTGGTGGTGCCAGTATAGGTGGCGTCTTGCGTGATGGTGGTCGTGCCGGAACCCAGCTTCGTGAAACTGAGGGAACCCGTCAGCTTCGGTAAAAAGGCGGCGTCGACGTCCACCTGGATATTCACGGTTGCTGATCCGGCACCTGTGCCGATCTCTGCGACGTTCAGGACGCCACCGCTGTAATTCAATGTGCCGGAGGAGCCGGCATTCTCGGCCAGAACCAGAGTGCCTGTGCGAACCTCGCCCCCCGTTACGTTGAGAGTTCCGGTCCCATTGCTCCCTACGATGATCGCCTCTTCATTGGTCCACAGCCCAGCGGAAATGGTCGCTGCGCCGAAAGAGCCTGCATCCTGGCCGAGAACGGTTTGTGTGCTGACGACGGTGCCGGTTGGCGCAGCGGGAGAGACGACATTCACTTGCTGACTTTCGCCGGCTGCGATCTCCATGGTCCCGTTTCCAGCCTTGCCGATGATTAGGTTTGCCACATTCCACGTGCCGTCACTAATCACCGCACTGCCCGTTGCATTTGCCACCAGGCCGAGAGAAGCAACAGGTGTGTTCACGGCGCCGCCCTGCAGGTGCAATTCAGCAGTGCTGCCTGTGCTCGCTCCAACGGTCATGTTGCTCGTCGCGGCAAGAGTGCCGCCTGGCCCCACCAAAACTTCCCCGGTTCCGCCTGTCGGTGCAGGGTTGGATTTGCTAGCCGGGAGTGCAACGCCGATGGTCACGCTAGCGCTCGTCACGGTGCCTCCCGAAATCTCCACCATGCCTGAACTTCCACCGCCTTCGCCGACTTTTAAGGTTCCCGCATTCTCCCAAGTGCCCGCGTAAATGTTGACCACACCGCTTCCGCCGTGGGCTCCAATCGAGGCGCTGTTGCTCGTGAGCGCAGCGCTGATTTCCAGTGTGCCCGATCCGTTGACGCCGTGGCCCACGATGATCTCACCGGCATGTGCGCTGGCTGTGCCGCTGAGCGTGACAAGGGCACTGACTGCGGGAACGGTGCCCGAAATATTTGTCGGGGTTACATCCGACTCCTTGGTAGAGGGAGGCTCTCTGTCCTCCCGTGGACGCGGCTGGACATCTTGTCTTCCGATCATCAGCCTGGCGGTAGAAAGGCTGCCGCCCTCCATCTGCAGATTTCCACGGGCTCCGTCTCTACCTACGATCAGCTCGATGGCGTTTGTCCAAATGCCTCCTGTGATGCTGGCGTCGCCGCTGCTCCCGGCGCGGCCGATTAAGGTAAGGGAAGTATTCAGGCTGCCGCCGTTGAATGTGAATTGTCCGCTTCCGCCGCCGCTGCCGACAAAGAGATTAGTGCTGGAAAGAACGCCACCATCGATCGTCACGGCTCCCGTGCTTTCCGCACCTTCGCCGATAGAGAGCTGGTCGGTGTCCCAGGAACCGCTCTCCAGGCTGCCGCTCCCGGTCCCGCCGTTAATGCCCACAAAGACGGTGCTAGTCGAGAGGTCGCCGCCAGCCACCTGGAGGGCACCCTCGGTTACATAAAGCCACGTGACGCCGGCCGCTTCGGAAACGACCGCAGTACCGCCGTTATCAATTGTCGCCTCTCCTATCACTTCGTTCGTTGGGACGGTGTTCGGCATCCAATTCGCTGCGGTTGTCCAGTTGCCGATTGCGCCGGTCCATTTCCACTGCGGTAATTCTGCTTCCTGTGCAGTGGCGGGGCCAAGGATGAAAAGGGAGCTAACAGCGAGGACGAAGGCGGGGTGGTGACGTTTCATGGATCGTTCTGGGTAGGGGTAAAAAGGGCGATGGAAGCAAACGCCGCGAGGACGGCTATCGGGAGAACGCGAGCGAAGTTCTACGTCTATGAACTACAGCTCGAATGGGCACCGAATGCCGAAACGGGGGAAAGCAAGGCGCGAGAGTAGGTGCGGACTTTTCGAAAGATATTAGATTCCCAAAAACAGAGGTGGAATCGTGCAATCCTGCCGATTAGCACTGGCTCCGGATACTGGGATCAAGGCTAGAGCAGCGGCGGCGGGGGCAGTCGTGTAAATCCAAATCCAGAGTGCTGCTCCGAACCATCCGCGCCATGGTGGGCCTTGAACGTCAGCCCTCGCCACGGCACCTCCCAACAGCCGGAAGCCTCCCGCTTCTGAACAGTTAATTCTCATGAATGAGTTGCATGCGCAAGATTAAAGCTCCCGCCGCCCTTCCAGTGGCACTCCCTATGCTCCATTAGAAGACAAGATGAACGCTGTTTCTTCTTTCCGCCTGCGGGCTCCGAGGGAGAATTCTGTGCCTCAGCCCGAGGCCGCTTTTACCCTTGTGGAAGTCCTCATCGCCACGACCATCATGGTCCTCTTCATGAGCGGCATGTTCGCTCTGAATACCCAGGCTTTTCAGCTCCTGCGCTCCAGTCAGGGAGTCATCGCTGCCGAGGGATCCACCCGCGACATCCTCGATAAGATGCGCAACACTACCTTCGATTCCCAAACTGACGCGGTCGATATCACCAGGGCTCTTTCTGGGAATACATTCCCGGCCTTGGCGAGACTCGAGGTGGTTGTCCAGGTGACTGCGTTTCCTGCGCCTGCCTCGCCTGCCATGCACACGTCAACCGTCATCGTGACACGCAACGCCAGCGGGACGATCTCCACCGTGAAGGCAGGCGACGGCACACTCTCCAACGAGCAGACGATTATGACTACAGTTACCAGCACATGGTCCGCCAGGGGCCAGACGCGCACGCACCAAGCCTATATGTTGTCCACACAGGGCGGCAGCAGCGGGAGGAACGACTAATGCATCTCCACCGTTTTCGTTCCAGCGCAGGTTTCACCATGACCGAGCTCATGATGGGCTTGGCCGTGAGTACGATGATGCTTTCGGGCCTCATCACCTCTTCAGTCGCTCTGCAGCGTTCCTACAAAGCCACCGAATACTATGCGGCCGCTTCGGCCGACCAAGTTCGTGCCCTCGATTACATTGCCCGCGATGCACGGTGCGCGCTTTCAGTCACCTACAGCAGCGAGGTTCTCACCCTTAAGGTGCCAGCGTTTTACTCCGCCTACGACGACGAGGGCAACCCTGCTTCAGACGCGACCCCAGTGGATCTCTCGTTTACCAATAGCGATGTGACCTACGGCGCGGCGACCGAAGAACACGAGATCACCTATTCGGTGAATAATGGCGCTCTGATTCGGAAGGTAAAATTCGGAACGCAGGAAGCGCATTCGGTAATCGCCAGCGAAGTGGATAACTTCGATTTCAACTTCGAAGCCAGCGCCTCCACTGTCACCGCGCAACTGAGCTTCTCGCCCCGCTTCAAAGGAATGGCGACTTCCACTGACCTGAAAACCACCCGTTCAGCGACCATTTACATGAGGAACCTCAACAAACGATCGATATGAAAACGAACCTGTTTGCCTCCGCCCTCAGGCGCACCACAGCCGGCAGCACCCTGCTTACGGCCCTTGGAGTAATGACCGTTCTCGCGTCGGTCGCAGGCGTCATGATTCCGCGGATTACCAACCATTATCGCGCCACCTATCATTCCACCAGTTGGGAAGAAGCGTTTCGTGCAGCCGAATGCGGAGCGGAACTTGCCATTGCTTCCATCAATGCCAACCCCGACCCCGTCGGCGGCAGCTTTCCCGGACCGGACTGGACGGAAACTTCCGATGGCGGCTGGACTCGCACCTATCATGCAAGCAGCACCCCAGTCGCGCTCCCCGCTCATGCAGGTGATGGCAACACCAAGCTGTTTGCCACTGTGACCCTGACACCGTCGATGGCCGCGGCGACTGCCACCACCCCGGCCGAGGTCAAGAAAGGCTGGTACACCCTACGATCCAAGGGCACGGCAGAGATCCCGGGCTCCAAATCTGTAACCGAGGAAGCCTCCCTTAGAACGCTCTCCGGCAAAAAGAATCACAAGAGCCATCTGCGGAAGCTCAACTTTACTAACGACGCCACGGGCGGAGTCCTCAAACTCCCGCAGACCTCCCGCACCGTGCAGCTAGTCGTCCAACCGGATTACAATGTCCTCGGTACCAATGCAATGACGACAAATGGCCCCATTAACCTCACTGGGGGTGCCATGATTGATAGCTACGACTCCAGCAACATCTTGAAATCCACCAATGGTCGCTACGACCCTAGCAAGTCGCAAAAAAATGCAGACATTGCTACGAATGCGGATGGCAGCTTGTCTAACTTGAACGGCAATACGGTAAAGGGCGACGCCATGTCTAACCGAGGAACTATTCTGGGCACGTCTGGAGTTACCGGACAAGTCGCGAATAACTTCAAGACGTCATTTGCAGCAGTGCCCACACCTAACTGGCCGATGTATACCGACAACAACACTCTCACCAGTCACTCCACGACAGAATTGGCTGCGAGCATCGATCCTGAGGTGCCAGTGCGAATCAAGTCCACCAGCATCGATCTCGGGAGCCAAGCCGATGTCAAAGTCACTAATCCAGATCCCACAAAACCTGCTTATATCGACATCTGGGTCACTGGCGATATGAGCATCAGCGCCCAAGCGAAATTCACCTTGGGCACAAACGTCTTTCTGCGGATCTATGTCGAGGGCAACGTTAATATCGGCGCGGGCTCCTTCACTAACGGCTCGGGGAAAGCCGCCAACCTTCAGATCTACGGCGTCGATCCAGTGGTTCTACCCGTTACAAATCCCAAACAATACGAGGATCGAGTATTTAATATCTCGGGGCAGGGGGATTTTACGGGCGTGGTTTACGCCCCGTATTATGCCTTCGACTTTACCGGCGGCGGCCACTTTTATGGATCGATTGTGGCTAAAAAAGCGAAGATGACCGGCAATACCGGTTTCCATTTCGACGAGGCCCTCGGCGCCATCTCCAATGGAGTTGTAAGCGGCTACCTGGTGAAAACCTGGATGGAAGACATCCGCTAGCCCCAGTTCTGCCGACCTCTCGGCTCGGGAATCGTTAACGCCGGTGATTTGCGTTTGGGGAGCTGTCTTCTGGCTCAAAGGCGCTCGCAACAACTGCGCTTCGGAATGAATCCTGGGCGTAGGCAAGGGTTTCCGGGTTCCCACGATCAGGAAAGCAGGTCGTTGCAACATGTGGGTGGCTGACAGTGAATCCGTGGGAGTATCCAGTTTCCTGCTGAGGACACTCCGTCGGGGCCAAAGCAATGTTTCTTAACAAGAACAAGCGTCACCGTTTCTCCAGCGGGCGACGGGAAGGCCCCCTAAAACGCCTCGCAGTAGTGAGAACGCCTCACAAAAATGAGAGCCATTCCCTGCGTTGCGGCCGCCTCTTATCCGCCAACCTCGAACGTCAGCGACGTTTCCCCCAGCCAGAGTGGCCTTGCCCCGCGTTGTCCTTTTTGTTTCCATCTTCCTGTGATCCCAACCATCCGCACCACCGTCGTCATTGAAAACGTCAGCCCGCTCCTCGATGGCGGGCTTTACCCGATCAAACGCATTGTTGGCGACGATCTCATCCTCTCCGCCGATATCTTTCGTGACGGGCACGACATCCTCACCGCCCGCCTCAAATGGCGCAAACTCGGCGACCAAAACTGGTTTCAGACCGTCATGAGCCCAATCGTCAACGACCGCTGGGAAGGCTCCTGCTCTTTCTTCGAAGTCGCCACTTACGAGGTCACCGTCGAGGCCTGGACCGATCTTTTTCAAACCTGGCAGCACGAATACGAGAAGAAATTTCACGGCGGTCTGACCAATCTCACCAGCGAAATCCTCGAAGGCGCGGCCATTGTGGAAGCCGCCTCCAAACAGGCGCGCCCGCCCGCCGACAAAAAAATCCTCAAACGTTTTGCCGAGCAGATTCGCGCCGGCTCGAACGCCGATGTCTTCCGAATTTCCGAAAACACCGAGCTCATCGCCCTGATGCATCATCATCAGGACCGCTCACTCTCCACCGAGTTCAAGCCATACCCGCAGGTCATCGTAGACCGCAAGGAGGCGGGCTTCGCCGCCTGGTATGAATTCTTCCCGCGCAACGCAGAGGGCCGCTCCGACCGCGGCTCCACCTTCCGCGATTGCCTGCCGCGCATCGACGACGCCAAGGCCATGGGCTTCGACGTCATCTATTTCCCGCCGATTCACCCTATCGGCTTCTCCAATCGCAAAGGCCGCAACAACTCCACCACCTGCGAACCCGGCGAACCCGGCGTGCCCTACGCCATTGGCAACCGCCATCAAGGCTGCCCCAACGGCGGCGGCCACAAGGATGTTGCGCCCGAGCTCGGCACTCTCGAAGATTTTGATTGGCTGGTTGGAGAAATCGAGAAGCGCGGCATGGAAGTCGCCCTCGATTTCGCGATCAACAGCTCGCCGGATCACCCTTACGTCGCCGAGCATCCGGATTGGTTCTTCAAGCGCCCCGACGGCACGATCAAGTACGCCGAGAACCCGCCCAAGAAATACGAAGACGTTTATCCGCTGAACTTCTACTGCAAGGACTGGAAAAATCTGTGGCAGGAAATGCGCGACATTATCCTCTTCTGGTGCGGCCACAAAGTGCGCACCTTCCGCGTCGATAATCCGCACACCAAGCCAGTCGCATTTTGGGAATTCGTCATCTCCGAAGTCCGCGCCCAGTATCCCGATACCATCTTCCTCAGCGAGGCCTTCACGAAGCCGAAAATGATGAAAGCCCTGGCAAAAGCAGGCTTCACTCAAGGCTACACCTACTTCACCTGGCGCGTCACCAAGCAGGAGCTCACGGAATATTTCACCGAACTCACGCAGACCGAGATGAAGGATTGCTTCCGAGCGAATCTATTTCCTAACACTCCCGACATTCTCCCGTGGCACTTGCAAAATGCGCCACGCTCCATGTTCAAGATCCGCGCCATCCTCGCCGCGACCCTCTCGCCGATCTACGGCATCTACAGCGGCTTCGAGCTTTGCGAAAATGATCCGACCCCCGGCAAAGAGGAATACACCGATTCCGAGAAGTATCAGTGGAAAGCCCGCGACTGGGATCGCCCCGGCAACATCAAGCCGCTCATCACCACGCTAAACCACATCCGGCACAAAAACCGCGCGCTTCAGATCTACGACAACCTGCGTTTCCACCGCGTGGAGAACGATCAGCTCCTAGCTTATAGCAAACGCACTCCCGCGGGAGACAACACGCTCCTAACCATCGTGAACCTCGACGCCACCTACTCCCAAAGCGGATTCATCGAGCTTCCGCTGCGCCAGTGGGGCATCGGCGCTGACGAGACGATCCTCGCAGAGGACCTCCTCTCCGGCGACCGGTTTACCTGGAAGGGCGTCCGCCAGTTTGTGAAACTGGACCCCGACTCCAAACCGGCGCATATTCTCCGCATCCGCCGCGCCCCATGACTCCTCTCAAATCCGCTGTCGTCCTTCTAGCAGTCGCCCTATTTACCTCCTGCGGCCGCGACTCGGGACACGCCAAGTCGGATTTGTTGAAGATGAATTACCAGTTCACGGCAGAGGATTTTGTCCGAGCCGCGCGCGCTGGTGATGAGAAAGCGGTCGGGCTCTTTCTCGATGGCGGAATGGACGTCAACGTTTCCGCTGGGAACGGCTCCACCGCGCTGATCGGCGCGGCCGAGAACAACGCGACGAAGATTATTAAACTGCTAACCAAGCAAGGCGCTGTTTACGACCAGAAAGACAAGGAAGGCTGGACGCCTCTGATGAAGGCCGTCTATGGCAACAAAGTGGAAGCCATCGAAATGCTCGCAGAGCATTCCAAAGACGATCTCAACCGCGGACTGCTGTTGGCGAGCATGTTAGGTCACACCGAAGCCGCCAAAGCTCTTTTGAAAGCAGGCGCTGAAGTGGACACCACCAGCCCGGAAGGCGCTACGCCGCTGGGCTATGCGCGCAAAGCCAGTAACGCTCCTCTCGAGAAGCTCCTCCTGGAAGCCGGCGCAGAGCCTGCAGCCGCAGAGGCAGTAACCCCCGAGGTGCCCGCCGAAGTTATCGCCGAAGTGCCCCTGAAACCTGCTGAGCGTGCGGAGTTGCTGAAAGATTTGAAGTCGCTAAAAACGTCATCCGAGGAAGCTTGGTGGGCGAAATACGGCCTGGACCTGAACGACAAAGACATCTTCACAAAAGATGCCGATGAGGACGGCTTTACGAACAGCGAGGAATTTCTCGCCGACACCAGCCCAATTGATCCGTCCTCCCATCCACCATCCGCAGGCAAGCTAGGGTGGGCCGGCTATCATCGTGAAAGTCTCCCTTATTCACTAAGCAAGGTGGAGGAAGACACCGCAGTTTTGCAGGACGCCTCCGGCACCCAAGTGAAAGCAAAGACAGGCGAGACCGTCGGTGACTGGACCGTCACGAAAGTTCGCGGCCGCAAATCCTACGACAAAGACGGCGAACCGTACGACGGCAGCGACATGGTGGTCACCGACAAAGACGGACAGAAGATTCGCCTCGTCCCCGGTGTCCAACCTCCCGCCGCCACCTCCTACGCGGCGGTGAAAGTCCCTTTCTCAGAAGAAGCGCAGCACTTGCGGGTCGGGCAGGAATTCACGCTGCCAAACGACGGCAAACGCAAATACGTCGTGCTCGACCTCCGCGAAGATCAGGTGGTGATCAAGGAAACCGAAACCGGCGAAACGTTCACGATCGCGAAATAGTCCGCGGACAGTCTGGCAAGCAAGCCCTTCGTTCGTCCATCGCCCTATCTCGTGATGGGGAACACCTGGTTCCTGAATCTAGGGCGAGTCGTTGCGACGGACTCCGCTCCGACAATCATCACCCAGAGCGGCTGATCATCGCTGCCGTGAGTTCCTTCCAACACCATTTTCTGCCTAGGCGTCAGCGCTGCCGAAGCGGCACGCTTAGCGAATCTGGTTCCAAATGAGCCTCCTTTGCGCTCTGCTATCCTGACCAACTTACTTATATGGAACCGCTTACTATCATCATCATCCTTCTCATCATCCAAATCATTCAGGCCGACGCTCGGATATATCAAGTCACGAGAGAACTGAAGCAATTGCGGAAGGATATGGCCAACAAGGCATAGCTTTTTTCGCGGTTTGCCGGCGAACCGATATTTGCGGTTCGCTCTACAATCGAACCGGAACGCAGCCTAACCAGCGGATGCAGCGAACGTTAGGCAGCTTCACACATTCATGACTTCACGAGGACGCTTGGGCTGTGTTTTCGTCTTCGTCGGAATTGTTGGAATCGCTATGTTGTTAGGCTGGCTATTCTTTTCGACATTCGGCCGCGGAGCGTTTTGATCCCACAGGCCCGGTCGAGCTGTCGCTTTCTAGAAAAACTTCCACCATGGGCGGAGTGGGAGAAGCTGTCGTAATTTTTCCACCGTTGATGTGAGGGAGAACTCCTCCTGCGCTTTTACGAAAGCAGCATCGCCCATCCGGTGCGCCAGCGCGTTATCGCCTAACAACACCTCCAGCCTTCCCGCGAGCGCATTCACATCGCCTGCGTCCACTAAGAATCCTGTCTGGCCGTCCTCCACCTGCTCTGGAATTCCTGCGACCCGGGTCGAGACGACCGGCACGCCGGAAGCCATCGCTTCGGTGATGACCGTTGGCAGGTTATCGCTGTCCCCGTCGGGCAGAACGACTGCCGCCAAAGCGAAAACCCGTGTGTTCTTCAAAAGCTGCTCGATCTCCGTCTGCGACTTCGGCCCTACCAGCTTCACCGCTTCCCCGGCTCCACACCCCTCTATTTTGCGTTGCAGCGCTTCCTCCAGTGGACCATCGCCGACAATTTGGCATTGGAACTGGATCCCTTTCGCGACCAGCAACCCGCAGGCGGCAATCAGATCGGCGAAACCTTTCTTCTCGATCAACCGCCCCACGCTCAAAATCAACGGCGGCTCCGTTTCCTTCCGCTCCGGCTGCAATGCGGGCAGGGCCAGTCCGTTGTAAACCCGATGAATCTTCCAAGCCATCGCCGGGTAGGTAAATTGCAAATGCTTCGCGCTAAACTCCGCCACTGTCACGACGGCCGTCGCTTCGCGAATGAGCTTTCCGAGATCGAGCGCGTAGTCCGTTTTGCAGAAAATATCCTGCGCGTGTCCGGTGAAACTAAACGAAATGCCATACAACTCTTTCATCAGACACGCCGTGCGGGCGGCGAGTCCGGCGAAGTGCACATGCACGTGTTTCACCCCGCGCTTTTGCAAGAGGTCACCCGCCCAAATGGCTTCGTAGAGACGGAGTTTGTCGGGTTCCTTGCCCCAGGCTTCGAGGCGTTGATTGATCTTCTTCGGCAGTTCACCCGCAGCGCGGCGGCGCTTAATTTCCGCCACTAGAGCTTCGGGCTCCGGTCCATTGAGCACGTCGGACGTGGCGCTCGCCGGAAAGTGACCGGCCACATCGGTGTCGCCCCCGCGAAGGGAGACCACGAGCGCATCCACGCCCTGACGACGCATCTCCTCCACCTCGCGAACGATGAACGTCTGCGTGAACGCCGGGTAACGTTCCAATAAATAAGCAAAACGGCTCGCCATCCTTCAAAAGTTAACCTCCCAGACCTCAGGACAAGAAGCCTTTTTGAAATGAATTCAACGCGACAAATCATCGAGCGAATAGTTACTCTCTGGCCATGCCTCCCGATTCCGCATTGGTGCTCGTCGACCGCGTCACGAAGTCCTTCGGCGACATAGTGGCGCTCAGGGATATTTCGTTCTCTGTTCCGAGCGGACAAATTTGCGGACTGCTCGGCCCAAACGGAGCAGGCAAGACGACTCTTTTTCGTCTTCTGATGGGCATTTTAAAAGCCACTGACGGAGCCATCACAGTAGCGGGTCGCGATGTTTTTGAGGATCGCGTGGAGATGAAACGACTGATCGGATTTCTTCCCGACGAGCCGGTATTTTATTCCTATCTCTCGGGTCGAGAAGTCCTCGAACTCAGTGCCGCGATGCATGGTCTTGATGTCGCCCAGACTCTGGACCGGTTGGCACCCACCATCGCGCAGCTTCGGCTGGCGGACGATATTCATCATTACGCCGAGGATTATTCGCGAGGGATGAAGAAGAAACTTGGGCTGCTGCTGGCGATGTTGCACGGGCCCCAATTATTAATTCTCGATGAGCCGACGAACGGGCTGGATGTGGAATCCACCCACCTTTTTTACGGGCTGATCGAGCAACAAGCGAAGGAGGGTAAGACGATCTTATTTTCCACGCACCTCATGGATCATGTGACCAAGCTCTGTTCGCACGCGATTATTATAAACGAAGGAAGTGTGGTTGCCCAAGGGTCGCTGGCTGAGTTGAGCGCAGGTTGTGGAGCAGAGGCCACTTTGGAAAGCATCTTTCTGGAACTGACCAGCCGTCCCGCCCAACCGGAGGGCGGGAATTGAGTTCACCCGGCTTCTGGCTAACAGTGCGTTTGCTGCTGTCCGCGAGCCGAATACGAGCGAAAGGACGTCGCAAGCGGCAGCAGGAATTGCTGCAACACCGTACTCAAAAGAAGGGGACGGACTGGTCTCGATTGGCCATGGTTGCCGCGTTCGTCTTAATGTCGGTGTTGCATATTATCGCCGCGTTCATGGTGAGCGAGGCCGTAACGACGGGACAACGGTTGGAGGTGGAGCGGGAAGGCAAAATGATCGTCAGCCGGAGCTTTTTGGGGGCCGTCGAGCTCTTTGAGAACAAGGGGAAGGTTCGAGAACATGAGCCCTCTTTCTCCAATGAAGCGGTCATGATCCAGTTGGAAAGAGGTGGCTCGAAGAAAGAGATAGAGAAACGTCTCCGCGATACAGTGGCGGTTTACGGGCGTAAAAATCTCGTTCCGGAGTCCGACATTAAGACTGGTTTTTATCACTCAATCCCAGCCGGGGAATTGTCCGCCCTCCTCGGCTCTATGGTCCTGCTGCTTTGGTTTGTGATGCTCGTTTGTCAGGGGGAAGGGCTGGAACTCGATCTTCAGCGTCGCCGTCATCCGATGTGGGAATGGCTTTTAAGTCATCCAGTGCGACCCGGCGCCGTCTTCCTGGCGGAAATGTTATCGCCGGTTGCCGCGAATCCGGTTTACCTCACCGCCCCCGTCTTCGTAGGGGTTCTTTACGGATTTATCCACGGCCCGATGACGGGAGCTTTTCTCGCCGTGCTTGTTGGGATTCCTGTGGCCATCTCTGCGGCCTGCCTGGGCAAGGCCCTGGAGACGATGGTTATCCTGCGGCTTTCCCAACGCACCAAAGGCGCCGTCATCGGGATTATCAGCTGGCTGGGCTACGCCTTGATGATGTTGTTTCTCCTCTCGGCGTCCGGGATGTCGCAAGTGATGGAGGCGCTAGGAAGAGTTTTAGCGCCCCTGGCAGGATTGCCGTGGCCTTGGCTGGGTTGGTTTCTCGGGCAAATCGGCGGCACTTTTTCCCTCCCGCTGGGTATGTTCGATGGATTGTTTTTCTCGGTGGTGGTGACCTGCTCAGCGGTTGGCATTACTCTGTGGGGTCTTCGGCAGGGGCTGGGAGGAAAAACGGATTCCCTGCCTGCGAAGGTGAAAGACACGCGGATTCGCTTCGGGCGCGAGCCGCTTTATCGCAAGGAGTTCCTTTGGTTCATCCGCGATCGCAGCGCCATCGTGCAGACCATTCTCATTCCGCTCACGATCGCGGGCTTCCAAATCTTTAACCTCCGTGGTGTGCTTCAAGCCTCCGCCGGCGCATGGAACTATCTCTGCGGCGTGGCCATCCTGGTCGGGACGTATTTTCTCTGGATCCTCGGCCCCAAGTCGCTTGCTTCGGAGGGTGCGGCTCTTTGGATTCCACTGACCTGGCCGCGCGGGTTGGAAAGCCTCCTCAAAGCCAAAGCGTGGCTCTGGTCGATGATCTCGACGGGCATTGTTGGTTTGGTGCTGGCGTTTGCCGCTTTTCGTTTTCCGGCTGATGCGTGGAAAATCGCCCTTGTCGGCGTCGGTTGGTTCTTTTTTTCCCGAAGCATGGCGGAGAAAAGCGTCACCTTGGTGAGCGTCACCTCGTCTTCTGGAGAACCGGAAAAAGTACCCGCCGCTCGCCGCTGGGCCGCTTCGCTGGGCATGCTGACGTTTGCGATCGGGATCTTCTCTCAGCAGTGGAATCTCGCCGTCGTTGGCATCGTTTATTCCACGATTACCGCCGCAGCGATGTGGGAAAACTTCCGCGCCCGGCTCCCCTACCTCTACGACCCATGGTCGGAGAAAGTGCCCCCGCCGCCCACGTTGATGAATGCCATGATCGCGATCAGCCTACTGGTGGAAGTGGGGGCGGTGCTCGTTGGCGTCGCGGTGTTATTCCTAGGAAAGGAAAACTTTGCCGTCGCTCAGACTTTTGGCTACGGCCTCTGCGCCATCGGCGTCTCCGTGGGAACGGCCATTTTTCTCCGCAACCGTGGAGTGAAGATGGAAGCCGTCTGGTGTTGGAAAATCCCCAGCCATCTGCACGATCAGAAAAAACTCTACTGGTGCGGCGACGGTAAACGGGACGTCCACTTCGCGCTGGCTCTTTGTCTAGGATTAGGCAGCGGACTTCTGCTGGGTCTTGGCGCGTTCGGCTATTTAGAGGCCATGAGCCGACTTCCCATGGCAGAGGAGATCATCCAACAGTCGAAAGGAATCGCGGCGAAAATCCCCAACTACAAATTGTTCTACGGAATTATGGCGGTAGCTTTCGCACCGTTGGCAGAGGAATACCTATTTCGTGGGCTGCTCTTTCGCGCATTGGATCGCGAGTGGGGTGGCTGGAAAGCCATCCTTGGTAGTGCGGCATTTTTCGCCATCTACCATCCCGTACTCTCGTGGTTGCCAGTGGGCCTGCTCGGGGTGCTCTGTGCGCTTTTGTTCAAAAAGACCGGACGCCTCGCTCCTTGTGTGCTCCTCCACATGACCTACAACTTCGCGGTCGTCTGGTGGAGCTAACCAAACGCTCTAAAGCAGCAGCTCGGCGATTTGCACCGCGTTGAGCGCGGCTCCTTTTAGGATCTGATCGCCGCTGACCCAGAAGGTTAGGCCGTTGTCCAGGGCGCAATCCACGCGCAGACGTCCGACTTCGCAATCGTCCTGACCGGCAGTGAAGATCGGCATCGGGTATTTCTGCGTTGCGGGATCGTCGGTCACTTTCAAACCAGGAGCCTGGCTCAAGGCTTGCCGCGCTTTTTCCAAGGAAACTGGACGCTCAAATTCTGCGCTAATCGCCACCGAGTGCGCCCGGTAAACGGGAATGCGCACGCAGGTAACGGAGGCCCGGAAATTCGGGTGATGCAAAATGCGCCGGCCTTCGTATTGCATCTTCATTTCCTCTTTCGTGTAGCCGTCGTCGAGGAACGAATCGACCTGCGGCAACGCGTTGAAAGCGATTTGATACGGATACACCGAGCGGGGCACTTCGGTTCCGCCGACGATGGCTTTCACCTGCTCCTCGAGTTCGACGATTGCGGCCGCGCCCGTGCCGGAGACGGCTTGATAGCTGGAAGCCCACACGCGCGTGACGCCAAATGCCTCGTGCAGCGGGTGCAGCGCCATGAGCGTGACCGCGGTGGTGCAGTTCGGATTCGCGATAATCCCGCGATGTTGCAGCGCGTCGGCTCCGTTGATTTCTGGAATGACGAGCGGCACGTTAGGGTCCATGCGGAAGGCGGAGGAATTATCCACCACCACCGCGTCGGCCGCGACCGCGTGCGGCGCGTATTGTTTCGAGATGCCGCCGCCTGCGGAAAAGAGGGCAATATCCACACCGGCAAAAGACGCCTCGGTGAGCTCCTGCACCACGATAGGCTCGCCTTTGAATTCCAGCGTCTTGCCTGCCGAACGGGCCGAGGCGAGGAGCGTGAGTTTTCCGACGGGAAATTGACGACGCTCCAGCACACGGATCATTTCGACCCCGACGGCTCCAGTCGCGCCAACAATGGCTACATGATATTGCTTGCTCATAAAATGGGGCGTGAATCTAGCTGGCGCGGAGGAACTTGCAAGGTTTCCGCGCAGGGTGCTGCAGACTTCCTTTACGACCTCAAAACCGCTTTCATCCACCATGCCTCAGATTTTCGAGAAGGAAGGCTTTCGCTTTTTCTTCTACAGTAACGATCATCGCCCCATCCACGTCCACGTGAGGAAAGGTAACGGGGAAGCGATCTTCAACGTGGAAGATGAAGTGGATGTTCGGGAATCCCATGGGTTCAAGCCGAGGGAACTGGCGAGAGCCAGAGAGCTTGCAGAAGAAAATCGCAGGCGTATCATCAGATTCTGGCATGAGCACCTTGGTTGATCGAGCACAAGCAGCCTCCTACTCTGGCGGGCAAATTATAGTCCGCATGGAAAGTGGGCTCGAAGTTCGCTTCCCGGTTGTAGCAAATCCTCGCCTGGCAAAAGGCACGGCTGCGGAGCTAAACCAGATCGACATTTCCCCTCTCGGTTTGCACTGGCCAGCGCTTGATGAAGACCTTTCTCTTCGGGGTTTGCTGGACGGGAATTATGGTCAAGTCGACTGGACACAAAATGATTTTTCTCTGGGTTCGGATGAAGAGGTTCGGAACATCTCTCCCCGTCCGTCCTCCAGACGGTGGCCTTTCTTTCCAGGCCGCCGTGCAGCGATCAGGCGAAGGCTTTGAGGAATGCAGCCTCGAGGGCGAGTGGCTCGTTGATGTTTTGAGCTAGGTGCGTCTTGAGTTCTTCGAGCGCTTCGAGGCGTTCCAGAGTGGCCAGGACGTCTTCCTGCTGCGCCAGCCATGCGGTTTGCGCGGCATAATGCGGCAAGTCTAAGTGCGGAGCGCCGGCGCGTTGACGCGATACGTCGGTCCACCACGTAGTGAGGAGTTCGATTAGATTCGTCCGTTCCCGCTGACTACGGGCGGCACCGATCGCCTCGTATTGTTCCTCGAGCTTTTCCAGATACCGCGCTTCCACGACGCCCTTGACGAGTTTCTCCTCGGCTTTGAGTTCCGCTTTGTTTTCCGCGCCGATGGCGTCTTTGCAGTCGTTCAGGATGTCTTGAAAATCGCGCACCAGCCCGAAGATCTGCGGGATTTCACGTTCGCCGCTGGCCGAGATGGGTTGGGCAAAATACTCGCTCAACGCGGTGAGCAGCCGCACCTCCCATTCGCTGCGGACCACCTCGGCGGGAGGGCGCAGTTGCAGGATGAGGCAGCGGGAAAGAATCGTATCCAGCAACATCTCCGGGGCGGAGGTCAACAGGAGCAACATCGAATTCGAAGGCGGCTCTTCGAGCGTTTTCAGAAAGGCGTTCGACGCCTGCGGCTGGAGCCGGTCGGCCTCTATGATGACGCCCAGCTTCTTGGACGATTGCGACGACTTCATGTGCAACGCCCGTTCAAGCTCGCGGATTTGCTCAATGACAATTCGACGCGACTTCGATTCCGGCTCCACGGTGTAACCGTCGGGATGCGAAGAAATAACGTCGCCATCCGCCTCGGGCAGCCCGTTGATCAGCCGAAATATATCCGTCGCGAGCTGGCGTTTCCCGCTCCCGGTCGCGCCGGTGATGAGATACGCATGGCCGAGGCGCGAATCCGCTTGGGCGCGGGTCAGCAGATCGAGAGCTTCGGCGGGTGTGAAGGACATGGAGGCTGTATTTTAATCAAATCGGTGCCGAAGCTACGAAGAAAAAACAGGTGCGTGAGTTTGAAGCGAACGGAAAGGAAAATAGATCGAAACTCCCGAGCTATTGAGCCTTCTTGTAAGCAGATGATTGCGACTTCTTCCAAACGTTCGGACGCAGAAGTGAAGAAAGAAGTTGCTGCCGTGAGGGTGCAGGAAAACCACTACTCACATCACCACCGCTCCATTCGCACCTACAGAAACCGAACCGCGACTCACCTTCCTTACTCGCAGGGGATAAGGTAACGAAACTCCTCGTCATCCTTTGAAGCGAAGAGGACGTAGCCGACTTTCGGGCCTTTAATCTTGATCCAGTATCCTCCGTCTGAGTCAGTCTTGATGATCGGGTAAACAGCTCCGGTGTCAGGAAGCACCTCTCCATCGAGCTTCACCTTCTGCCCCGCCTCGAGCGTGCCCAGTTTGCGCGACTTTGAAGAAGCGCCCGCCCGAACGACCAAGCCCACGCCGTCGGAGTGCAATTTGTGGCACTGCAGCAGTGGATCACTCCCCGTCGGCAGCTCGGCGGCTGCTGGGTAAAGGGCTGTGAGAGTCATCGCGAGGGCGCAGAGGAGTTTTTGCATCTGCCTTTCTAAAACGGATTCAGATCGGCGTAAACCATTGAGTGCCCGCCGCGCGGCGTTCATTGATCCCAACTCGCCAATTCGTGCACGTGAGGAAGATTCTCTCCCCGCGTTTGATCAAGTCCGAGGAATATTCGTCGAGGGAGGGGATTGTCATGCGGAGTTTTCCAGCCGCCCAGACGAAAGAAACGCGCAGGACGCGCGGGCCAGCCGAAAGCTATGGCGTGCGCTTTGTAACAATTCCACTCAGGGCCATTTCCGGGTTTCGCGATTCCCTATTTTCGGTTTAGTGGTGTGCCTGCCGTATGCCTACTGACCGCAAAGGACATCTTGCCCTCATTCTCCATGCGCATCTGCCGTTCGTGCGGCACCCGGAGCACGCGGATTTTCTGGAGGAAGACTGGCTTTACGAGGCGATCACCGAAACGTATCTGCCCCTGCTGAAGATGTTTCACGGGCTGGAAGCGGATGGCATTCGCTTCCGCATGACGCTCTCCCTGACGCCGACGCTCTGCGCGATGTTGCGCGATCCCTTGCTGCAACGCCGCTATCTCCGGCACATGGATCGGCTGATCGGCCTTGCCCGCCAGGAGGTGCATCGGACTATTGCCGAACCGCTCATGCAGGAGCAGGCGAAGCGTTATCACGCCCATTTCGTGGAATGTCGGGAGCTCTACGAGAAATGGGAGCGCGATCTGGTGGGTCAATTTGCTGCGCTGCAAGAACGCGGCTCGCTGGAGATCATCACCTGCGCGGCGACGCATGGATTTCTCCCGCTGATGCACTCGTATCCGGAGGCGGTGCGGGCGCAGATTCTCATCGCTCGGGATTCGTATAGGGAGTGTTTCGGGCGCGATCCGAGGGGCATTTGGTTGCCGGAATGCGGATATATTCAGGGCATCGAGGAGGTCTTGCAGGAGGCGAATATCCGCTGGTTTGTGATCGATTCGCACGGGCTGATGTTTGGTCAGCCGCGGCCGCGATATGCCATTTACGCACCGTGTTACACGCCGTCGGGTCCGGCGGTGCTGGCGAGGGATCGCGATTCGTCGCGTCAGGTCTGGAGCGCGGAGGAAGGATATCCGGGCGATCCGGCGTATCGGGATTTCTATCGGGACATTGGGCACGATCTGTCGCTGGATTACTTGCGGCCGTATTTGCCAGCGGATGGAGCGCGGAAGTCCACGGGGATTAAGTATCACCGGATCACCGGGCGCACGCCGCACAAGGATTTGTATCATCGTGATTGGGCGATGGCGGCGGCCGACGCGCATGCGGGCGATTTCCTGAATCATCGGGTCGCGCAATTTCAGAAGCTGCTGGAGGGCACGAATATCGAGCCGATCGTGGTCGCGCCGTTTGATGCTGAGCTGTTTGGCCACTGGTGGCACGAGGGACCGGAGTTTCTCAATCTTTTTCTTCGCAAAGCAGCGTGTGATCAGCAGGTGTTCGAGCTGACGACGCCGAGCCGGTATCTGGAGGGTCATCCTACGCAGCAAATGATCATGCCATCCGCCTCAAGCTGGGGGCACAAAGGCTATTGGGAGGTGTGGCTGGATGAAAGCAACGCGTGGATTTATCCGCACCTGCACGTGGCGGCCACTCGGATGATCGAAGTGGCCACGGCGGAACCGGGCGAGACCGATGCGTTACGACACCGCGTGCTGAGTCAGATGGCGCGGGAACTCCTGCTGGCGCAGAGCAGCGATTGGGCATTTCTCATGAAAACCGGCACCGCGAAGGAATACGGGACCAAGCGCACGAAGGATCACGTGCTGCGGTTTACGCGACTTTACAAGCAATTGTTGGCGGGAAAAATCGAAGAGCCGTTTCTGCAATTCTGCGAGGAGCGGGATAATTTGTTTCCGCAGATCGACTGGCGGCACTACGTGCGGCGAGCGGAGGCCGTGGCGCCGGCTGCTGGAGCCTGAGACTGCAGGTTTTCCGAAAAACACTTGCTGGAGCAGCAGGAGCACTAGCTATTTGTCGCTGCCGACTTCCGGCGTTCCCACCAACGCACAGCCAGGAAACGCCACGCGACAATCAGCGTCCAAAACATCGGGAAAACAAAGCCCCACTGGTGAAAGAAGGTGCGTGGAGGCTGCGCGCGGAAAGCGAGTTTCCCTGTGAGAATGCCGGGAATCGCGGGCTCTAGTTGTTGCGAAATGCGCCCCTGCCGGTCGATGAACGCCGTGACGCCTGTGTGGGCACAGCGGATTAGCGGCAGACCGGTTTCTGGGGCGCGAAAGAGCGCGTTGAGAAGATGCTGGCGCTCCACCACGCGATCCTGGAACAGGCCGTCGTCCGTGAGGTTTAGGAGAATGTTAGCTCCTGCCGAGACGTTGTCGCGCGATAGAGCGGGGACGGTGTCCTCGACGCAAATGAGCGGCCCGAATCGCGTGTCGCTGCCGATGAGCCACAGCGGCGAGGCCGATTTTCCCGGAGCAAACTCGCTCTCGTAGAAGGGCAGCAAGTGGCGTTTGCGGTAGGCTTGCATCCCCTGTCTGCCGGGCGCGACTGCATAAGCACTGTTAAAGGAACCATCCGGGGAATTCTCCTGGCTACCCGTGATCAACCACGTTTTGGAGTTCTCCAGATCATATTCGACAGCCCATTTTTTCAACTCGTCCAGCGAATCGAGCAACGGCGCGCCGGAAGCGGATTCCGGCCACACCACCAGATCTGGCGATTGAAGAACGGCTAGCGATGTTAGGCGAAGATAGTCGCGCAGCGGCTCCTGATCGCTCGCCGCCTGCACCAGCGAAACCTTGATTTCCCGGTCATGGCTCTGATCGAAAGAGAGGCTCAGCCCCCACGTAAAACACCCCAGAACCAACGCGACGCCGAAGGTAAAATCCGACCGCGAAGCAAACGTCAGCCGCCCCGCTTCCGCCACCAGCCGCGCGACTGTCGTGACGGCGACGGCATTGGTGAAAACGATCAGCCACGAGATAAACGGCACGCCTCCGATGGAGCTGAGCTGCACAAACGGTATGTTGGCAAACAGCGCGACGCCCAGGCCATTCCAGCCAAAGCCACCGAAGGCCCAGCCGCGCACCCATTCCAGCAGCGCCCAGGCGGAAGCGAGCGTCACCGCCACCACAATGCTCCGCACCGAACGCCACCAGGGAGATTGTCCCGGCAGCGGCTTCGAGAGCGCAATCCGGCAAGCGGGAAATCCGGCAAGCCACGTCCAGATGCCGGGATAGATCGCGAGGTAAAAGGTCAGACCGAGCCAGCCGAGCACGGTGACTTTTCCCAGCCAGTAGAAGGTCATCGAGAAGAAGAAAACGCCTCCCAGCCAGCCCGCGACGAAGCGTTTCCACGCTGGCAACTTTCCAAACCACGCGACCGCCAGCAACGGAATCAACGCGCCCCAGACTAGCCAATCCTGCTCATACGGCGCGAAACAAAGCGTCAGCAGGACCCCGCTCAAGATCGCCGCCAACCACGGCCAAAATGTGCGGAGGAAGAGCTTCATGAGATGCGGCTAAAGATCATGGAGAGCACCGCTGCGGAACAGGCAAAAAGCAGAAATGATTTGCCGCCGCCCTCATGAGAGATCAATGTCTCACAATGAAAACGGCGACCATTGCAGATCTGCGCAACCATTTCCCAAAAGTCTTTCGCTGGATCGAGGAAGGCGAATCGGTGAATCTCACCAAGCGGGGGAAAATCGTCGCGCAGCTCGTGCCGAAATCAGCGGAACCAGCGGGCCCGGTGAAATGGCCGGATTTCCAAGCCATCCAGCGGGAGGTTTTCGGGGAGGATCTGGAATCCCGCAAGCTGAGCAAGGAAGACATGGAGTTTATCCTGGACCGGGGAGACCGGTGAGCGCTTACGCGGACACCAGCTTCCTAGCGTCGCTATTTCTCATCGAGGACAGATCGCAACAAGCGAGAGAAGCTTTGCAGCAAGAGGGATCTGCTATCACGTTGACGCCATTGAGCCTGCTGGAATTGCGAAATAGCTTCAACCTGGCAGTCGTGCGCGAGAAGATCAGTCCAGGCGAAGTTTATCAGCTTTGGCAGCTGCTGGAGAACATGCTCGGCGCGGGCATCTTCATCGAAGCCACTCCTCCCACTGCCGCTCTTTACGAGAAAGCTCTCGAACTCAGCGACCGGCACACTCCAACCGTGGCCACTCGCAGCCTGGATCTGTTGCACGTTGCGGCAGCCGCTTTGTTAGGAGTGAGCGCGTTTTACACGTTTGATGAGCGGCAGCGGCAGGCGGCGGTGGCGGAAGGTTTGGCGGTGTTTCCATGACTCTCCCCATTTACGAAATAGCCGACGCCATTGTCGCGGCGGCACGGCGTCCCAAGGCGCGACTGCTCGTGCACGCGCCCACCGGCTCCGGCAAATCCACCCAGATTCCGCAGATTCTCCACCGGGCGGGACTCACCGAAACCGGCCAGATCGTCCTCCTGCAACCGCGCCGCCTCGCTGCGCGCATGCTCGCCGACCGCGTCGCTTCCGAGATGAGCGTCAAAACCGGCAGCCTCGTCGGCTACCAGATCCGACTCGAAAACCGCACGTCGGAACAAACGCGGATTCGCTTCGTCACGGAAGGAATTCTCCTGCGACAAATGATCCACGATCCGCATCTGCGCGGCATCCAGGTCGTTGTTTTCGATGAATTTCACGAACGCCATCTCTACGGCGACATCACCCTTGCCCGCGCGCTGGACTTGCAGGAAACAACACGACCGGACTTGGTCATTGTCGTCATGTCGGCCACGCTGGAGACCGGCAAACTCGAGGACTATCTCTCCCCCTGCGACGTCCTCACCTCCGAAGGGCGCATGCACCCGGTGGACATCCACTATCTCGACAAACCCGTTGGCCCGGATTACCCGATCTGGGATCTTGCTGCTGATGAGTTGGACAAACTGCTCGCCAAAACCACCGGCGACGCGCTCGTCTTCATGCCGGGCGCATATGAAATCCAGCGCACCATCGAAGCGATCCGGCGCACCAGCCGTGGAGTGTTAGTCCTTCCCTTGCACGGCGAACTTCCCGCCGCCGATCAGGACGCCGCCGTCAGCAAACACGACACGCGCAAAGTCGTGGTTTCGACCAACGTTGCGGAAACGTCGCTCACCATCGATGGCATCACGATCGTCGTCGATGCAGGCCTCGCACGCGTCGCTAAATTCGATCCGCAGCGAGGCATCAACACCCTCCTCGTGGAAAAAATCTCCCGCTCCTCGGCGGATCAACGCGCCGGACGCGCCGGACGCACGGCTCCCGGTCGTTGCCTGCGCCTCTGGACCTCCCATGAGCACACGCTTCGGGCCCCGCAGGATTTGCCCGAGGTCAAACGGCTCGATCTCAGCGAAGTCGTGCTCACGCTCAAAGCGGGCGATGTTAGAAACATCCAAGATTTCCGTTGGCTGGAAAAACCCGACGCCCGCGGACTGCAACGCGCCGAAGATTTGCTGGTGGATCTCGGCGCAGTGGATCGTGCGGAGCAAACGATCACGCCGCTCGGACGTCGGATGTTAGCCTTTCCCGTGCATCCGCGATATGCGCGCATGTTCTTGATGGCGCAGGAGCTCGGCTGCGTCCGCGGCTGTGCATTGTTAGCAGCGATGACGCAAGGCCGCGGCATTCTCCTCCGCAGCCAGGGCCGAAAGATGGACGATCTGCGCGACGACATCCTCGGCTCGGAGGCGGAATCCGATTTTTTCCTCGCGATCCGCGCCTGGCGTTACGCGGTGAAAGCCGGCCCCGATCGCAGCAAACAACTCGGAATCCACTACGCCACCGCCCGGCAGATCCAGCAGCTTTTCGATCAATTTCTGCGCATCGCCGCCGACGAGAAACTCGACGTGAGCGAGAGCCCGATGAACGGAGAAGCGCTCGCAAAGTGTCTGCTCGCCGGTTTTTCCGATCAAGTGGCGCGCCGGATGGACAGCGGCACCTTGCAATGTGAACTCGTGCACGCGCGGCGCGGCGTCCTTGCGCGGGAGAGCGTGGTGCAGAAGCATCCGTTGTTAGTCATTGGCGAAATCCGCGAGATCGAAGGCCGCGACAAGGAACTGAATACCCTTCTCACACTCGCCACCGCGATTCAGGAAGACTGGCTGCGCGAGCTTTTCCCGGCCGATTTCTCGGAGTCCACCATCGCCCGTTTCGACCCCATCCAGCGGCGAGTCATAGCCGAAACGAGCCGCCGTTTTCGCGATCTCACGCTGGAGAAGCCGAAGGCCGGAGTGCCGCCTCCCGGAGACGCCGCCCGCGTTCTAGCGGAGGAAGTCGTCGCCGGACGTCTCGTCCTGGAGAACTGGGATCACGCCGTCGAGCAATGGATCATTCGCCTCAATCGCTTGGCGGAATGGGCGCCGGACTTCGGCCTGCCGCCGCTCACCCTCGAAGATCGCACCACCTTGGTCGAGCAGCTTTGCCTCGGCGCGATGGGCTACAAAGACATCAAGGAAAAGTCCGTCTGGCCGACCGTCAAAAGCTGGCTGAGCCGCTCCCAACTCGAGCTGCTCGACACCCACGCGCCGGAGAAAATCGACCTTCCTGGTCTCGCCAAGCCGCGGGCGATCAAGCTCGTTTATGCCGAAACCGGACCGCCCACGCTCGCGGCGCGCATCCAGGATTTGTTTGGCGTCGAGCGCGACCTCACCGTCTGCATGGGCCGCGTTCCCGTTCTCATTCAAGTGCTCGCGCCCAATCATCGCCCGGTGCAGGTAACGCAAAGCCTCACCACTTTTTGGAAGGAAAGTTACCCTGTTCTGAAGCAGCAATTGCAGCGCAAATACCCGCGGCACGAGTGGCGCTGAGCCACTGTCCAGGGCGGTTGGAGCCGAAAAACGCTTTGCTTCGCTGGAGGCTTTCGGCGAATGATCCCGGCAGTATGCGTTTCCTCCTCCAGACGTGCATTGGCCTGATTCGCGACCAGACGCAGCGCCGCCATGCGCTGTCCGTGCTGGTGGTTGCCGCGCTCGTCATGCTCTTCGTCGGCTGGACGTTCCTCGGTCCGTGGCTCATCGCGCATGTGACGTGGTTTTTCATCTATTGGTTCGCCTGCATGTGGCTGACCATTCTCATTTTCCTCCTCGCTGCGTATGATTTGCTGGCGGTGCGCAAGGCCGGTCGGGAGGAGCAGCGCCGCTTGAGAAAACAGATTTTCGCTGACGACGAAGACGAGTAAACTCCCCCCGCCGCCATGCTCCGAACCCGCGAAAACTACGAAGCCTCCGAGCTCACGTCCCTCGCTCCTTACGCGCAAAAGTCCGCGCTGTCCGAAGGCCGGAAATATCCCGAAACGTCACACGCTTTTCGCACCGAATTCCAGCGCGACCGGGCACGCATCATTCATTCGCGCTCTTTTCGCCGTCTGGAATACAAGACGCAGGTCTTTCTGAATGGCACGGGCGACCATCTGCGCACCCGCCTCACGCACACCATTGAAGTCGCTTCCATTAGCCGGACGATTTCCCGCGCGCTGTGCCTGAATGAAGATCTCGCGGAAGCGATCGCCATGGCGCATGACCTGGGGCACGCTCCGTTTGGACATTCCGGAGAGGAAATGCTCGATGAGCTCATGCACGAACACGGCGGATTTGAACACAACTCGCAAAGCCTGCGCGTGGTCGAGTTGCTGGAAAACAAATATCCGAAGTTTCCTGGTCTGAATCTCTCCTCGGAAGTCCTCCAGGGCTTGCGCAAACATGAAGCCTTTCAGCCCGACTCCAAGCCTAGCAGCTCACCGTGCCTCGAGGCGCAGATCACTAACATTGCGGACGAGATTACCTACTACAGCCACGATCTCGACGACGGGATGGATTTTGAATTGTTAGCTGTGGATCAACTGGAAAAGCTCACGCTCTGGAGCGAGACGAGCGCCGCTGTGCAGGAGGATTACAAGAAACTGAAGGGGCCGGAGTTTCGCACCTTTGTGATTCGGTGCTTGATAGATCGCCTGGTGGAAGACGTGATTGTCACCAGCGCAAAGAACATTGAAAAAGCCGGACTTAAGAGCATCGCAGATGTTAGCAAACAGAAGAAGCCGCTCGTCTCCTACAGCCCTGCGATGACGAAGGCGACGGCGCAGTTGCGGAAGTTTCTTTATCAGAATCTCTACTATCACCCGAAGGTCGCCGACGTGAATAAACGCGCCTGCACGATGTTGCGGAATGTTTTCAATGCCTACGTCTCCTGCCCGTCGCTGCTCGGTAAATCGGCCGCGCAACGCGTGCGCAAGGAAGGTCTTCACCGCACGATTTGCGACTATCTTTCCGGCATGACGGATCGTTACCTCATGGAGGAGCACCAGAAGCTGTTCCTCCAGGAAGGCATGTTGCGCGCGCTCCGAGGCGGCCGCGAAGTGCATTCGAGCCGGCTCACTGAATAACTATGGAAACTCTTGCTCTTACTAACATTCAACCCATTGGCAACGAGGTTGCTTTCGCCTGGGCCGACGGCTCCGAAAGCTACCTGCCTCTGGAGTTTCTGCGCCGCGCCTGCCCTTGTGCCACCTGCGGCGGCGAGCCCGATGTCCTAGGCAACGTACTGCACTCGGAGGTGACGTATTTCGCCAATAGCTTCGTCTTGCGTAGTCACCAAAATGTCGGCGGCTACGGTTGGCAACCCACTTGGGCGGATGGCCATACGACCGGGATTTACTCCTATCATTATCTGCGGCGGCTGGCGGAGGTGGTGCCGTGAGGCTTCGCATCAAAGCCAGCGTGTTGGTTGGGCTGCTAGCATTGGTCGGAGGATTTGTGGCGGGCCGGGCTTATACCGGTAAAAAGTTGCTGCCAATTGTGGCTGCGCCGCAGGGGAACTCGCGGGAGTTGTATCAATTGGCGGGAGATCAGATCGCCGCCTTTCGGCGAAATGATTTTCCCACCGCCTATGGATTTGCGGCCAGCGGTATTCGCCAGAAGTTTCCGCTCGACCAGTTTAGCGAGATGGTGCGTCAAACGTATCCGCATCTCACCCGCTCCGGGCGCTTGAACTTCGGGCAAACGCAATTTGCCGCCGACCTTCGAGCCTCCGCGATGATCTACGTAAGCAGTGGGGGCGAATCCGTTCCGATGATCTACGCGTTCGTCAAAGAGCAGGGCCAATGGAAAATCGAAGGCGTGCAAATGCTGCGGATGGGCTCAGAACGATTCGCCGCAGGCGAACCGCGAACCTGAGGTGTCGGCTCGATGGCGCGGGAGGTAGTTTGTCTCCGCAGCGGAAAGATCTCTCGGAAACGGCCCTCGCAACAAAGAGGCGGCCTCTTCTTCTGGGGAGCGCAGGCCGCTGGCCTGCACCTCCAGCGCGCCACTTCGTTTGCGGGCTCGTAGTTTCTTACCTAGCCGATCTGCTCTTTAACGAGCTGAAGCGCTTCTTCGCGGGTCGAGACACGGTTTTCCAACTGTGCGGTCTCGACGATTTCCAGCAGTTCTTTGAATTGCGGCCCAGGACGGAGGCCGAGGTCGATAAGATCTCGGCCGGTGATGAGCGGCGGCGGAATGAGCGGCTCATTGGCAAACTCCTCTGCCTTCTCCCGGAGGAATTCGATGTTGCCGAGGTCTCCGTGGCTGCTGCTGCAATCCACCCGGTGCAGTTCAATCTCTCGATCGAAGTCGGGGCGCGCCATGAAGCGTTTCAGCTTCGACACACGCATTTTCGTCACGTCTTTGAAGACCATGTGATTGGCCACAGCCGCAACGACTCGTTCGATCTCGTCGTTGGGAAAGCGCAGCCGCTGCATCACTTCGAGCGTCATCTTGGCCCCGACGGCATCATGTCCACTAAAGCGGATGCGATCTTCCTCCGGGTCGTAGGAGAACGTGCGGGGCTTGCCAATGTCGTGGAAGAGCACCGAGAGAAATATGGAATCCGGCACCTCAGGAGCGAGCATTCCTAACATCATCCGCGTATGCACGAAGACATCGCCTTCCGGGTGAAACTGCGGAGGCTGTTCGCACCCGTGCAGCGCAGTAATCTCCGGCAACACGACAGCGAGTAAGCCGCTTTCATCTAACAAATCCAGACCACGCACGCGATGCGGGGAGCGGAAGATCTTGAGAAGTTCATCCCGGATGCGTTCAGCGCTGACCGCAGTGACTTCGGAGGCAGATTGTTGGATGGCTTTCCAAGTCGAGGGCTCAATTTCGAAGTTGAGGGTGGTGGCAAACCGCACCGCGCGCAGCATGCGGAGTTTGTCTTCTGCGAACCGGTGACTTGCATCACCAACAGCGCGGATGAGCCTCTTTTCCAGATCTGCACGGCCCTCGACGTAGTCAATGACCTCGCCAACCTCCGGATCGAAGAACATCGCGTTGATTGTAAAATCCCGCCGTTCCGCGTCCTGCTGCGGCGTGGTGAACCGCACCCCCGTCGGCCGCCGCCCATCGATATAAGCCTCGTCGGAACGAAACGTCGCAACCTCAAAGGAGAGCTCTCCATCCAGCACCACAATCACTCCAAAGTGCGCGCCGACCGCTACGTTGCGGGGGAAGAGCCGTTGCACTTCCTCCGGATGTGCACTCGTGGCAATATCGAAATCATGCGGTTCGACGCCACGCAAATGATCCCGCACGCAGCCGCCCGCGAACCAGGCCGTATGCCCGGCTGCGTGCAGGCGCGCAGTGATGCGGCGGGCGGCGATCTCCGTGGGTGAACTCATCCGCGCAGCTTAGCAGAAAAGGAAAGGGCGCCATGAAGATTTTCGCTCCACGACGCCCGGATATCGGAATCCCCACTATTCAGCCGCCGATGATTCTGCGGATTCCTTCGCCGCCTTCTTCTCTTTGCGTTTTTGATCAGCCGCTTTTTCTTCCTCGGACTTCGGGCCAACTTTCGCCGAGACCACCTCGTATTGCCGGTCGCCAGTTTTCAAAGCCATGCCACGAACTTCGTCGCCGGCGTTGACGTCCTTGATGGTAATCTCCTTGCCTTCCCGGGTGATCTTAGACTGCGGAGCCACCTTGAAGGTGCGGCTGGTTGTGGTGTTGGTGTTAGGAACGTCGAAGTAATTCTCGTCAGGATACACCGTGCCGACGGTCCCGTGAAAAGGTCGCGGAACTGCAGCCTTTTCTGTTTCGGCAGCGGGCGGAGTCGGATCCGCCGCTTGCAATAAGGCGGGCGCGGCAGCCAGAACGAGGGCGAATGCGATGCGGGTGATGGATTTCATAGTTCAGGAGAGACTATGCCATGCCCGCAACCGTTCACTTTTTCTCTGTGACGTTTCCCTGACGAAACGATTGCCAAATGAGCATGAAAGCCGCGACGAAGATGCAACTGTCAGCCACGTTGAAGGCGGGCCAGGGATTTGCAAACGGCACGTGCAGATAGAAAAGCAGAAAATCGATGACGTGCCCGTGGAGGATGCGGTCTGTCACATTTCCCAAAATGCCGGCGGCGAGCAGCGAGAAGGACACCTTGGAGAGGGTATCCTTCACATGTCCGCGCCAGGCCATCCACGACATCGTGAGAAGGGCGACGGCTGCCAGGACGACGAAAAACCAGCCGTAGCCTTGCATGATGCTGAAGGCTGCGCCGGTATTCCCCCAATGAACGAGCGTGAAGAATTTGGGGATGATGATTTCTTCCGACTCGAAAGGAAGTCTGCGGCTGACCCAGAGCTTGGTTAGCTGATCCAGTGCATAGAACGGCACCACCAAGCTGAAGATATACTTCATGTTAGCAGAGAAGCGGCGCGCCTAATCTTCCAGAGTGTCGCTCAAGCCGTCGAGCACCGCCTGGATGGATTCGACGGTTTCGTCGCCCATGTTGGAAATGCGGAAGGTGGTTCCTTTGATTTTTCCGTAGCCGCCGTCGAAGACGAAGTTGTGCTTGGTCTTCGTGCGCTTGATCCAGGCGGCGACGTCCACTTCGCGGTTGTTTTTGACGCAGGTGAGCGACTTCGAGCGGTAACCTTCCGGAGCAAAGAACTCAAACCCGTTCGCGCGCACCCAGCCGTGCACGAGGTCGTTGAGCTGCGCGTGGCGGGCGTGTCTGGCCTCGACGCCTTCTGCGAAAATGTCCTCCAGCTTCGAGCGGAGCGCATAGATGTGCCCGATCGTCGGCGTGCTCGGGGTCATGAACTCCGCGGCGTTTTTCTTGAACTCGATGAAGTCGAAATAATAGCCGCGATCCTTCACGGTGGCGGCTTTTGCGTAGGCGCGTTCGCTCACGGCAAACAACGCCATGCCGGGAGGCATCGCGAGGGCTTTCTGGCTGCCGGTGAGCAGCACGTCGATGCCCCATTCATCCATCGGAATCGGCACCACGGAGAACGAAGAAACGGTATCCACGACTAACGAAACGTCAGGATATTTTGCCACTACTGCGCAGAGGTCTTTGAGCGGGCTCATCACGCCGGTGGACGTTTCGTTATGAATCACGGTGACGACATCGTAAGCGCCGGTCGCGAGTTTCTCGTCCAGCAGCTCCGGGAGAATCGGCTGGCCCCATGGGACTTGAAGACCGTCGGCTTCCTTGCCGCAACGCTTTGAGACGTCGAGCCATTTGTCGGAGAAGGCGCCGTTCATGCAGTTCAGCACGCGCTTCGAGACGAGGTTGCGCATCGCGCCTTCCATCACGCCCCAAGCCGAGGAGGTGGAAATCAAGACGGGCTGCTTTGTGCCAAACAGCGTCTGCAATTGCGGGTGGACCGACTCGTAGAGCGCTTTGAAATCGGCGCTGCGGTGGCCGATCATCGGCAGGGTAAACGCGGCGGCAGTCTTCGCCGAGACTTCGATGGGACCAGGAATGTAGAGCTTGATGTGTGGCATGATGGGAAAAATAGCGGATCGCAAGGTTAAGCGGGCAGCCAGAACTCTCAAGCGTAATCAAACCCGGGTGCAAAGAGGCGATTCTCCGGGGCCGGCAGGCGATCCATGCGTCACGTGGCAGTTTTCTTCGCTCGTTCGAATAAAAACCAAACACCTCCGAAAATAAATCGCGCGGATTTCATTTCTGCGGCGTCTAGGCTCACAGAAGCACCCATGATTTCCCCCGATTCCGAGACTATCGCAGCCGCCCTGGCCGGGGATCGTTCCGCCTTCGAGGAACTGATTCGGGCCAACGCGATGCGGGTCTATGCGGTGGCTTTTGCGGTGTTGCAGGAGCGCGAGGAAGCGGAGGATGTCGCGCAGGAAACCTTTCTCCGCGCCTTTCGCGACCGCCGACAGTTACGCGAGCCGGAGCGTTTTGTGGCCTGGCTCTCGACCATTGCTCGCAATCTTTCCCGCGACCGGCTGCGCAAGAAACGTCACGCCACTCTGCCGGAGGAGAATTTTCCCGAAGCTCGCGACGAATCGATTCCGACGCCGGATGGCGCTCTTGCCGCGGCGGAGCAATCCCGCGAAATGCACGCAGCGTTGGCCACGCTTCCGGAGCGTCACCGCACCGCACTCACGTTGCGCTATTTGGAAGGGCTGGATTACCGAGCGATCGCGGAGGCCATGGATTTGACGGATGGCGCGTTGCGCGGCGTGCTGGGACGGGCCCTCGCCACCATGCGGGACCGGCTGCGGATGTTTCATCTGCCAGAGAAAGGAGAACGACCATGAAGGCTGAGAACGAACCACTAACACCCGAGTCGATCCACGACGATTTCGACGATTGGGCGGCTGCCGCGTTGTTAGGCGCGCTCTCTGAGACGGAGCGGCTGGCTTTCGCAGATCACCTTGCCGCCTGCCCTCGTTGCCAGGGGCTTTACCAGGAAACCGAATCTATGAATGAAACGCTGACTAACACCTTTGAGCAGGAGCGTCCGTCTCCCTATTTCGAGAACAAGCTCGTCTTGGCATTCCGTGCAGGCGAGCGGAAGTCGTGGCTGGCGCGGGTTCCGGAAACGATTGCCTGGCTGATGGGCTTGCGCGGCGTGCAGACGGCGGGCGTGCTCGCGGCATTAACATTACTAGTGACGGTGGGAAATAAACTAACCGGAGTGGAAATGCCAACAACGCCGCTGGCGGTGCATTCTGCTTCGCAGAAAGAGCGCGGAAGTGATTTTGCTTTTGCCGCCTCCGACACCGCCGAGGATTCGCGCAAACTGGGCCGCTCTGGCGCGTTCGGCGATTCTCCCCAAAAGCTTGGCGAAGATCAGGACTACTTCCTGGCTGATGGTGCAGCGAAGGAAAGCAATGCAAGTGGGATCAGTGATGCAGCAGCATTCCCGATGAAGCAACAGCTCGCACTGAACGCCCCTTCGAAGGGAGATCGGGCGGATTTCGAGCAAAAGAACGAGGGCAACAGCCGCTCACGTAGCAAGGGAGATTCCACCGGTCCACTGACAGCAGCTCGCAAAAGCGTGCCTGCCGCCCCTCAACCTGCTGGTACTCCTGCCATCCTTCAAGCTCCTGTCACCCCAGCCGATGAAGCGCCAGCCGCCGCTGCCGATCAAGCCGGGGAATCCCTCGCCCCCGCTCAACAGCCTGCTGAGCCCAACCCAGGCTTGGTCGACGCTCGCAAGCTCATCCGCAACGCTAGCGTGGAACTCGAAGTTGCCAGCTTCGACGTTGCGCTCGACAAACTCGGCACCGCCGCGACTCAAGCGGGCGGTTACGTAGCCACGAAAAATTCCGCCCGCGGCGGCAACGGAAAACTGCGCGGCACTGTCGTTATCAAAGTCCTCCCGCAACACCTGGATGGTTTCCTCCTCGAGCTGCGTTCCTTCGGCGAGGTGAAAAATCAGACCCTCGGCACTCAGGACGTCACCAAGGAATACTCCGACACTGCGGCCCGCCTCCGCAATGCTCAGCGCATGGAAGAGCGCCTTCTCGAGATGTTGGCCGACGCCAAGGGCAAGATCAGCGACATCCTGCAGGTCGAGAAGGAACTCGGCCGCGTTCGCGAAAGCATTGAGACCATGCAAGGCGAACTCAAGCTTTACGACTCCCTCGTTTCCTACGCCACCGTCACGATCAGTCTCTACGAGAAGGATTTAACGCAGCCCGCCGCGTTTCTCCTACAGCAATCCGGCAGCCTGGATTTGCTCGCGGCCGACGTGGAGAAAACCTACGCCGAAGCCCGACGCATCGCGGAAGCGGCGAAGGCTCAGATCAGCGACGCGAGCGTTACCCGCGACGCGAACGGACGCGTCAACGCCACGATGCAACTCCTCATCCCGGCCCCGGCGGCGGAGTCCACGTTGCATCAGCTCAAAGGCTTGGGCCGCATCCAAAACTTCAATTCGCAGACCCAGCGCACCGCACAAAATGGCAGTGCCGCCACCTCAGGAACGGAAAACGCCAAGGTGGAAAACGCCCCCGCCAGCTTCCGCGTGAGCATCCAGCACGATCAGGAAACGCGCCGCCAGATCCGGTTTACCGTCTTCACTCGCGATCTCGACCAGGCATTCGATGCCGCGAAGAAATCCGCCGCCGAAGCCGGTGCCGAGGTGGTGAATTCCAATCTCGTGCGTCCGCAGAACGGCGGCGGCAACGCGACCCTCGTCGTTCGTGTCCCGGCCGCAAAACACGCGGAGCTTGTCGCCACTTTGCAGAAACTCGGACGCGCCAGCGACTATCAAGTCCAGCGCAGCGGCAGCGGCTCGGCAGCGGAAAACGACGACGCAGCACCCATCCTGGTCAGCCTCAGCCTCACGGATGAGGAGCCGAGCGTGCAGCAAACGCGGTTGCGCGTGCAGTCCGACAACCTTGAAACCCGCGTGCAGGAGTTCAAAAAAGCGGCCCTCGCTGCCGGAGCGACGGTGCGCGATTCGGGATATCAGCGCCAGACCGACGGCCGCGAATCCGCCCAAGTTGTCCTGCGTTTTCCGCTGAACAAATACGCTTCTCTGCTCGCGCAGGCTCAGGCCCTCGGCAAACCGCAGGAACTCTCCGTGGAACGCCGCGACACCGCCGCTGTCTCCACCACGGACAGCCAGGCACCGGCTGAGTTGAGCATCCATTTCGTCACGGAAAACAAAATCGTCGCCGACAACACCGGCCTCCTCGCCACCTTGCGCCGCACCGCCAGCCAAGCCATCGCCAGTCTCCTCTGGAGCGTGCAAATGATTGGAGTCGCCCTCGCCTTTCTGGCACCTTGGGCACTGGGATTGGGTGTCGCGTGGCTCGTCGTCCGTCGCCTCCGCCGCAAGAAGTAGCAGGTTTTCCTCCGTCTTCCTAACCGCCCATTGTTCCGACCCACGCACCACGCCGGCTGGCACTCCATCCGCCCTGGGGAGTTCGCGGGGGCTGGGATTTGTCTTCGCAGGGCGCGGCATCCAGCCGCTGATCGGGAAGTTCACTTAGATCTTTCCAAGGAGGAATCCGGCGGATGCCGACGTGGGCAACGGGGCGTCTTAGACTAAATAGGAGCGCAGAAGTGGCTTCTCCTGGCATCCCCTTTGGCTTGGGAAAAGTTTCCTCTTCACACGCCTCGCGCCAAAATAGCCCTGCCGCCTCGCCCTGTTCTTTGCACTTGCCGCGAGCACTTCAAAACCGATGATCTCACCCCATGAGTGCGACAATTCTAAAACTGGCCTGCCCCGACCGCGTGGGATTGCTTGCGCGCATGACGAACTTTGTCGCCGAACGCGGCGGCAACCTTCTCGAGGTCAATCAATTCACCGATCCGCTCAACGGCTGGTTTTTCACCCGCATGGCGATCGCCACCGAATCGCTGCAGGTCGATCTCCCCACATTGCGCGCGCAGTTTGCCCCCATTGGGCAGGAGCTGCAGGCGAGCTGGACCCTTCGCGATGCAAGGCAGAAAATGCGGGTCGCCATCTTTGTTAGCAAACTCGGCCATTGCCTCGCCGATCTGCTTTGGCGCTGGCATTCCGGCGAATTGGAAATGGAAATCCCGCTGGTTTTGTCGAACCACGAGCAATTTCGCTCCATGATCGAGCGCGAAGGCCTGCCCTTTCTCCACGTGCCGATCGATCCGCAGGATAAAGCTCCCGGCTTTGCGCAAGTCGAGGCGGCCGTCGCTGCAGCGGGTGTCGATCTGATCGTTCTCGCCCGTTACATGCAGATCCTTCCGCCGGATCTCTGCGAAACCTACGCGGGCCGCATCATGAACATTCACCACTCGTTCCTGCCCTCCTTCGTCGGCGCCAACCCGTATAAAAAGGCCTACGAACGCGGGGTAAAACTCATCGGCGCCACGTGCCATTACGTCACTAGCGAACTGGACGCTGGCCCGATCATCGACCAGGAAGTCGTGCGCGTGGAGCATTTCCATCAACCCGACGATCTGCTCCGCCTCGGACGCGACTGCGAACGCCTCGCCCTCTCCCGCGGCGTCCGCGCCCACATCCACGACCGCGTCCTCATCCACGGCGGCCGCACCGTCGTTTTCCGGGATTGATCTAACGCCGTTGTTAACGCCGATGTCTTACCTAACGGAACATCCGTGTTACATTGTTGCGGAAATTCCCGAGCCTATTCGCGCGGAAATACACGCGTTGCGTGCCTCGCTCTGTTCCCCACCCGCCAGCCTCCCCATAGAATTACCCTCGCCGGTTCCTCTGGAGTAGGACCGATTCCGGTCGGAACCGATTTGTCGCTCATCGAGCGTCACCTGATTGCAACGCTCAAGGATGTTTCTCCTTTTTGCAGTCGGTTCTCAGCGATTCGCAGCTTTCCTAAAACAGGGGTCTTTTATCTGGAGCCTTCCAGCCGTTCGCCGTTCGATCATCTTCATCAGAAGCTGCTCCTTTCCGGCATTTCTTTCTCTGAGAGTCAGTGGCCCTTCAATCCTCACTGCACGGTGCGCGTTGGAGATTCAGTGAGTGGAGACGCAGCCGTGGAAATCGCATCCAGGCCGTTGCCTCTCGGCGAATCCACGATCGACACCGTTTCTGTTTACCACCTCGACGCCAGCTTCAACTGCAAGCTGCTCTTTCAACAACAAACGCTCCGCGCCTGACCTTTCGCTCCAGCGTATCCTCCGCGCCCTCGCCCAAGCTCTTGGCTCCGTCTCGCGGCCCTTGTTAGCTCTCAGCTTTCCCGATGGAAAGGGCACGCGGAGGCAGTGGAATTCGCTTATCTAACGTGATCACATCAGTTGCGGGCTCACCGATCGTTAGCTTGTGATAAAACATTGCGCCGTAATAGTCTATCTCCTCA
The DNA here is from genome assembly GCA_036388355.1 of Chthoniobacterales bacterium. Classification (GTDB taxonomy): domain Bacteria; phylum Verrucomicrobiota; class Verrucomicrobiia; order Chthoniobacterales; family DASVRZ01; genus DASVRZ01. The sequence goes on along the minus strand of DASVRZ010000135.1, from coordinate 33,603 downwards.
ACCCGCGAGAAATTCTGCCATGGGATGAACAAGTCTGGATGAGACAACATCGAGAGTTTCAAAGATACGCCATGATCCGATAGGGAAATATCAACTTCTCTATACCGAGTGGTGTTGATACTTATAGTCTCTCCTATGTGGACCTCTCCATATGGCTCGATCGATGAGGAGAAACGTTCAGATAACCTCGACCAACCACTGAGCTTTGACAGCAGAATAGGAACTACAAAATGGAAAAAAGGAAGTATCGAGAGAAAGGCTGCGAACAGTAGATAGACCTTCATATTCGTCAGTTCTAAACAGGTGAGAAGAAAACGGCAACCGCGGCTCGTGCTGCGAATGCTTTCGCCCCCCAAGATGAAGCCGATAGTCACAGCGGGGTGCGCAGTAAAAAGCAGATGGCGTCACGTGAAGTTCCGAAGGACGTGGCGTGCTTCGGCATTGTTCCTTGCCAAGAAATTTGTTCGATGTGCGCGGAGGAATCAGTTTTATTGATTCTCCTTCTACTGCTCATGCCTGACTTTCCTGCACCGACTCCGCATGGGCCGCTTCGTTGCTGGGCGGAGATTGATCTGGCGGCGTTGGCGCACAATTTGGAGGTGGTGCGCGAGCGGATTGGGTCGGAGGCGAAGTTGATGGCCATCGTGAAAGCGGATGCTTACGGGCATGGATTGGGCGGGATTTTGACGACCCTCGGTCAGTACACGGAGTATTTCGGGGTGGCGAATTTAGGCGAAGCTCTGGATGTGCGGGCGGTGTGGCCGGATGCAGAGATTTTGCTGCTCGGAGCGACGTTGCCGGAGGAGCGCGAGTCGGTGGTGCGTCATGGATTTATGCCTGCGATTTCTTCGATGGAGGAAGCGGAAATGTTTTCGCGGCTGGGGCCGACGCGGGTTCATTTGGCGGTGGATTCCGGGATGGGGCGGTTGGGGTTTCTGCCGGAGGAATGGCCGGCAGCTCTGGAGAAAATCCGGGCGATGCCGAATCTCCAGATCGAGGCGGTGGCGACACATTTGCCTTCGGCGGATGAGGATGAGGCTTTCACGTTGTCGCAGTTGGAGGCGTATCACGCGCTGACCTCGGAAGCGCCCTCGCGGCACATGCTGAACAGCGCAGGGATTATCAATTTCTCCACGCATGCGGCGCAATTTGTCCGGGCGGGATTGATGCTTTATGGGGCGTCGCCCGTGCCGGAATTTCAGGGAAAATTGCGACCCGTCATGACGCTGAAAAGCCGGGTGACGCTGATTCGCACGCTGCCGGCGGGTCACGGGGTGAGTTATGGCCGCAGCTTCGTAACGAAGGCTCCGACGCGTGTGGCGACGATCTCCGCGGGCTATGCAGACGGGTATCAGAGGCGGCTCTCCAATCGCGGTGCGCACGTGCTGCTGCGAGACCAGCGCTGCCCGGTGCTTGGGCGCGTGACGATGGATCAGATCATGATCGATGTGACGGACGTTCCTGCCGAGATTGGCGATGAGGTGGAACTTTTCGGCACGCACATTTTGGCTGGCGAGATCGCCCAACTCGCCGACACTATTCCCTGGGAAATCCTCACGGGCATCAGCAAACGTGTGCCCCGGATCTTTCTCCAGCCCTAGCTTCCGATGTTCCAGATTATTTTTAATGAAATCAGCGCCGCTGAAATGGCCGCAATTCCCAAACTGACGCAGCTCGATTTGTTGAGCGAATTTCAGCTTTTGCCGGAGGATCTCGACAAGCTGGACAAGACGCGGTTCACGACAGTGACGCGCGATGGGAAGAGTTTTTACAGATATCGCGCGACGGATTACCGCATTTACTTTGGGAAATGTCCCGAGGGCGTGGTGATCCATCGGGTGCTGCATAAAAACACGATTCGCGATTTCCTTTTCCGATCCAAACTGCCGATGACCGAGGACGAAACCGGCGCGGAAACGACGGTGCCTTGGGAGCTGATTAAGGAAGGTCAGCGCGCCCGGAAATCCTGAGGTTGTGAGCCGGAAAGTCTGGTTTCTCCTCTTCATTGGCGTGGTCGCCGTGCACGGGTTGCTCTTTATGATGATCAAGGATGGACCGGTGATTCCGCCGCAATGGCGGGTGCCGCCCCCGCCTGAGCCGTCGTTTAAGTTCGACCAGGCGAAATACGTGGACCCGGAGACGGGCGAGAAGATGGTGGTGAAGGAATTCACGATCCGTGCGCCGCGCGAAACGCCGCCGCCTGGGACGCCGAAGCCATGAACCTCTGGACCGACGAAGCGACTCGATTGGCGAATTTCCCGATTGCGCGAGAGCACATCTTCATGGAACACGCGGCGGTGACGACGTTTCCGCAATACGTGGCCGATGCGATGATAGATTACACGCGGCAGAGCACGACGGAGCGGCAGGAATTTGCTGCGGTGCTGCGCGATATTGCCAGGACCCGTCGGGTCTGCGCGAAGCTGCTGGGTGCACAGGCGGACGAGATCGCGCTGCTCGGCCCGACCTCGCTAGGGCTGAGTCTTTTTGCCAATGGACTGGATTGGGAGCCGGGCGACGAGGTGGTGTGTTATCAGGAGGACTATCCAGCGAACGTTTACCCGTGGCTGGCGCTGGAGCGGCTGGGAGTGAAATTGCGTTATCTCCAGCCGGAGAAGATGGGGGAAATCACGCCAGAACTCGTCGCGGCGGCGATTACTCCACGGACGAAGCTGGTGGCGCTGGCCTCGTGTCATTTTTTGACCGGCTATCGGATCGATCACGATGCGATTGGGCGGCTGTTGCATGATCGCGGGGTGCTTTTTTCGCTGGATGCGATCCAGACGCTGGGGGCGTTTCCCACGACCGTGGAGCATGTGGATTTCCTGAGTGCCGACGCGCACAAATGGCTGCTCGGGCCGATGGCGGCGGGGATCGTTTACGTGAAGCGCGAGCACTTCGAGAAGCTTCGGCCAACGCTGCTCGGCGCGTGGAATATTCAGTCTCCGCAGTTCATTACGCAGGCGGAGATTCTTTTTGTCGATTCGGCCCAACGCTACGAACCCGGCGTGCTGAATACTCCGGGCATTTACGGGATGCTGGCTTCGATCGAGATGCTGCTGGAAATTGGGATGGAGACGGTGAGTGAACGCATTCTGGCGCTTCGGCAGCAGATTGCCGAAGGCGTGACGGAGCTGGGGTTTGAGGTTGCCAGTCCCATGAGTGGTCCCGCGCGGAGCGGAATTGTGACCTTTCGACACCCGGAGAAGGCGATGAAGCCCTACTTCGACGAGCTGACGGCAAAAAACGTCATCGTCTCCCACCGCTTCGACCGTAGCGGTCGGGATTACCTGCGTTTCAGCCCCCACTTTTATAATACTGAAGATGAGGTGGAGAGAGCACTTCAGTATCTAAAGCGACTATAAGCATCATATAGAGCTTTACATTTCATCATTCTGCATCACGTTGCTTCATGAGAATCACAGTCGACATCGATGAAAGCGTCTTGAAAGACCTAGAAGCCATCACTGGCGAGAGCAAGAAAAGTCCCGCGATCAGCTTGGCTGTTGAGGAATTCGTCAAACGGCAAAAAGCTAAAGAGTTTGGCAGACTCATCCGGGAAGGTGCATTCGCGGATGCTTTCGAGCCCGACTACGATCCCGATAAGTTCGACAAGTAATGGTCATTGTGGATTCGTCGGTGTGGATCGAGGCCTCTCGGCCCAAAGGAGATCTTCACGTCAAAGTAGCCTTGGAAAGCCTTCTTGAGGAATATGAAGCTGCCTTTTGCGGTCCGGTAAAGCTGGAGGTACTGGGTGCAGCCCGGCAGGAGATGCGCAAGCCGCTGAGCTTCTTCTTCGACATTATTCCTTATGTTCCTATGAAGGACTCCGTCTGGGAGTCCGCCAAAAAGATGTCCTGGAAGCTCCGTGATTCGGGAGTCACGGTTCCCTGGAATGATGTCGTTATCGCAACGATAGCCATCGAGAACAACTGCCGGGTTTACTCGCTCGATAAACACTTTCAGGAAATCAGCCGACTCACTGGATTGGCTCTCTACAAGGCGAGCTACGGCGGATCTTACGATCCGGGCACCTCGTAACGACGTTCCCCTTGCAACGGACGCGCAACACCTTTCAGTTGGAGGATGCGCGGTTTGGAAATAGGTCTTGCTCTGCCCGACCTCTGGCAGCAGGAGGCGGTGCGGCTGCTACGGGATGGGCACGACGTGGTTGTCCACGCGCCGACGGGTGCGGGGAAGACGTTTGTCTTCGAAATGCTCTACCCGGCGCTCCGCGGGCAGGCGATTTTTACCGTTCCGACTCGGGCTCTCGCCAACGACAAACTCGCCGAATGGCGCGCCCGCGGCTGGGATGTCGGCATCGCGACGGGGGACATTTCGGAAAACCTCCACGCCCGCGTCATCGTCGCGACGCTTGAAACCCAGAAAGCCGCCTTTCTCCAGCGACGCGGTCCGCGACTGCTGGTCATTGACGAATATCAGCTCCTCAGTGACGCGCAGCGGGGCGTTAATTATGAGCTTTGCCTCGCACTGGCTCCGTCGCAGACGCAACTGCTCCTCCTCAGCGGCAGCGTGGAAAACCCGCAATCCGTGGCCGATTGGCTGGAGCGTCTCGGACGAAAAGCGGCTCTCGTCCGCACCGACGAGAGGCCTGTTCCCCTGGAGGAAATCATGGCGCACGACCTCCGCTCGCCGATCCCGTCGAACATCACCGGCTACTGGCCGAAGCTCGTCGCCCGCGCCATTTCCAACCAGCTGTCTCCCCTGCTCATCTTCGCGCCGCGCCGCAAAACTGCCGAAGATCTCGCCATCGCGATCGCGAGTTCTCTCCCCGCACCCGACCCGCTGCCGCTCTCCCACGAACAGCGGCAACTCGCCGGCGAACTCCTCACCAAACTACTCACCAACCGCGTCGCCTGGCATCACAGCGGGCTCTCCTACGCCGTGCGCGCGGGGTTGATCGAGCCGCTGGCGAAACGCGGACATCTCCGGGTGATCGTCTCCACCACAGGGCTTGCGGCGGGCATTAATTTCTCCGTCCGCAGCGTGATGGTCACCGGCACCAGTTATCAATCCGGCCACCACACCCACGAACTCCGCTCCGACGAGCTACTGCAAATGTTTGGACGCGCCGGTCGTCGAGGCCTGGATGAAAAAGGCTACGTCCTTTCCACTCCCGATCTTCCGCGGCTCTTCGACGCGCGCCCCCAACGCGTGCGACGTCCCAACAGCATTGATTGGCCCTCGTTCGTCAGCGTCATGCAAGCGGCCGTGGACCACGGCGATGATCCCTGCTCCGCCGCTATCGACCTCACCAAAAAGCTCTTCAGCACCCACGAGGTCCGCACCGGGTTTGAAGTCGGTTTGCATTGGGAAATCATCCCCTGCGGCTTGCGCACCGACGCGGAACGCGCCCGGCTCGTTCGCCGCTTCGATGTGGAAATGCTGAACAGCCGCAATGAATGGGAAATCCAGCCCGCTCCGCTCGTCTTCACCTTGGAGCGGGCCGTTGTAAAGCGCGGCCCCCGCTGGCTTCCGGTTCTCTCGCAGCCGGAAGCCCTGGATCAACTCGGCACCGGCAACCTCTGCAAGCTCACGACGGGACCGGAGAAAACCTATGGCCGGGAAATCACCGTCGCCACGGTTGCGGACGACGTTTTCCAACCGACGCAGCCCGTGCGGAAACTCCTTCGCGAGAGCGGCCTAAAAGAAACCAAACGCTTCGACGAGAGATCCTTCCACGAGGTCGTTTGGCCCTACGTTGCGAAGCTTTCCGCCGGTCAGCCGCTTCCTCCCGTCGTGCGCAACAACCTCATCGTCGCGCAGTTTTCCTTCGCGGGCTCGCCGATCACCGGCTATCTCGACTCTCACGGCAAGGTCCTCATCGATCCGCCGACTCGCCGCGAACTCCCCGCCATTTGCCAGCCGTGTCTGCACAAGGCCGATTGCGAGGCCCTGGATCCTGCCAACTCGCCCGCAATGGCCTGGCGCCGACTCGGTCTCATCGCTCCCGATGGGAAACCCACTCAGCGCGGGCAAATCTTCAGCTATTTCTCCCACGGGGAAGGTTTGGCCATTGCCGCCGCTCTGGAGAAACCGGATTACCCGATCGACGATCTCATTTTCGACCTGGCGAACATCCGCGCGGGCCACCGTTTCGCCGGGGACGACTCTCCTTACGGCGGACGCCTCGGATTCGTCTGCTCGCACACCTACGAGCGGGCGGAGTTCCCCGGATATCTGGAATTCGGAGTTCCAGTCGGCTTTGGCGACGGCGCGGGCGACGTGATGCGCGAGCTCTCCTCGCCTGGCACCAACCGCAGCAAACTTCTCACCATGGCCCTGCGCCCGGGCGACATCGAACGCGCCCAGCTCGAGTGGCACAGCCTGCTCCGGCAAGTCGCCGCCGCTCCCGCGCTGCCGTGGAGCCGCTGGACCGAGTTGCAAACCGCCGCAGCTCGCTTCCTCGACACGCACAGCCGGAGAAAGAGCCTCGACTTCCCGCCACTCCTCGGCGAACACCTTCTGCGGTATCAGCGGTAAGCCCGCACTTCATCTTATGCTCGGCGCGCGCCACGAAAAAACCCTCCTCATCCGCCCGGAGTTTCTCAACCACTCCGGCACGCTCTTCGGCGGCAACATGATGAAATGGGCCGACGACATGGCTTACAAGGCGGCGACCCTCCTCTTCCCGCACGCTTCCTTTGTGACGAAGCTTTTCGGCCAGTTCGATTTCTCGTCGCCCGTCTTGCAGGGCAACATCATCAAGATCTTCAGCCAGGTGGAATCCCGCGGCACCACGTCCTGCAAAGTGCTCGTCTGGGCGGTGAACGCCACGACGGGCGCGGACGTTTTCAGCACCTTCGCCGTTATGGTGAATGTGCGAGACCAGGAGAAACGTCCCCTCGACGAACCTTAGCCCGCGAAAAGTCGCAAGAATGTGAGCCAAACTGCGAATTTGTTTGACGATTTGGGGCGTTTGGTGGCAAAAAGGGGGGCGATATGGAGGAAAATGGGGCATAAAGCCTGCTCTTCCAATGTTACTTCATGGACACCACCCTCACACCTACCCCCGTTTACGCTGGCGAATTTCGCCACGCCGTGGACCCCAAGGGTCGCGTGACGGTGCCGTCCAAGTGGCGCCGGGCCGAGGCGGAGGATTTTTTCGTCATTCCTGACCAGAAGAATCAGTACCTCATCGTCATGCCGCCCGAGGAGTTCAAGTCGATCGGGCGCAAGATTGAGCTGAGAACCGACCTCGAAGATGCGAAAAAGCGCATTTTCCTTCGCAATTTTTATTCGCAAGCACAGCCAACCAGCGTGGATCGCCAAGGGCGCATGCTTTTGCCCGAGGAATACTGCAAGCGAGTCGACATCAGCCAGGACGTGGTCATGGCCGGCGGCGACGCACGTTTCGAAATTTGGAATCCGGACCGCTGGAAGGCGACAATCGAGGAGAAACAAGATGTCTACTGCGAAGTGGCCGACAGCATTGGTTTGTGATCCGGCGGCCCTGCGTACGGACAAACTCATTTCCGACGCGGACGCCTCAGCCGACCCTCTTTACCTGGAGAAAAACGTGGATCCTACTCCTCACTCGCAAGATTCCTCAGGGTTTCGCCACATCTCCGTCCTCGCGGAGGAAGTGCTCTCCGTCCTCGCGCCTCAGCCCGGGCAAATGTTCGTCGATGGAACCCTCGGCGGCGGCGGCCACACCGAGGCTCTTCTGCGTGCGGGCGCGCACGTCATCGGTCTCGATCAGGATGCCGACGCGCTGAGCCACACCACGGCGCGGCTCGCCTCTTTTGGCGAGGCGTTCCATCCTGTGCGCGCGAATTTCCGAGATCTAGCTCGTGTTCTCAGCGAACTAGGCATTTCGAAAATTGACGGGCTCCTGCTCGACATCGGCGTTTCTTCGCATCAGCTCGACACCGCCACTCGCGGCTTCAGCTTCCAGGCCGACGGCCCTCTCGACATGCGCATGGATCAATCGGCCCCGCGCACCGCAGCCGATCTCGTGAACACGGCTGACGTCGAGGAGCTCATCCGTATCTTCCGCCGTTATGGCGAGGAGCCGAGCGCCGTGCGCATCGCCAAGCACCTCGTGGGAGTTCGGGAAAACCGGCCGTTTTCGACGACCGGCCAGCTAGCAGGCGCAGTGGAAGCCATTCTCCCGCGCCGGGGCAAGAGACATCCCGCTACCCAGATTTTCCAAGCCCTGCGCATCGCCGTTAACGACGAGCTCGGTGCCCTGGAGTCCATCCTGAAAGCAGCGCCAGATATATTGAATTCGGGTGCGCGCTTCGCCGTCATCACCTTCCATTCGCTCGAAGATCGCCTGGTGAAACAGGACTTTCGCTCGCGAAGCCAGGAAACCCTCGACCGCCCCGAGTGGCCCGCCCCGCGGCCCAATCCGGCGTGTGTCTATCACCAGATCAACCGCAAAAGCATTACTGCTAGTACTACCGAACTTCAACGCAACCCCCGCGCCCGCAGTGCACGACTGCGCGCCGTGCAAAGAAATTAGAAAGCCCCAAATCCCATGTCTCGCAATCGTCGGAAAAATGCCAACACCGTTCGCGCCGCCACCTTCTTCTGGTGGCTGGTGGTCTTCGCAGGCCTCAGCGTTTTGGGTCTGAGCTACGTCTCGATTAAGAATCAGACCATCGCTTTCGCCGACGACCGCCAGAAATTGGAAGGCTCCTTGAAGCGGTTGAACGACGAGAACCGTGCGCTCGGCTCACAGGTCACCGCCCTCACCTCCTACTCGACGCTTCAACGTCAGCTGCAAAGCGGCTTCATTAAGCTGGTGGAGATCGACCAGACTCGTGTCGTGCGCCTGAATGCTTCCGGCCATCAGCCAACGATTATTGCCGACGCGCTCGCCTCTAGCAAAATACTCGCCCAAAAATGAAAAGCTGCCAGACGCGCGCTCTCATCGTTTGCATTGGCTTCGTAGCGATATTCAGCGGCTATTCGGCCCGCCTGATTTACCTGCAAGTCAATCAACACGATGACTATGCCGCTCTGGCGCACGCCAAGCACATTGTCAAGAAGCCGGTCTATGCCCAGCGCGGCCGAATCGTCGATGCTAACCACGAAGTGCTCGCGGATAACACTTCCGTGCAGACGGTGTATGCCGACGCCTCCCACATCCTCAATTCGAATCCGTCGAAATCTGAGAAATCCCAAGCCCGCGCCGCGGAGATAGCAGCGCTCGTGGCGGAACATCTCGATCTCTCGGTCGAGGAGGTGACCGCGAAGATTCAGACAAATCGCCGCTTCATAGTCCTTAAGAAAGAAGTCGATCAACTCGCAGCTCACGCCCTGCAAAGCGAGCTCAACAAGCGAGGCCTGCGCGGCATCTATTTCATCGAGGATTTCAAACGCGTTTACCCGAATGGCGACATGCTTTGCCACGTTCTCGGCTATCTCGACCATGAGCATCGTGGGCTATCCGGCATTGAGAAAAGCATGGATACCTATCTGCAGCAGCATGATGGCTATCGTTTCACGGAACGCGATCGCACCGGACGCGAGATCCTCCTTTACCGCGGTCAGGAACGGCCTGCGCAGGATGGCTTTACCGTCCAGACGACAATCAATCTCGGGATCCAGGCCATTGTAGAGTCGGAGCTGAAGGCAGCCTGCGAAAAATACAAGCCGAAGGGTGCGACGATCATCGTCATGAAGCCGCAGACCGGCGCCATCATGGCCATGGCTTCGTGGCCGATGTTCGATAACAACGATGCTAATAATGCACCGCCGGAAGTGACGAAAAACCATGCCATTCTCGACATGGTGGAGCCCGGTTCTACTTTCAAGATTGTGGCCACCGCGGCTGCGTTCGAGGAAGGGATTGTTAACGATCACACCCGCATCTACTGCGAAGCGGGCCGGTTCCACTATGGAGGCCGCGTGCTGCGCGATCACCATCCTTACGGCGACATGACCGTGCACGACATCCTCATGAAATCGAGCAATGTCGGTGTGGCCAAACTGGCTCTCCAGCTGGGAGAACAGCGTTTCTACGACTACGTGCGCCGCTTCGGATTTGGAGACCGCACCGGTATCGATCTTCCGGGCGAAATCAGCGGCCAGGTAAATCCTCCTTTCAATGGAGACAAAGTCGCTATCACTCGCGTGCCGATGGGCCATGCAGTTTGCGTTACGCCTATTCAGCTAACCTCCGCGATGGCAGCGATCGCAAATGGCGGAATGCTCATGATGCCTCAGGTCGTTAGCAAGATCACCGCGAAGGATGGCCACGTCGTTTCCAAGTTTGAGCCCGTCGCCGTGCGGCGCGTGGTTTCGGAAGCCACCACCAAGCGGATCGTGGCCTCTCTCGCCGACGTTGTCACCAAAAAAGGCACCGCGGAACTCGCCGGGGTCGAAGGTTTCCGCGTGGCAGGAAAAACCGGCACCGCGCAAAAAGTGAATCCCACCGGCGGCGGGTACCTGGCCGGTAAATATATCGTCAGCTTCTGCGGCTTTATGCCTGCCGAAGATCCCGCTTTTGTCGCTTATGTGCTGCTGGACGATGCTAACACCGTTCCAAACGGCAACTACGGCGGCCTGGTGGCGGCCCCCATTTTTTCCAAGGTCGCCCAACGTGTGGCGCGCCTGCTCGATCTGCACCCCGATCCCGCTCTTTTGGCCGCTGCCAAGGACGATCTGAAGAAAGTTTCCAACACCCGAGGCGTTCGCGAGCGCTGATTTTTTTATGCTATTGAAAACCTTGCTCACGAAAACTCCGGTCCAGGAGGTTATTGGATCGGCTGAACGTGACATTACTAACATTGCTTACGACTCCCGCCGAGTCACTCCCGGATCGCTCTTCGTAGCGCTCAAAGGGGAGAAACAGGACGGCGCTGAATTCGTGCGCGACGCCATTGACCGTGGCGCTGAAGCGGTGGTCACCGACGCTTCCACAAGTCCGTGGAAGATCACCACGATCCAGGTGCCGGATAGCCGCAAGGCACTCGCGGACCTTTCCTGCGCATTCTACCGCCACCCGGGTTCCAAGCTGAAATTGGTGGGCGTCACCGGAACGAACGGAAAAACCACGACGACTTACCTGCTCAAGCATCTTCTGGAGTCGAATGGCCTTCGGTCTGGGCTGCTCGGCACGGTTCGCTATGAGATCGGACGCCGGCTGCTTCCTGCCTCGCGCACCACCCCTGAGTCGTTGGAAATCAACGACATGCTCTACCAGACGCTGAATGCGGGCGACAAAGCTGCGGTGATGGAAGTCTCCTCGCATGCGCTGATGCAGGACCGCGTCCGCGGGCTGGAATTCGACGCCGCTATCTTCACGAACCTCACACAGGATCATCTGGATTATCATAAAACCATCCAGGCCTATTTCGAAGCCAAGGCGTTGCTGTTCCTGCAACTCGCCGAGCAAAAACGCAAGAAGGGCGTGGGAATCATCAACATCGATTCCACGCACGGCGAGCAACTCGTCACGCGCTTCGAGAAGGAGCTGCGCCTCGTCACCTACGGCCTGGGAGTTGCCGCGAATTATCGCGCGACTAACATTCGCACGGATGGCAGCATTACCACCTACCAACTCGACGCCGACGGAAAAAGTTACCTCGTCCGCCTCCCGCTGATCGGTCGCTTCAATGTTTACAACTCGCTAGCCGCTCTCGCCGCTGCCCGCGCTGTGGGGCTGCCGCTGCGTGAGTGCGTGAAAGCGCTCGCCAGCGCGCCGCAGGTTCCCGGTCGACTGGAGGCCGTGCCGATCAAGCGGCAGTTCCAGGTTTACGTCGACTACGCGCACACGGACGACGCTCTCCTGAACGTCCTTCGCACGCTCCGCGAACTCTCACCCAGTCGGCTGATTGTCGTTTTCGGCTGCGGTGGTGATCGAGACCGCGCCAAACGCCCGAAGATGGGTGCCGTGGCCACGGAATACGCAGATTACTCCATCGTCACCTCCGACAATCCGCGGAAGGAAGACCCGGAAACCATCATCGGCGAGATCACCAAGGCGATGCGCCCAGGCAGATTTGAAACCGTGCTAGACCGTCAGGAGGCGATCTTCCGCGCCATTGCGCTCGCGGAGCCTCGCGACATCGTCCTCATCGCCGGCAAAGGACACGAGACCAATCAGGAATTCGCCGATCACATCATTCCTTTCAACGATGTGGAGATGGTCCAGAACGCCGTGGACGCGCAGCCCGTGAAAATGAGCGATTCATGAACCCACTGGCCGCATCGCAAATCGCTCAGATGGCCGCCGGGAAACTCGTTTCCGGGCCGGATTCCGTTACCGTTCGCCGTGTGGTGACGGATAGCCGAACCGTGCAGCCGGGTGATTTGTTCGTGGCTCTGAAAGGACCTAACCACGACGCGCACACATTTGTGCGCGAGTTCACCGCCTCCGCTCCTTCCGCGGTGTTGGTGGATCAAAATGTGGAAAGCGAAGCGGCTGTCATTCGGGTGAACGACACGCTCGACGGTTTGCAGACGCTGGCAAAGAACTACCGCACGTCGCTCCAATGCCACGTCGTCGGCATCACCGGCAGCAATGGCAAGACCAGTACAAAGGATCTCACCGCGGCGGTCTTCGGAAGCCGCTTTTCCGTCATCAAAACGCAGGGCAACCTCAACAACCACATCGGCCTGCCGCTTTCAGTCCTCTCAATCGACGATTCACATCAGGTCGCGGTTCTGGAGATGGGGATGAATCATCCCGGTGAGATCGCTCCCCTCGCCGCGATTGCCGCGCCCGACGTGGCGATCATCACTAACATTGGCACTGCGCACATCGAGTTCATGAAAACTCAGGAAGCCATCGCTCAAGAAAAATCGGAGCTGGCTCTCGCGGTTTCGGCTGAAGGTGTAGTCATTCTCAACGCGAACGACTCGTTCACTCCTTCCATCGCAAAACGCTGCAAAGCGAAAGTCATTACCGCCGGGATCGAGGCGGGCGACGTCTGCGCAACCGAGCTCAACACTGCCGCCGACGGAACCACTTTCCTCGTCAGCTATCAATCCGAGACGATTCCCGCGTTTCTCCCGATTCCCGGCAATCACATGGTCGGCAACGCGATGCTCGCCCTGGCCGCGGGACTGGCTCACGGTATTTCTCTCAAAACGGCTGTCGATACGCTTGGGAAAATCCAGCTCACCAGCGGACGCTTGGAAAGCAAGGAAATCGGAGGCATCCATTTTCTCGACGACTCTTATAATGCAAATCCCGATTCTATGCTCGCCGCTTTGGCCACACTGGAATCCATCTCCAGCATGGGAAAACACGTCGCTGTGCTCGGCGCAATGGGGGAACTGGGCGAATACGCGGAGGAGGGGCATCGCAAAGTGGGAGCGGCCAGTCAGGATGTCGATATTCTCGTCACTGTCGGAAAGACCGCGGAATGGATTGCGGACGAAGCCGAGAAATCCGCCGCCACGCGCGTCATTCGCACCGCCGACACCCGGCAGGCTGCCGCCGCTCTGCTTACCCTGCTCCAGCCAGGGGATTGCGTGCTCGTCAAAGGCAGCCGCTCCGCCCGTATGGAACAAGTGATCGATGAGCTCGCCCTCAGCCTCGAACCCGTTTCATCAGCCACTACACGCTAATGTTGTACTATCTTTCCCAGCTCGGCGGTGATCCGGCTCTTCAGTCGGCACTGAATGTTTTCCAGTACATTAGCTTTCGCGCGGCGATGGCGGCGATCACGTCGTTTCTCCTGTGCTTGGTCTTTGGAAACTTCGTTATCCGCAAGTTGATCTCCCTCAAAGTGGGTCAGCCGATTCGCACAAAGGAAGAGGTCAATAAGCTGTTCGAACTCCAGGGAGCGAAAAAGGGCACTCCCACCATGGGCGGTGTGCTCTTGATGGGGTCTGTCGTGGTGTCCACCATGCTCTGGGCGAGATCCGACAACCATTTCGTGTGGCTGGTCCTCTTCACCATCGTCTATCTCGCAACCATTGGGTTTATCGACGATTATCTAAAGGTCAAAAAGCAGAACTCGGCCGGCCTCCCTGGACGGCTGAAGTTAGTCGGCCAGATTGTTCTAGCAGCAGGCATCACCGCGTTCCTCTTGTGGGATCCGGCGTCGGCTTCCCAGACGCGCGAACTCTACATTCCCTTCTATAAAGAACCCATTTTCGCATTCGGGTTAATCGGCGCATTCGTGTTCTATACCGCCATAATCGCAGGCACCTCGAACGCCGTAAATCTCACCGACGGACTCGATGGACTCGCTACGGGTTGCACGATCACGACGTCAGTTGCGTACGCGGTATTGTCCTGGTGCACGGGAAACTTCGTCGTCGCACGCTATCTCCAGATTCCACATAACCTCCAAGCCTCCGAGCTCACCGTGGCTTGCATGGCACTGGCCGGCGCTGGCTTGGGATTCCTCTGGTTCAACGCCCACCCGGCGCGGGTTTTCATGGGCGACACCGGCTCTCTTTCGATCGGCGGAATGCTCGCCGTCGTCGCCATTTGCTGCAAACAAGAGCTCCTGCTCGTGGTCGTCGGAGGCATTTTCGTCATCGAGGCGTGCTCCGTTATCATTCAGGTCATCAGCTTTAAAACGACGGGAAAGCGGGTCTTCAAAATGTCGCCCATCCACCACCATTTCGAGCTCATGGGCTGGAAGGAAAACACCGTCATCGTGCGCTTCTGGATCCTGTCGCTCATCTTCGCGCTCCTCGGCCTCGCCACTCTCAAGCTTCGCTAAACCATGGACGTCGCCGGAAAACATATCGCGGTGTTAGGACTCGCCCGGAGCGGCGAATCCGTCGCGCGTTTGCTCTCCTCCAAAGGGGCGAAAATCACCGTGCTTGACTCCGGCAACAGCGAGGCACTCCAGGCTCGGGCGGCTGCTTTGCGCGAGAGCGGCATCACCGTTCTGACCGGCGAGGATGCGGTCGTTTCCGACCAAACATTTTCCACTGCGGTCGTCAGCCCGGGCATTGATCTCGCCAGCCGTTTTGCCCAACAGTTTTCGGATCGCGGCATTCCGCTAACCGGCGAACTCGAGGCCGCCTACCAATATTGCACCAGACCTGTTGTCGCGATCACGGGCACCAACGGCAAAACCACCACAACTGAGCTGATCGCCGCCATGCTCAACAGCGCAGGCCAGCCCACCGTCGCCTGCGGCAACATCGGCCTGCCCTTTTCGGAAGTTGTTGGAGAGCAGCAGGACTCGCTGAATCTCGTCACTCTGGAAGTGAGCTCGTTTCAGTTGGAAACGATTTCCACTTTCCGCCCGCACATCTCGCTCTGGCTAAACCTCACCCCGGATCATCTCGACCGCTACGCCTCCATGGAAGAGTATCGTGCGGCCAAGCTGCGGATTTTCGAGAACCAAACCACGAAAGACTTCGCCGTCTGCAACGCCGCGGATGATCTACCCGAGCTAGTCGCGCAGAAGATCACCTTCAGCGCCTACGGTTTGCCCGCCGATTTTACGATCGCTGATGAGGCCATAGCTTACCGCGGCGAACCCGTTGCCCGACTCGACTCCTTTCAGCTCATCGGCCTGCACAATATCGAAAACCTCATGGCTGCGCTCGCCACAGGCACCGCGCTGGGGCTCCCGTTTTCTGCGCTGCTTCCCGCGTTGCAGGCCTACCGCCCGTCGCCTCACCGCTGCGAACTCGTCACCACCGTGGACGGCGTTCGCTATATTAACGACTCGAAATCCACCAACGTCGATTCCCTCGCCAAGGCGCTCACGCTCGATCCGCGGAAGGTCATTCTCATCGCAGGCGGCAAAGACAAAGGCTTCGACTTCGCCTCGCTCCACTCTTTGATCAGCGAGAAAGTTTCCGCCGCCATTCTCATCGGCGAAATGGCTGAAAGAATTCGCAACGACTGGGCCGCAGCGGCGCCATGCTTTCTAACATCAAGCTTGCAGGAAGCCGTCCAGAAGGCCCACACTCTCGCCCGCACCGGAGACACCGTTCTCTTTTCCCCGGGCACCTCTTCCTTTGACATGTTCCGCGACTACGCAGATCGCGGGGAACAATTTCGCCAGGCAGCTAGAAACCTTTCCAAACTCACACCGACCGCACCATGAACATCAAGAACTTGTTCCAAAAACCCCAGCCCAAGAAAATGAACGCCACCACGCGTCGCGCTACCATGCCGATCGCGGAGGATTACGATACCGATGAGCCGAACGTGCGGCTCTCCCGCGCCTTTCTCGTGGTCATGCTGCTGCACGTTGTTGCGGTGGGCGGTATTCTCGCCTTCAGCTCCCTGAAAAAATCCACACCAGAAGACACTGACGCTCCCGTTGCGGCAGGCCTCTCGGAAAAGGCCCCCGTTCTCCCGTCCGACAGCCGCCTCTACGTCGTCTCTGGCGCGGATACGCTCGGCAGTATCGCCTCCACCTTTGGCATTACCCGCAACGACCTGGAAGCCGCCAATCACCTCTCGGAAAACAGCTCGATCAAGCCCGGGGACAAGTTGGTTATCCCAGCGAAATCCACCGCGCAGCCTGTGCCACTGAACGTCCAGAAATTGCTGCAACTCTCCCAGAACCAAAAAGCGGAAACAGCCGCTCCTACAGCTCCGGCTGCTCAAACGAAGGTCGCCGCTCCCCCGAAAGTGGTCACCTCCACCAAGGCAGCCCCAGCCGCGCCGGTGAGCGTTCCTGCGACCGCTCCGAAGCCTGTCGCTGCAGCTGAGCCCGTCCCAGCTGGCGAAGGCAAAATCTACGTCGTGCAAAAAGGCGACAACCCCGTCCTCATCGCCAAGAAGAACGGCATCAAATACGTCGATCTGGTGGAAGCTAACAAGATCATGGATCCCAAGAAACTTCAGATCGGGCAGAAGTTGATCATTCCTCAGAAGTAACCATGTCGTCCCGCGGAGTTTACCTGTTAGTCGTTGCGGTCCTCGCTGTTCTCACAGTGGGGCTCGTCATGCTTTCGAGCACAGGTGCTTTCGCGGCAGATAACCACGGCGACACTTCCAAGTTTCTCCGTCAGCAATCGGCCTGGCTAGCCCTCGGCCTCGTCAGCGCCGTCATAGTGTCGATGACCGACTACCATCTCTGGCAAAAACTCTGGCCCTACCTTTTCGGCCTCACCGTCGTTCTGCTCATCCTCTGTTTGCCTCCGTTTGGCCGTGAGATCAACGGCTCCTATCGTTGGCTGCGAATCGGCGGCTTTAGCTTCCAACCGTCTGAGCTAGCCAAGCTTTCGAGCGTTATCTTCCTCGCCGCCTGGTTCTCGAAGCATCAGGAAAAGACGCAAACCTTCGTTCACGGGTTCCTCATTCCCTGCGGCGTCGTCGGGGTCCTTCTCGGCCTGATCGTGATCGAGACGGACCTCGGCGCCACCATCCTCATCGCGAGCACCATGTTCACGGTGATGTTTGTGGCCGGCAGCCGCTTTCGCTACTTCCTCCCGCTCATTTTGGCTGGCGTCATCGGCCTCGCCTTCATCATCACGCAAATGCCGGAACGCGCAGAACGCATCACGTCGTTTCTCCACCTCGAGAAATACAAGGAAGCCGGCGGGTTGCAGCAATGGGCGGGCTTAATCGCCTTCGGTTCCGGCGGCGTCGAAGGCCTCGGCTTGGGCAACGGCCGCCAAAAATTGCTCTTCCTGCCCTACGCGCACACCGACTTTATTTTCCCCGTCGTCGGCGAGGAACTCGGGCTCGGCTTCACCCTCGGCATCGTCTCGCTGTATGTCATTATCCTCCTCTCCGGCACCTATATTTCCCTCTGCGCACGAGATCACTTCGGGCGCTTGCTAGGCTTCGGCTGCGTGATGCTTCTAGCCATTCAGGCCGCTATCAACATTGGTGTCACCACTGCTTTACTCCCGAATAAAGGCATGCCGCTTCCCTTCGTGAGCTACGGCGGATCGAACCTCTGCCTCTGCCTGCTTTTCGTGGGCATCCTGATTAGCATTCACCGCCGCAGCGAGGTTGTCGACTTCGCGCCAATGACCCAGGTCCTCGCGGCCAAAACCCGGAACACCATCCGCCTGTAACCCATGAATATCGCGATCGCATGTGGTGGCACCGGAGGCCATCTGTTTCCCGGCCTGGCTGTAGCTGACGTTCTCCTCGAGCGCGGGCATCAGGTTCTCATCTTCATCTCGGAAAAAGAAATCGACTCCCTCGCCACGCAAGGGCGCACCGATGTGCGGCTCGAAAAACTTCCCTCCGTCGGCATGCCGAGCGTCTTTTCGCCCGCGATTGCCAAGTTCATGGTCGGGTTCGTCGGCAGCTATAATAAATGTCGCCACATCTTCGAGAGCTTTGCGCCCGACGCCGTTCTCGGCATGGGCGGCTTCACCTCCACCGCGCCCATTTTGGCGGGCCGCGCGCGCAAGGTTCCCACCTTCATTCACGAGTCCAACGCCATTCCCGGCAAGGCGAATAAACTCACCTCCCGCTTCACCTCCACGGTGTTGCTCGGCTTCGGAGAGTGCGCCCCGCTTTTCCCGAAAGCCCGCACCGCCATCACCGGCACGCCCGTTCGGCACAGCCTGCGGAGTCCGGTGAATCGTCACGCGGTCTTCGAAAAATTCGGCCTGCGCGAAGGCATGCGCACTCTGCTCATCATGGGCGGCAGCCAGGGCGCTCAAGGTCTCAACCGCGCCGCCTCCGCTGCGCTCGCGACTTTTCCGGCGGACGAGCTCCAGGTCATTCATCTCACCGGCAAGCAGGGCGAAGAAACCGTTCGCGAAGAATACGCCCGCCAGGGACGTGCCGCTTACGTCGCCGCCTTCCATCACGAAATGCAGGAAGCCTATTCCGTGGCCGATCTCGCCATTTCCCGATCCGGTGCGGCGAGCCTCACTGAGCTGTCCTATTTCGGCATCCCGTCCGTCCTCATTCCCTACCCTTACGCCGCGGAGGATCACCAAACCCACAACGCTCAGATCATGGTGCGCTCGGGGGCTGCGATCTTGTGCCGCGAGGAAAATGCCATCGGCGGAGACCTCGCAGAAATCCTCCATAACGTGCTCACCAAGCCCGAATTGCTCTTCAATATGGCGGCGAAGACCAAAGTTTTTTCCAAACAAGACGCAGCCGCAGCCGTTGTGGATTTGATCGAACAACAATGCCATCGATAGTCCCTCCCCATGTCCACCATTGCTGAGCTCACATCGATTTTCACGGGCCCACCGCGGCAGATCCATCTCCTCGGAGTCGCTGGCTCCGGCATGAGCGGCATCGCCGGTTTGCTCCTCGCCCTGGGCCACCGCGTGAGCGGTTGCGACCGCACCTCCAGCCGCGAAGTGGAGCGTCTCACCGGGCTCGGCCTGCGTTTCCGTGCGCAACAAACCGCCAAATCCGTGCAAAATACGGAGTTCGTCATTTACTCTTCTGCCATCAAAAGCGGCAACCCGGCCTACGACGAAGCCGTTCGCCTGTGCCTGCCGATGATCCGCCGCGCCGAAGCCCTCAGCGCAATCATGGGTGCCAAGAAAGGTATCGTTGTCGCCGGCATGCACGGGAAAACCACCACGTCATCGATGGCGGCTCACGTCTTGCGCGTCGGCGGATTGCGTCCCTCGCATTATGTCGGCGCCGAGATTCCGATCCTCGGAACCAACGCCTATTGGGATGCCCTCGGCGAGAATTTCGTGGCCGAAGGCGACGAAAGCGACGGCACACTGGTCAACTATCATCCCGAGCACGCGATCATCCTGAACATCGAGGAGGAACACCTCGATTTCTATAAAGACCTCGCGCACATCGAGACCGTTTTCGAGCAACTCATCTCCCAGACGCCCGGGATGGTTGTCTATTGCGGCGATGATCCTCACGCCGCGCGTGTTTGTGGAAAACACGCGGGAGCCGTTTCCTACGGGACCGGTGCCGATTGCCGGTATCGGTATACGGTTGTTAGCACGGGCAACTTCCAGACCACTTTCGAGGTGAGCCGCGGCAAGGAACGGCTCGGGTCGTTTGTCCTAAACATTCCCGGCGCGCATAATGTGAGCAACGCCACCGCCGTCATTGCTCTGGCCAGCGAGCTAGGCGTCGAAGCGGGAAAAATCCGGGAGGCGCTGGAGAATTTCCGCGGCGCGCGTCGCCGTTTCGAGGTGAAATACAACGAGCGCGGCATCCGAGTTGTGGACGACTACGGGCATCATCCGACGGAGGTCAAAGCCACTCTCGCCACCGCCCGCTCCGAGGGTGCGAAGCGGATTATTGTTCTCTTCCAGCCGCATCGCTACACCCGCACTGCGGCGTTGAAAGACGCGTTCGGTCAGGCCTTTACCCTCGCCGATCAGGTGTATGTCACCGATGTTTACGCCGCGAGTGAAGCGCCGATTCCGGGAATCAGCGGGCAGACCATTGTCGATGCTGCGCAGGCGTTGGGGATGACGAACATTTTCTATCGCCCACGAAAAGAGCTCCTCTGGAAGGAGATTGCGCCGCAGCTAACCGAGGGCGATCTCGTTCTCACGCTCGGCGCAGGCGACATTCACGAGCAAGGCACGCGGCTCATCGGCGACTTGCGGCATGTGGATCAGATCCAGGCGTTTACCGGACCTCACACCGTCAAGCTTTACGAACCTTTCGCCCGCCACACCACGTTGCGGGTCGGCGGCCCGGCGCAATTCTGGGTGGAACCACAAACCGAGGAAGCCTTCGCCTCCTTGATTTGCTATGCGCGCGAAAACGATCTCGCCTTCATGGTGGTGGGCCGCGGATCGAACCTGCTGGTGCAGGATGGCGGCGTCCCCGGAATCGTCGCTCATCTAAACGACGGCGAATTTGCGCAGCTCACGGTAGAAGGAACGACGATCCGCGCGGGTGTCGGCGTGCGGCTCAAGCAGCTCGCGGCGGCAGCGAAGAACGCCAACCTCGCAGGATTCGAATGGATGGAAGGTATCCCCGGCAGTGTCGGCGGCAGCCTCCGAATGAATGCAGGCGCGATGAACGCCGATACCTTTTCTCAGGTGGTTAGCTTCCGCTATTTCGACTCGTTTGGGCAATTGCACGAAGTCACTCCGAGCGAGATCAAGGTCCGCTACCGCAGCGTGCCGATGCTGGCGAAAAATTACGCCGTCTCGGCCGTGTTCCAAGGCACTCCGGGCGATCAGCAAGAAATCGATCAACTCACCCGCACCTCGATGGAGAAGCGGAAAGGCAGCCAGCCGATTGCCGCTAGCGCTGGCTGTATTTTCAAGAACCCTGCAGATGTTCCCGCCGGCAAACTCGTCCAGGAACTCGGACTGAAGAACAGCCACGTCGGCCCCGCCCGTGTCTCGGAGGTACATGGTAATTTTATCGTTAATGACGGCGGCGCCAGTGCTACGGAAGTGATGCGCCTGATCCGTCAGATTCAGCACACCGCCCGCACCGAACGCGGCATCGAGCTGGAAACCGAAGTGCAGATCGTCGGCGAGCCGCCTGTTTAGATTTTTATGAGCTTACATATCGCTGTTTTGTTAGGAGGACCTGGAGCCGAGCGGGACGTTTCTCTGCGTTCCGGCAGCGCGGTAGCCACAGCTCTCCGCGCGGCAGGCCACACGGTCACGGAAGTCGATGTTAGAAACGCCGATTTCGCCATTCCGGCGGGCGTCGATATCGCTTTCAACGTCATCCACGGCACCTACGGCGAAGATGGCGATCTCCAGGCTGAGCTGGAAAAGCGCGGCATCGTCTATTCGGGTGACGCACCCGAAGCCAACCGCCTCGCCTTCGACAAGATCCTCTCCAAACAGGCGTTCACCGCCGCAGGCATTTCCACTCCGCAAAGCGAGACGCTCCGCAGCGGTGCCCGTCCAACTCTTTCGCTGCCTCTCGTGGTGAAAGCTCCCCGCCAGGGCTCCAGCGTCGGCGTTTATATTTGCAAGACGCAGGCCGAACTCGACGCGGCGCTCACCTCCGTGACCGAATACGGCGAAGACATCCTCGTCGAGGAATTCATCCAGGGCGACGAACTCACCGTGGGCATTCTCGGCGACCTCGCGCTGCCGATTATTCTCATCTGCCCGCAGGATGGCGTTTACGATTTCAAAAATAAATATCCCTGGCTGAATCCCGGCGGCGCCGCGGAACACTTCTGCCCCGCTCCCTTCGACGAGATGCTAACGAAACGCATCCAGGAACTCGCCCTGGCCGCGCATCGGTCGCTCGGCCTGCAAGTTTACAGCCGCGTCGATGTGCTTTTATCTAGCACTGGCGAGCCTTTTGTGTTGGAAGTAAACACCGTGCCTGGAATGACTGAATCGAGCCTTCTCCCCGAAGCGGCCGGAGTCGCGGGCTTCAGCATGGCTCAGCTTTGCGAACGCATCATTGAACTCTCGAAGGCGCGTCTGAAAGGAGCCACTCCATGATGTTCGAGAGCCGCAGCAACGGCGCGCCTCGGCAGAACAACCGCCGGGGTATCAACAAGCGTCGCAAAAAATCGCAGCATCTGCTCGATGTAAATATCCGCTCCGACAAGGCGCGCTCGCAGCGCAATCAGCGAATCATTCTTTTCGGCTGCAAGATCCTCATTTTTGCCTCGGTCATCGTCGGCGTCGTCTATGGCGTGCGCTTCGGCCTCGACCGTCTGTTTTTCGCGAACCCCACCTACGTCCTCAACCAGATCGAAGTGGAAAACGAAGGCACGCTTCCGCGCGAACAAATCATCGCCGCCGCTAAGCTCAAACGCGGGGTTAACATTTTCTCCGTCTCTCTCCCCGAAGCGCGGCAGGCGTTGCTCGACATCCCGCAGGTCGAGGATGCGCAGATTCAACGCTCATTGCCCGACACGCTGAAGATTAGCATTCGCGAGCGCCATCCCGTCGCCTGGCTCGCCGCCAATCGCGAGCAGGCCGCCTCCCTCGATCATACCACCGCCCTCATGATCGACGCCTCGGGCATCGTCCTGAAGAGCCGTTCCATTCTTCCCGAATATCTGCGACTGCCCGTCATCGCGGGCGTTCCCACCGACAACCTCCGGGTCGGCAAAAAGATCACGTCCAGCGATGTGCTCACCTCTCTCAGCCTCATCCAGAAAGCCTCCGACACCCTCGCCGGTCGCTTCGACATCGAATGGATCGACCTCGGCAACGGCTACAGCATGGAAGTGCGCGATCGCGAACGCACCACCGCTCGCCTTTCATTCGACGACCTCGACAGCCAACTCCAGCGCCTGCGTTTGCTCCTCGATTATTGCGACGCCAACCAGCAGAAAATGGAAACGGTGAACCTGCTCGTCCAGAAGAACGTGCCCGTAACGTTTGTGCGCCTCGACACCGTCGACCTCGCTCTTCCTGAAAAACGCTTCGGCCCCGAAGCCGTTCCTGTCCGCAAAGCCGTTCCCATCACCACTCCTAACAAAAAGAGCAAGTCGACCAATGGCAAGGGATGACATTGTCGTCGGCCTGGAGATAGGCACTAGCAAGATCTGCGTCGTCGTCGCAGAAGATCAGGAGGATGGCACGATCAAAATCCTCGGCGTCGGCCAGGTGCCCTCCCGCGGAATTCGCAAAGGGGAAATCGTCGACTTCGACACCGCGCAGCAATGTCTCCACGACGCGCTCGTCGATGCGGAGCAGAAGTCCGACATCGAAATCGACAACGTCTTTGTCGGCATCACCGGCTCGCACATTCTCAGCTTCAACAGCCGAGGCGTCGTCACCATTCCCGAGGAAAAAGGCGAGATCGACGAGGAAGACATTGCTAACGTCAAAGCCAGCGCCATCGAGGTGAGCATTCCTGGGGAAAACTCTTTTCTCCACCAGATCCTCCAGCATTATTACATCGACGACCGCGAAGGCGTGTTGAATCCGGTCGGGATTTTCGGCGGAAAACTTGAAGCCGATTACCACATCATTCACGGCATTCGCAACCGCATCCACAACACCCTCCGTTGCGTGCGGGAGATCCCGCTCAAGGTGGCCGACGTCGTTCTCAACGGCCTCGCCTCCGCTCAGGTTGTGCTCGATCAGGAGCAGAAAAACCTCGGCGCGCTCGTTCTCGATATCGGCGGCGGCACGACGGATTACGTTCTCTACCACGACGGCGCCGTTCGCCAAAGCGGCGTTCTAGCGGTCGGCGGCGATCACATCACCAACGATATTAGCATGTTGCTAAAGATACCGATGGCGCGCGCCGAGCGGCTG
Organism: Chthoniobacterales bacterium; assembly: GCA_036388355.1. Lineage (GTDB taxonomy): Bacteria > Verrucomicrobiota > Verrucomicrobiia > Chthoniobacterales > DASVRZ01 > DASVRZ01. The sequence continues at coordinate 9,579 of DASVRZ010000135.1, read as the reverse complement.
AAAATCGAAGAAGGCAGCGTCATCCTCGGCAACACCATGCCCGGCGAAAAGGTCCTCTTGAAGGACGAAACCGGGTTCGCCGGACGCGAGATCGAGCGGGAAAAGCTCAACACCATCATCCATATGCGCATGAAGGAGACTTTCGAGCTGCTCCTCCATCGCCTTGAAAACGACCCAAAGTTCGACATGGTCGGCTCCGGCGTGCACATCACCGGCGGCTGCAGTTTGCTCAAAGGCATCGATCATCTAGCGAGCGAAGTCTTTGGCATGGAAGCCACGCTCACCCACGCCCGCACCATGGCCGGCATCACGTCGGCTTTTCAGAATCCGCAGTATTCCACCGCCATTGGCCTCGTGAAATACGCCCAGGCCGTCCGTTCCGAGCAGCCGCACGAAGGCATCCTTACCAAGCTTTTTAATCCCTTTAAGAAAATCTTCCGCCGCTAGAAATCATGATCGAGATTCCGCGCTCCCACCCCTCCCCTCCATTCGTCCCGCTCACCCGGAAAATCGTGGGAGTCGGCGGCGCAGGATCGACCGTTATCGACCGGCTGATCATTGAAGGCCTGGACGCCGCCGACCTCGTCGCCATCAATACCGACCTGCAGGCGCTCTCCTCCACCGTCGCGGCGCAGAAAATTCTCCTCGGCCACTCCCTCACCCACGGTCTCGGCGCGGGCGGCGATCCCGAAGTCGGCATGGCCGCGGCGCAGGACGCGCTCCCGGAGTTACGCGCCGCCGTTGAAGGCAACCAGATCGTTTTCATCACGGCCGGTCTTGGCGGCGGCACCGGTTCCGGGTCTGCTCCCTTCATGGCGCACGCCGCTCGCGAAGCCGGAGCGTTGGTCATTGCCATCGTCACGCTGCCCTTCACCTTCGAGGGAAAACGCCGCAACCAGCAGGCCATCGCCGCGCTCGATCATCTGCGCCAGCTCTGTCACGCCGTCATCTGTTTTGAAAATGACCGCATGTCCGAACTCATCGCGCCGAAAGCCGGCATCCAGCAAGCCTTCACGGCCGCGGATCAAACCATGAGCGAATGCCTCCGCAGTATCCTCGCCATTCTCGCGCGTCCGGGAATTATGAAAGTCGGGATCGACGACTTGCTGCATGTCCTCCGCAGCGACGATCCCCGCTGCCTCTTCGGTTACGGCGAGAGCGACAGCGACAACCGCGCCCACGAAGCGCTCGCCTACGCCCTGCGCAACCCGCTCATGGACCGCGCCAAACTCCTCGAGAGCACCGGCAACCTCCTCGTTCACGTCGCCGGCTCCGCGAACCTCACTCTCGCCGAAGTCGAGATCCTCATGAACGAGCTTAACCGCCACGTCGGCGACGAAACGCAGCTCCTCCTCGGCACCACGATTGACCCCCGCCTGGGGCAAAAGCTCGCCGTCACCTTGATCAGCACCGTTGGCCAGCCATATCCGCTCATCCAGACCCCTGCAGCCCTCCCAACGGTGGAAACACTTCGCCCTGCGGCTCCCGAGGTCATCATTCCAGAAGTCGCCGCTCTTCCTGCTCTCGAAGCCGAAATCCTCCTGGAGGACACGCCGGCACCCGTCCGCCAAACACCGCCGGCGCGTCAGGCAGGACCCATAGGCCGCACTCCCCCACCCGCCGCCGACCCAAAGCCTGCCGCCACCCCAGCTCTAGAAAAGACCAAGGAAGTGAAACAAGAAGTGCTCCAATTCGAACCCGTCTCCCGCGGCCGCTTCGAGAAAAGCGAACCGACCATCGTCGAAGGCCAGGACCTGGACGTCCCCACCGTCCTCCGCCGCGGCTTCCGAATTTAACTAAGCGCTTCCTCAGGTCAGGCGGTCGCCTAGAATCCGCTACATCACGAACGGCTCAGGATTCCTCGCTACCCTCGCCTGACCATACCCCATCTTGAGCAACCACCGCGCGTGCGCCATCACTGCTTCATAAGAAGGCTCAGGTAACGGCAGCAAAGCCTCTCCCGGCAACACTTCAGGAAGGTTCAGGTCCAGATCGATCCGCGTCTCGGAGGAGCCGCTGTAAGCTTTGATCTCCTCGAAAATGTTTCGCTCCGGCATGGAGAACTCGTAACCCCTCGCCCCACCCTCCGCGAGAGAAACTGCTTCCTCGTGCCCTCTGCGAAAGCTTGAACGTGCCACCGGCTCCGGGCACCTTGGCTCCCAAACATGCAAAGCATAATCATCATCGGCGGGGGAATTGTCGGACTTGCGACCGCGTTGAAGTTGCTGCGTAAACGTCCCAATTTGCACGTCACAGTCCTCGAAAAAGAGGCACGCGTGGGCAACCACCAGAGCACGCATAACAGCGGGGTGCTCCACGCCGGGCTCTACTACAAACCCGGCTCGCGCAAGGCTCGGCTCGCGGTGCAGGGCATTCGGGAAATGATCCGCTTCTGCGAGGAACACGCCATCGCCCACGAGATCTGCGGGAAGCTGGTCGTCGCTACGGATGCCGAGGAAGTAGCCCGACTGAAGACTTTGCTCGATCGCGGACAGCAAAACGGCCTGGGCGATCTGCAATGGCTCGAACGCGAGGCCATGCGCGAGATCGAGCCGCACGTCGCAGGTATCGCTGCCGTGCGCGTGCCCGAGGAAGGCATCGTTGATTACCGCGCCGTCTGCGACGCCATGAGCCGCGATATTGTTAGTAACGGCGGGCACGTGGAAACCGGCGCGCGCGTCACCGAGCTAGCACCCGACCGCACAGGATGGAAAATCATCACGCCCGCTAAAGAATGGGCGGCGGATTATCTCATCAACTGCGCCGGCTTGCATTGCGACCGCATCGGACTGTTAGCAAAAGAAGATCCCGGCTGCCGCATCCTGCCCTTTCGTGGAGAATACTATCAACTGCGCGCCAACCGCACCCATTTGGTAAAACACCTCATCTATCCGGTGCCCGACCCGAAGTTTCCCTTCCTCGGCGTCCACTTCACGCGCATGATCCACGGCGGCGTGGAAGCCGGCCCCAACGCGGTGCTCGCCCTGGCGCGCGAAGGTTATACCAAGACCAAGCTCTCCCTGCCCGACCTGGCCGACGCGTTGTCCTTCCCCGGATTGTGGAAATTCATGGCGCAGTATCCACGCATGTGTTGGGACGAAACCTTGCGCTCCTTCAGCCGCCGCCTCTTCGCCCAATCCCTCCGGAAGTTAGTTCCGGAGATCGAGGAAGCAGATCTAGCTCCAGGTGGCGCTGGCGTCCGCGCCCAAGCCATCACCGCCACCGGCGAACTCGTGCAAGACTTCCAGCTCGTGCAACGCGCCAACGCCCTGCACCTCTTCAACGCCCCCTCCCCCGCTGCGACGGCGTCCCTAGCCATCGGCGGCGAGATCGCAGAGATGGTGCTGGCCTAGCCGAAGGATCGACCAAAACGTTCGCGTTCAGCGGTGAGACAAGGGTCCATTCGCTCATCCCGAGGAGAAACGTGCGACTTTCCAAAAGCACGAAAGCGGGTAGGATGATGCTATGAAGTTCATGACCACTCTTGAGCGGGATGAAGACGGCGTGTGGATTGCCGAGTGCCCTTCCATTCCCGGCTGCGTCAGCCAGGGCGACACTCGCGACGAAGCGATTGCCAACATTCGCGAAGCTATCGCCGCCTGCCTGGAAGTTCGAGCCGAACGCGGCCTGCCGTTGACGCTCGAAACGCAGCAAGTCGAAGTCGGGGAAATGGTGCAGGTCTAAGAAGGCCCCTCTCGCTTCGTATAAATTGCTGCGCAGTGTCAGCGCGGCTGCAGCGTCACGGGAAGCGCTGGGATTCCGGGGAGCGCAGGCCGCTGGCCTGCAGTTTCCGGCGGCCCGCCGGAAACATCTTGGTGGCCGTCATCTATGTAATGGACGTCCCTACCTCCCTTCGGCGGGCCGCCGAAGGGTGCAGGCGAGCCGCCTGCGCTCCCCGGAAGTAGCAGTCCCGCGGCGACTCCTCCCTCCTTCAAACCGCCCACCCGACGCCAACGCTCCCAAGATCCCGATTTCCCCGCCCTTCCCACCCCCTCCCCCGCAGCAGGAACGTTGCTTGACATCCCTCCCTTCGTCCCTGAAGACCCTCGCGATGAAACCTCCAACCCTGGTCGCTCTGAGCTTGTGTGCATTCGGCTCTCTCCACGCACAAGTCATTCGCCCGGCACCCGAGGCTCCGGTCACTCTCGACACCATGACCGTCACCGGGCGTGACGACGACCTCACCGGCGTCGCCACCACCTCCAGCGAGGGCGTGGTCAGCGGCGACGCGCTTTCCGCTCGACCCCTCCTGCGCACCGGCGAAATCGTCGAAACCATCCCCGGCGTCATCGTCACCCAGCACGCCGGCGGGGGAAAGGCCAACCAGTATTTCCTGCGCGGCTTCAACCTCGACCACGGCACCGACCTCTCGACCGATATCGACGGCATGGTCCTCAACAACCCCAGCCACGGCCACGGCCAGGGCTACACCGACCTCAACCCGCTCATCCCCGAGCTCGTGCAGAATGTCGTCTATAAGAAAGGCCCCTACTACGCCGAAGTCGGCGATTTCGGCTCTGCCGGCGCCTTCAGCATTCGCACCTACGACGTCCTGCCCCACAGCATTCTCTCGCTCGAAGCCGGCAGCTTCGGAGCCGCGCGTTTCTTCTTCGCCTCGTCGCCGAAAGTCGGCCCCGGCCATCTTCTCTATGCGCTCGATCTCTCGCATTACGACGGCCCATGGGAGAAACCCGACGACTTCCAAAAGATCAACGCCTTCCTCAAATACAGCGTCGGCGATGCCGCCAACGGAGCTAGCATCACCGCCATGGCCTACCACGGCGACTGGCAATCTTCCGACCAGGCTCCCCGCCGCGCTTTCGAAAACGGGCTCAGCCGATTCGATTCTCTCGACGACACCACCGGCGGCGATTCCTCTCGTTACAGCCTCCTTGGGGAATGGCATCGCACCGACGACACTTCCTCCACCGACCTCTTCGCCTACGCCTCCTACTACGATCTCAACCTCTTTTCTAACTTCACCTACTTCCTCGATGACCCCGTGCGCGGCGATCAGTTCGAGCAAAAAGACCGCCGCGTCGTCGCCGGGCTAAAGCTAGCTCACACCTGGCGCACGCAATTCCTCGGCCTCGACACCGAGAACACCCTCGGCGCGCAGCTCCGCATGGATAACATCCGTAACGGCCTCTACCGCACCGAGGCGCGTCGGCGTCTCTCCACCACGCGTTACGATCACATCGTGGAAACGAGTAGCGGCCTCTACTTCGAGAATAAAACGCCCTGGCTCTCCTGGTTGCGCACCGTCGCTGGAGTGCGCGGCGATTTCTTTACCTTCCACACCGATGGGGGAAACGCCTCCACCAACGGCGATGCAGACGCTTTTCTAGCTAGCCCGAAGCTCTCCGTCATCTTCGGTCCCTGGGCCAAGACCGAGTTCTATCTCAATGGCGGCTTTGGCTTTCATAGCAACGACGCCCGTGGCGTCACCGATCGCACCGCTCCCGCCGATCCGCTCGTCCGCACGAAAGGCGCCGAGATCGGCGTCCGCACCACCGCGCTGGAAGGCCTGCAAAGTTCCCTCACCCTCTGGTTGTTAGATATCGATAGCGAACTCGTCTTCATCGGCGACGCGGGAAACACGGAAGCCGGACGCGCCAGCCGACGCATCGGCGTTGAATTTGCTAACTACTACGACCTCAACCCCTACCTCGCGCTGGAAGCCGACTTCGCCTACTCCCAGGCACGGTTCTCCGAGCTAGCTCCCGAGGGTCAACGCATCCCCGGCAGCATCGAGACCGTCATCACCGCGGGCGTAGTCTTGAAAGATTGGCATCGCTTCTTCGGCGCCCTGCGCCTGCGTTACTTCGGTCCGCGCGACCTCATAGAGGACGGCACCGCGCGTTCCTCCGCCTCCACCTTGCTCAACGGCCAGATCGGCTACCGCATCACCGACACCTGGTCGGCCTCCCTCGACGTCTTCAACATCCTCGATCAGAAAGCCAACGACATCGACTACTACTACGCCTCCAGGTTGAAAAACGAAACCGCTGGCCCCGACGACGGCGGCACCAACGACTTCCACAGCCACCCCGCCGAGCCCCGCGCCTTCCGCGTCAGCCTAACGGCAAAGTTTTAGTTTTTCCATGACTGACTATCGCGTTATCATTCCCACCGAGAGCTGTCGTGTCGTTGAGTTCAGGCAGGAAGATTTGCCGGGAATAGCCGTTATCAACGACGCACTCTCCGCCTTTGAGCCGAAAGTCGTTTTCGCGTGGCACCTTTCGATCATGCTCCAGTTCGAAGACCTCATCCTCAACGGCATGCCCTCCCAAGCCGAACGAGATATCATCGATCCCTACGGAGACTTGCTCGATGCCGTTTTCAAGGGCGACGATCCAAACAAGCCCAACTCGCTGTTTCTCGCGCGCATCACCTGGAACAAAACCAGAGAACTTATTTACCGGGTTTTCGACCCAGAACCCGCTAACCAATACCTCGTCAACGTCATCGAAACAAAGACACACCCGAGACTCTTCGACTATCGGATCGACCATGACCCTGAATGGAAACTCGCCGAGTGGCACCTCAACGCCGGCAAACGCTAAGAATACGCCACAGCGTTTTATAGATAGAAAACAACCACACGATGGGGAGAAAGAGCAAAAAACGCCCATCACGCTTAAGAGGATTCGACTATGTAGTAGCCATACTGGCAGGGGGCATTTCTTCCTCTCGTTACCAATCTCCTGATTGGTAACGCCGATATCTCGGACTCTGGTTCGCATGTTCCATAAGAGTATGCGTTCCCTCGCAATCAGCGTGGAATCAGGAGATTCCAGAATCGCCACGTTTACCAATCAGGAGATTGGTAACGAGAGGAAGCAACCCTCGCAGCACCGCCGGCCAAAGCCAGCTTAGCTAGCCGGCGTCCCGCCCGGTGGTAAGCCGCAGGCTTCCCGGCGGGACGCCGGAAAGAGCACGCAAGACGCGTGCGCTAACCTGACAGTTGCCTCTCGCGGGACAAGCTTTGTCGCCCCTTAGATCACAAACCAGATCGTCGTGCCGACACCCATGGTGCTTTCGACGCCGATGGTTCCTCCCTGGGCTTCGACTGCCAGTTTGCAAAAGGCCAGACCCATCCCGGTGGAGTTTCGATCTTTCTTGCCTTCTACCTGGCCAAACTTCTCAAAGATTCGGCCATGATACTCGACGGGAATCCCTATTCCAGTGTCTGCGACGGATACTTTGGCGCGGCCGTTTTCCCCGGGGATAACAGACACGCAAATCTTGCCGCCATCGGGCGTGAACTTCACTGCGTTACTCACCAGGTTCGTCACCACCCGCTGCAACAAATCGGCGTCGCCACGCACGTCGACGGGAGTCGTCGGTAACTCACGTTTGAGGGAGCGAGTGCCGATGATGGTTAGAAAAGGATCTAGCGCGGCCGTGAGAACGTCGCGCAGATCTATTTGCTTCAGGTTAAGAGGCATTTCTCCCGCTTCCAACCGGCTAATATCGAGTAACGACGTCACCATCTCCGACAAGGACGCTGCGGCGCTCCGGGCATAGTCGAGGCATTTCTGCTCCTGTTCGGTGAGCTTGCTCGCCGCCATCATGTGCAGAAACTCGATCGAACCAATGAGCGTCGTGAGAGGAGAGCGGAGGTCGTGAATGATCATTCCCGTGAGGTCATCCCGCTGTGCTTCTAATTTTTTCAGCTTTTCGAAGCTTTCCTGCAGGAGAGCTTCGGTTGCCTTGCGTTCCGTCACATCCGTTTGCAGCCCAACGAAACTAATGAGGTTGCCCGCGTCGTCGAACACCGGATTAATCGTGAGCTCGTGCCAAAAGGGCGTGCCATCTTTTCGATAGTTAAGGATTTCTCCGTAAAATGTCCGCCGCGCGGCCATCGCTTCACGAATTTCTGCCACAGTATTAGGGTCCGTCTTGGCGCCCTGCAACAGTCGGCAGTTCATGCCAATCATCTCCTCCGGGAGGTAACCGGTGATCTTCCAAAAGGCGGGGTTCCCGTAAACCAGGGGGCAGTCTGGCAAATTTGGATCGCCCACGACGACTCCCGACTTGAGGTGATGGATCGCCGCCGCCTGCTGGCTTCGCTCGCGCAGGATCAGGCGCAACTCCAGCTCATTAGTTACAATCTTCGCGAGGTCATTTAGAAGTTGCCGCTCTTCTGCACTAAACTCGCGCGGCACCGTGTCAACCGCGCATAATGTTCCCAGCGTGAACCCACCCGCTGATTGCAAGGGAGCTCCCGCGTAAAAACGAATGTTTGGGTCGCCGGTCACCGACGGATTGTCGTGGAAACGGTCATCTTCTGTCGCATTAGCCACTACCATTATCTCGTCGCTCAGGATGGCATGGGCGCAAAATGCAAGGTCGCGACTCGTCTCCCGCGCCTCCATTCCGTAATGGGACTTAAACCATTGCCGGTGTTCATCGACCAGCGTGACGGCGGAGATCGGCACCTTCAGGAGGCTGGCCACCATGCGGGTGATGCGGTCAAAGGCCGCTTCCGGTGGCGTATCCAGAATCGCGTAACGCTGGAGAGCTCGGAGACGTTCGCGCTCATTTGCGGGGAGAGGAGCTTTCATAGGGGAGCTTATCACTGTCTACGCTCGCCAGCATTCAAACGATGCGGAAGAAACAGAACAACGCCCGCCGATACTCTCAACGCGCCTTTTTTTGATCGGCGCGGTCTCTGACGAGAGCGTTCCTTGCAACATCGCTGACTGGCTTTCTCCTGCGTCGTTGATCTCCGTTGCCTGGATTGTAAATGGTCCCTGTTGACCAGTTGCCGTCTTCCGGCCCATTCTTTCCCGCATGGCCAACTTGGGCAAACCCTCCTCACTGCTTGATACCCGCGTCGTCTAACCTCAATCAACTCAGGAAGCTCCCTTTGCGGGCGACACATTGATGCACCTCATAAAGCTCAACTTCCACGTTAGGATCAGCAATGAGAAGCTCGAACTTGTGAAGCAGGAATTGCAATCGTTCTGGGGTAGCTCCGCCCTTTTCGACGTAGAGCGGCATTATATCTCGAAAGCCCAGAACGTGCATAGCTTTGGCAGCGGGATCGTGCGAACGTGGTTGGTGCGTCGCATGGTGCTCCACCGTGAATCCCGCGCTTTGTAGGGTCTCGGCTAAGCGTGGCGCAATTTCGTAGGATGTTCCCAACGCGCGTCCCAAGGCAAACCAGTAACGTTGCCACTCATTGATGTCCTCATCTGCCGGGCTGTAGCGAAGTTTTGTTACGTCAGCGTCTTCACAAATCAGTAGCCCACCTGGTCTGAGTAGTTCAGACATACACGCCAGCATTTGGAGGGGATTATCGAGGTGTTGCAGCAGAAAGCGGCAATATACGGCATCAAACTTCCCCGCCTCTGCTTGTAGAAATTCCGTATCGTGTAGCAGATTTCGCTCAAAAAAGTGCAGATTGGAACAGTCAGAATAACGTTCGCGGGCCACACGAATCTGCTCAGGGTTGCTGTCGATAGCCCACACTGCGCCGGTAGGCACAATTTCATTAGCCAGCAGAAAACTCATAGTGCCGTGCCCACAGCCGATCTCAGCGATTCTGAAGTGCGAGGCAATCCCCGCCTT
>DASVRZ010000134.1:0-16137 GCA_036388355.1 Chthoniobacterales bacterium | reverse complement strand
GCGACATTTTCCGGGCGAAAATCATCGACGTTCAGCACAAGAAACTGGCCATCGAGATCACCGGCAACGAGAGCAAGATCAATAAATTCCTCAAGCTCATGGAAGGCTTCGGCATCAGCGATGTCACCCGCACCGGCAAGGTCGCCCTCGCTCGCATCGAGTAGAAACTAACTCCTAACATTTAAGAAAAACCACCACATGCCCGCAAAAGTATATACCGACAAAGACGCCGATTTCGCCGTCCTCAACAACAAAATCTGCGCCGTGATTGGCTTTGGCTCACAAGGCCACGCTCATGCGCTCAACCTCAAAGAGAGTGGCGTCGAAGTCGTTATCGGCCTCTATCCCGGCTCCAAGTCGGCTGCGGTCGCGAAAGAAAAAGGCTTCGAAGTGCTCACCGCCGCTGAGGCAGTGAAAAAGGCCGATGTTATCATGATCGCCGTGCCCGACATGAAGCAGGCCGACGTCTATAACAACGACGTTCATCCTAACCTCACCAAAGGCAAGACGCTCGTCTTTAGCCACGGCCTTTCCGTCCATTTCAAACTCATTGAGCTGCATCCTGACATCGACGTCATCATGGTCGCTCCAAAAGGCCCCGGCCACATGGTTCGCCGCCTCTATGCCGAAGGCAAAGGCATGCCCGCGCTCATCGCCGTGCAGCAGAACGTTTCCAAGAAAGCTAAGAAAACCGCTCTCGCATGGGCCAAAGGCATCGGCTCCACTCGCGCCGGTGTTATCGAGACGACTTTCAAGGAAGAAACCGAAACCGATCTTTTCGGCGAGCAAGCCGTTCTCTGCGGTGGCGCTGCCGCCCTCATCCAGGCTGGTTACGAGACCCTGGTCGAAGCTGGTTACCAGCCCGAAATGGCTTACTTCGAGTGCTTGCATGAGCTGAAGCTCATCTGCGATCTCGTCTATGAGTCCGGCATTTCCGGCATGCGCTTCTCCATCTCCGAGACCGCCAAATATGGAGACATCACCCGCGGTCCTCGTGTCATCAACGACAAGACCAAGAAGGAAATGAAGAAGATCCTCACCGAGATTCAGACCGGCAAATTCACCAAGGAGTGGGTCGCTGAATACAAAGGTGGCTTGAAGAACTACAACGCGCTCCTGAAGGCAGGCGAGAAACACAGCATCGAGAAAACCGGCGAACGTCTCCGCGGCCTCATGCCCTTCATCGCCAAGAAAAACATCAAAGGCAGCCAGGCTTCCTACTAAGCTTCGGCAAAAAGCTTCATCGAAAAAGGCAGACGGCAACGTCTGCCTTTTTTGTTGCGCGGGAAGCTAGCTTCTCCGTCTTGAGGCGCTCTCCGCTTACTAGTAAACGCACCAGCCCTGCCTCGTTAAGTTTCCCAAACTGCGTTTGTCGGGAAGGATGGAAATCTCTTCCCCCTCTCCTTATCCTCACCCGGAATTCGCGACATCCCAGGCTACTCGTTCCCTAACGACCTCGAGCTCAGCGATGTGGAGTGATGAGCGGGGCTCCTGAGTATGCAGGAGACGTGCGCAGTCCTGAGCATTCGCCCCAGCTTGGTTAGGCATGATGGACCGGAAAGAGTCAGGCTCGGAAGTGAAAGAGGTTCGATCAAGATAAAGTTATGCCTCCGCGCTGTTCAGGTCAGCAGCAAGCTTCTCGAAGGATCCGCGCACAAGCAGGCGAGCATAGCGCAAAATGTCGTCAGGAGTGAACTGGTAAACTCGGGCGGTGAAAAATGGAGTGACATCGTCAGGATCCGATAACTCTTCGTCTATGAGGGCTTCACTAGCACGCAACTCAAGAGTGCGGCAGGGACCGTATGAAGCCGACTCTGAACACAGCCAAAATAACGGCGTTCCGGGTGCCACCGGCTCCGCTTGAGTGATGCCAGCCACAGCAATCTCAAGGTCACGATCCGTCGGATTCTGAATGGTCCGCAGAACGCCGGTCATGAGGTGAACTGTTATCGAAGGCATGCTAGTGAAGAAACGTACAGGCGAATGCCTAACTCAATTTAGAACGCGCTGCAACGCCCGTAACATCTCGGAACTAAACCACAGCCACTTCTCCTCTCATCCTCGTTGATGAAGCATGGGCTTCTTTAATAAAATTCTTTCCAGCATCTTCAGCCACGCTCCTGCACAGCCCAACCAGCCAACGCAGCCTACCGCTTCTCAAACGCCCGGCGCGCCTGCCAATCAGCAAGCCTCCACTCCCGGCGGCGGAACATCCGCGGCTTCGCAAGGCGCAGCAACGCCATCGGCCGCACCAGCCACCGCGGCAGCAGCTTCCATCGTAGCCCCCGCACAAGTCGATGTGGAGACCGTGCTCGCTGGCCTCGCCGCTAAAAACTCAGAGAAGCTCGATTGGAAAAAATCCATCGTCGATCTTTTGAAACTCCTCGATCTCGATAGCAGCCTCTCCGCCCGAAAGGAACTCGCCACCGAGCTTCATTACTCCGGCGACACCAGCGATTCTGCCGCCATGAACATCTGGCTGCACAAAGCCGTCTTGAAGAAACTCTCCGAAAATGGCGGAAAAGTCCCCGCCGATCTCCTCGACTAACTCCCAAAAAGACAGTTCTTTTCCTGCTTGACTGGGCGGGCGGCTTTTCCTAAAGCTGCCCGCCCTGTGAAGCTTCCGCCGTTCCTCTCCGTTTCAGTCGCCCTGTTTTTGTCCACTGCCGCCGTCTCGGCGCAGTCCGTGCCGCCGCAAATCGAGCAGGCACGTCGTTCCAGCGCCACCGACGTTCCCTCGCTGCCACGCGACGAGAATTCGCTCAACAGCCCGATGCCCACGTTTGCCGCGGAAAGTCCCGGCGATGACGATCTCGGGCAGCAGGTCATCCTCAAGAGCAAAAGCGTTTACCAGCCTCTCAGCCTCTTTTTAGGCACTCAGGCCGATTACACCTCCAACGTCGGGTTATCCGAAGGCTTTGAGGAGGAAGACTGGTTCTGGCGCACCACCATCGGCGCGACCTACGCCCCGCGCATCGGCAATTCCCTTCTGGGAAACCTCACCGTCTCGCAGGAAGTCTTTCGCTATAATAAATACGGCGTTCTCGACTTCGAGAGTCTCCATCTCGGCGCCGGCCTTTCCTACAACTTGTGGTTCCTCTACGGGATCAATGCCGGAGTGGAGTTCGCCTACAATCGGCTCACGGCTGACGATTACTCGGATGAGGTCTTCTCCAACCGCACGCTCACACTGACGCTGTCGCGGAATTTCATCCTCAGTCGGGCGCATTATTTCTACGTGATTAGCTCCGCAGAAATGGGCTGGAGCGATCCCGAGCAAGCGGAACGCGATGAGTTTACCTTCGTCGGCGGCTATCACGTGCGGCTCGCGCGGAACTTCGAGCTCAACCTGCTCTACCGCCTCGCTTACTACCATTACACGCAGGTGGACCGCGAGGACCTCAACCAGACGGTGCAGCTCACGGCGCGTTACCACCTTACGAAATGGCTCAGCGCCAATGCCTCCATCGGCGGCACGACCAACGACTCCGACCGCAGGGGCTTCGACTACGAAACCCTCAACACCAGTGTCGGTGCTTTCTTGAGCTGGAAATTCTAACCGGGAACCTTTTTGTGAAACGACTAACTTTAGCTCCACTCCTCGCCTGGGCCGCTCTCGCAGTTCTTTCTGGCTCGCTCTCCGCTGGACCTCTCAAAAAAGCCGAGATCACGCAGATCATTAATCAAGTGGGAGTCGTTCAGCCCGGCCAGGGCGAACGGCCCGCTGCTGTGAGCGACGTCATCGAAGGAAAACTGGGAGTTCGCACCGGACAAAAATCCCGTGCGGAACTCGTTTTCTCCGATTCGACTTTGACCCGCCTCGGCGCCAACACCATTTTCAACTTTGAAGACGGCAGCCGCAGCATGGACCTCGACCAAGGCACCATCCTGCTGCAGGTGCCGAAGAACGCAGGCGGAGCGACGATCCGAACCGCCGCCGTCACGGCCGCCGTCACGGGCACGACCATTCTCCTCGAGCATACGCCCACGCCGGTTGTCCCGGAGCGGTTGAAGAAATCCGAGCGCGAACGCCGCCGTTTGCCGCATGGCTACATCAAAGCCATGGTCTTGGAAGGTCAGCTCAAAGTCTGGCTGAAAGGCCGCCTCGGCGAATCCGTCATTCTCGGGCCAGGGCAAATGCTCATCATGGCCGACGACGCCGACAGCATCCCCGAATCGGTGGAGTTCGACATCGAGACCGTCCTGCAAACCTCCAAGCTCATCGACAACGCACTGTGGGTCGGCCGCCGTCGCCGTCTGGAGTTCGACTTGATCACTCAGGAAGTTTACGAGCAGCGAAAAAAGAAACACACCGGGCACCTCATTCAGACAAACCTGCTCATCAACGGCCGCGGCACAGTCGTCCAGCTTGGCAACGACGACGTGCCTCGCGAGCACCGGCGCGATAGTTTTCCTGTCACCGTTCAGCCGACACCGTTCAGCACTCCCGTCTCCACGCCAACACCTGGGCCGACAGCTGGCCCCACGCCGCCTCCTCCTACCCCGCCGCCAACGCCTCCAGACGTAACACCTACACCAACGCCGCCGCCGACACCTCCCCCTCCGACGCCACCACCACCGCCGCCGACACCGGACGCGAACCTCACCGCCTTCACTTTCTCGGGCTCCACCGACATCTTCGGCGGCGACGGCGCTGCCGATTTCGATCCCGCTCTTCCTGGGAACATCCAAACTGTCGAGATCCTCGCAGCGCCGACCAGCACGCCGAACTTCGCACGGATCATGGCGGCCTCTCGCGGCACCGACGTTCGTCCGACGGAGGGAAGAACGTTCTCAGTTCTTTCCACCGGTGGCACGGCTCCTAACGATTTGGCTTACACCGGAACTCGCGGAGTCACTCAGCTCCCGTCGCCGAGCAATCCCGACGCTCGATCCTTCGTTGAGCTCGATTACCGCTTTCTGACTGATGAGATCAACGGAAGATTCAGTTTCAACGACACCGCCACCTTCCTCATCACTGGAAACAACGGCATGGCGGTGGAATACACCATCACGAGGGATCAACTCCAGGCCGACGGGGAGAGCCTCACGCCGCTCGCGCGCTCCGAAGTGGGCGGGTTCCTCGCCGGCACTGACTGGCTCACACTCAAGCTAGACGTCACGCCGTTCCTGAAAGCGGGCAACACTACGTTCTCCATCTCGATCGTGGACATCGGCAGTGAAGACGGCGACAGCGCCCTAGCGGTGGATCGTTATCAGGTCACCACCGACACCTCCATCGCGCCAAATTCCGACCTCGCTGGCTCTTACACCGCCCTCTTTCCGAACGGCGTCACCTTGGGAGAAGGTGCAGGCGAATATCGCGCCCCGAGCTTGCGCGGACGGCCCAACGTTCGGACATTTGGCGAAGGCTCCGACGGCGGCGAATTCACCGCCCGCACGCGCACCGGAGATTTAGTGGTCAACATGCCCATCCTCGCGGACTCCGGCCCGAACAAGCCCGACATCGCAAATGACGACCCCATCTACGGCGGCAAAGGCGGCTCCGTGACCCTGCGATCCAGCACTGGCTCTGTGCAAGTGAACTCGCGCATCCAGGTGGCCTCCGACGACGCAACCTCCGGACGCATCAGCGCCACGGGAGGATCGATCAACGTGACAAGTTTCCGAAACGGCGGCACGGGCGTGCAGATTTCCAATACCGGCGAGCTGCTCTCCTTGTTGAACGCAGCCACTCCCGATGAGAGCACCGGCCGGATAAACATCGAGACCCTAAATTCGAACATCCTCATCAACGGCGGACGCGTGATCGCCACCCGCGGCGAAGTGGACATTCGGACCAACGGAAGCCGCACCATCACGGTCAACAACAATGCCGAAATCCGCGGCGATGTCCTTAAAATCGGTGCGCTCGGCGACAGCGGAGAGCTCCTCATCGGCACCGGCCAGCTTTCCGCAGATTCCACCTTGAAGCTCTACGCGGGCGGCAGCAACGGCTCCATCGTCTTCACCGGCGATACGCGGCTAGGCAACGCCAGCGCGCAAAAAGTGATCTCTGCTAACACCGTCACCGTGCAAAACGGGGTCAAGGTGCAGGTCGCTGGATCCCAAGCAAACATCTACACAAACAACCCAAACTACACCGGCTCCGGCGGCAACAACTCCACTACAGGCATCTTCACCAGCGGCGGCACCATCCCAACCGACGGCGCCCAAACCCGCCCCCACAGCGAATCGCCAGCGTTCTAGCGGGGGTTCAGGCGCCTCCGCACAACTCTATGAACCGCGCGTCTCTAGCCCTCTTGTGTTCGGCTTCAGTCGCATTCGCTGACTTCGGCGACGACGCAATGCCAGTTGTTCCCGACATTTTCCGTCGCATTATTTCTAGCGCCAACCGAAGTGGAGCACCTTTGCAGTCGCGAACGACCAAAGAGGAGTCCACCGTCTATTACCTCCGGAGTGCGGAGTATGTAGGCGAGTGTGACGCCCCGTTTGGTCCGGTTCACACGCACGGCTTTTCTTCATCCGCTCTGGAGTCCGAGGCTACCCCGCCGCCTCGCCGACACACGTTCATTGTCTTCCTCGACCGCGAGTTCGTCGTTCGTGCTCGCTGGGATGTCGATTCTACTCTAGCTCGTCTAGGCGTCGCCGGGAGCAAGCTCTTACTCCACGACAAGGAACTTTTCGACTACGCGCACCCGCCAGCAAGTGGAAGCCTCGAGGTGAATGGTTCTATTTACGCAGTACCTCATTGGTAATGACCGCGACACCTCCGAGCAGCACCGCTCGCGAGAGGACGCTGAAATTACTAGCAACATGCTGAGTTGAAATCATCGACCCCGTCGAGCGTGGGCACCTCAAGGGCGTCAGATATAATCGTGAGTGGCTTCTGACCTCAACCATGTCGTCTAACATCATGAACTGCACGGACTGCCGATCTCCTGAACGTAAGCTTTGGGTGTTATTCGGTTCCCACCAGCAACCTGTGCTCGCCGATTCAGAGACGGGAAGCTGGACGCGGCTCCAGCGTTGTCCGCAATGCGGGACTTCCTGTTCCTTTCACACTACGAGCGCGTTCGGCGCGGAGATCTTTCCGACTAGAGTGAACCCGCGGCGCCAGTAACCGTCGGCTGGCGCTCAACTAAGCTAACACGAACTCGGCCACAAACTGGCCGGCGTCTTTTTTGGACGTGCGTTTCACGTCGGTGCGGAGAAGTTTGCGGAACATCTCTTCCTCCATCTTCGCAATGTTAGGATAGACTTCCAGAAGGTCCATGAGCGGGGAGTGATGCTCGATGATTTTCTTCGTGCCGTTCTCCGTCACCAATTCGCTGAGATAGCCATCTGCGTCGCGCAATTTGGCCAGCGACTTGGCGCGTTCGGCAGGGGTCTCGCCTTTGATTTTTGCCTCGTGGCGGGCGGTCTCCGATTGATACAGCTTGAAAAGCAATTTCTCGGCAGCCGTCGCGCCGTAAAGGGAATTGGCGGCATCCAGCAGCGCGATGGTGAAGGGATTCGCCGCCTCCGGAAAGAGCTCTAACGACTTAGGCGTGAGAAGATAAAAAAGCTCCGGACGACCGATGCGTCCGGTGGATTGAGGAGCCCGCTTGGTGGTGAGATAACCCTGCCGATGAAGCGACAAACAGTGCTGTTTAACCCCCATGTAACTCATGCCCAGCTTCTCGGACATACGGGCCACGGCCATCCCTTCACTCCGCTTGAGCAAGTTGATAATACTGATCCGCTGACTGCGGCCAATTTGCTGAATAATTTTCTGGTTCATGATGGGAAGCCTCGAATTTTATTCGCGGTGTAGCGTAACAAGGGCCGTATCTTTTTCGCGTTATTCAGCTGGTTTTAGCACTAGAAATGCATTCCCTCCCTCTCGTTCCACGAGGAGCAATGTGCCCTTCGCTTTATCCTTATTCTCCAAAGCTTTGAAGAAGGTCGCCTCATCGCTGACGGGCTGTGAATTGACCTCGGTAATGACGTCGCCGACCTGAACTCCAGCCACCGCAGCCTCGCTTTTCGGGGTCACCTCGGTGACGATCAGACCGGTCTTGGCTTTCAGTTTACGGGCCTCGGCGAGTTCCGGGGTGATCACTTGCACCTCCATACCCAGGCCGGGCGGATTCTTCTCGGAAGCGTCGGCATCGGGCGGGATCGGCTCCGGGCGATCTTCGTCGGGAGTGTCTTCGGTGGAAGGCGCGTTGGGCGGCGGAAGGGTCTCGTCCTCGTCGGCCGCTCCCGCTTGGAGATTCGGAGGCATCTCTCCGGTCGCGACAGGAACGGTCACTTCTTTTCCGTCGCGCCACACGGTTAGCTTCACGGTCTGGCCGACTTGCTTGCTCTGGATTTCGCGTTGCAGATCAACGCTCTCCTTGATCGGGACGTCGTCCACTTTCAGGATGATGTCTTCGTTAGGGCGGAGGTCGCTTTTCAGAGCGGGGCCATCGTCTGACAAACTCGTGATGAGCACGCCTTCCGTAGGATGCTTCGATTTGCCCGGGCGCGGATTCATATCCTGAACCGACTGAATGCCGAGGCCCAGCCACGGACGCCGAATCCTGCCGTGGGCGATCAATTCGTCTCCGATCTTCCGCAGCAGGTTGGAGGAAACCGCAAAGCCCAACCCTTTGTTGATGCCTTGGATGAGCGTGTTCATGCCCACCACGCGGCCTTCGATATCGAGCAGGGGACCGCCGCTGTTGCCGGGATTGATGGAGGCGTCGGTCTGGAGAAAATCCTCGAACAAGCCTCCCCAGCGGTTGCTGAGCAAGTGCTGATTTTGCTCTTTGCCCCGGCCTTTGCCGCTGATCACGCCCGTCGTGAAGGAGTAGGTGAAATTGTAAGGGGCGCCGATCACGCAGGCGATCTGCCCCACGCGCACCGCGTCGCTGTCGGCAAACTCCGCCGTTGGTAGATTCTCCGCCTCGATCTTGAGCACCGCGATGTCGGACATGGGATCATTCCCGATGACTTTGGCCGTAAATGAGCGCCCGTCCTTCAGCTTTACAGTCATTTTCGCGCGGGGATCCACCAGATGGCTGTTGGTGTAAATATATCCATCCGGGCGGGCGATCATTCCGGAGCCTTCGCTCAATTCCGGCGTGAGCGGACGCGAATCGGCGTCTGCGTCGGGAGCTGGGGTGAGCCCGAAGAGATCCAGCGGCGACCGCGGATCCCTCGTGCCCGTTTTCTCAATCTCGATGACCACCACCGACGGCGACACTTTGTCGAAGACGTTGATGTAAGCCTCGTTGAGCTGGCGGACGAGATCCCCGGGAGCAGCGCCGTGGACGGGAGCAGGCAGCAGCGGGAAAAGGAGAATTCCTCCCAGGATGAGAGAAGTTAAGCGACGTGAAACCATTTTTTTAAGCAGGAGACAGGAGAATCGCCAAAGGTGTTCAAAAAGCAAATCCGGCCTGCGCTACGAAGCGATTCATGCATGCAAGCCTGCTCACGTGCGCATTGACAATCGGTTGCGCTAACTTACTTTGCTCGTAATTCGATGAATATAGAACAATCGGTGGCTCCCTCGGAGATTTTGCCCGAGAAGAAGTTTGTCTCCCACACTCCTGGCTATTGGCCCGAAGCGACTCCCGAGCAGTGGAACGACTGGAAATGGCAGATGAAAAATCGCGTCACCACGCTGGCGCAATTGGAGAAACACCTCGTTCTTTCTCAAGAGGAACGGGCTGGCGTTCTCCTCTCTGGAAACAAGCTCGCCCTCGCCGTCACGCCGCATTATTTCAACCTCATCGAGCGGGAAAACCCCGATTGCCCGATCCGGCGTCAGGTCGTTCCGCGGGTGGAGGAAAGCTGGACCTCGCCCTACGACATGGCGGATCCCTGCGGGGAAGACAGCCACATGCCCGTGCCGGGGCTCGTCCATCGTTATCCCGATCGCGTCCTCTTTTTGGTCACGGATCGCTGCGCCTCGTATTGCCGTTATTGCACCCGAGCCAGGGTGGTTAGTGGCGTCGGCGAGCAGGAGCTGCACACCGATTTTGAGCAGGCGTTCCAATACCTCGAGCAGCATACGGAGATCCGCGATGTGCTCCTTTCAGGCGGCGACGCGCTGCTCTTTTCCGACGACAAACTGGAATACATCCTCAGCCGCTTGCGGAAGATCGAGCACATCGAGTTTCTGCGTATCGGCAGTCGCGTGCCCATTTTTCTGCCGCAACGCATCACGCCGAAGCTCTGCCAGATGTTGCAAAAATATCATCCTCTCTGGGTTAGCATTCACACGAATCATCCACGCGAGCTCACCACCGAAGTGCGCGACGCTCTCGCCCTCATGGCGAACCATGGCATTCCGTTAGGCAACCAGAGCGTCCTGCTGAAAGGCGTCAACGACACGCTGCCCGTCATGAAAGCTCTCGTGCACAAACTCCTCATGTGCCGCGTCCGCCCGTATTATATCTACCAGTGCGACCTCATTAACGGCTCCACGCACCTGCGGACTTCCGTTGCCAAAGGCATCGAGATCATCGAAGGCCTGCGGGGCCACACCACCGGCTATGCGGTGCCGCAATTCGTCATCGACGCCCCCGGCGGCGGCGGCAAAGTGCCGATCAATCCTGGCTACGTGTTGCATCACGATCACGAGCGGATCGTGATTCGAAACTACGAAGGCGACATCTTCGAGTATCCCGAAGTGCAGGACCCACAAAACGGCCCGACGAAGACTCTGCCCCGCCAGCGAGATCGCTACGACGAATACCTCTATTCGTAGGTGCTAACTTTTGCAATTGAACGAAACGGGCGCGGTCTTCAAACAGGCAGGCGGTTACACCGTCGGCCGCAATGCTATGTGGGCAATCAATGCTCCCTGGCCGAGCGGCACCATTGAAGTCCGAGACGGGAACTAATTTTGCATTGTCCAACACGGAAACTAACATTCGCAGCGGCCTCCATCGCCCGCCTAACGATTCGGATGGGGTGGTTCTCAGGTCACCTGCGGATCGAGCACACCGTCCCAGATTACCCAAGATACGTATCTTTTCACACATTCAAGGCTCGCGAACTCCAGGCCCGCCTGAACGTAGGGGGGGATTTCTATTCACTACCAAATAAAACAAACACAACCCAACTAACTATGAGCATCCAAGCAAAAGACCTCACCCAAGAACCCGCCACCAGCCCACGCCACCGCACCGGCGACTACGCCATCCTCGCCCGCATGACCGATAAAGCTCGTGCAGACATCGTTGGCAAAATCGGCGGCTACCACACCGATTGCCCGCTCGACCACATGCTGCTCGACTGGAAAGGCGTCGAATACGCTCCCGTTCGCAAGGCCCTGGAGTCCGGCGCCTCCGACGAAGACATCGTCATTTATCTCGACTCTCACGGCATTCCGAAAACACCCGAGGAAATCAAGCAATGGTCCGACAGCATGGAAAAGGCCACCATGCACGGCGACCCACAAAAAGGTGCCTGGTTCGACGAACAATGCCGCGCGCTAGGTCTCGACCCCGCCACCACCTCACTCTTCGACTGGCTCGAAGCCGACGACAAAGACACTTACGGGAAATAATTCATTCCTTTAACAGAAAAGGCGCGTGGGTAATCCGCGCGCCTTTTTTGTTCAGCGTTCCAGCCGCCAGTAAGCTCTTGTCGCGGGAGACGTTGAACAATGCTAAATACCGTCAATGACGAGGAAATCCGTGCGCATGGCCTTAAGTGCCAGTCTGTGCTTTCTCGTCATCTCAACCCCGAGCGCGATCGCACTCGATATCCAGACTCGCACCGGGAAAACGTATCGAAATGCTCGCATCCAGAACGTTACGCCTTCCGGGATTCAGATCGCTCACGCTGGCAACACGGTGAATATCGATTTCCGCGACCTGCCGCAGGATATTCAGGATTATTTCGAATACGATCCGAAAGCGCGGCGCTCGCCACAACAGGCCGGGCAAGAGGCCTATGACAAGTGGTTTCGTCGGCTGACAGCGCAGAAGCAGCACGAAGAACGAGAACGTCGAGCGCAGACGCGACAGGCTGCGAAAGTCGCCGAGGAGAAACGGCAAAGAGGAGTGCAAAAGCCGCAGGGCGAGCCACCCCGTGATCCGCGAGGTTTGGGAGCCACCCAATCGGCGCAGCAGCCCGCTCGGACAGGCTTGGCATCAGCTTCTAGCGACTTGCCCCGCGCACGCGGTGGCAACCTCGCTCCCGCTGTGTCAAAGGTGCCGTCCCCCTCGCCATCGGTGAATTCTCGCCTCCAGAACTATTTACCCGCAGGGATGAAAACAGGCCTCGCGCTATTGTTTAGCGGAGCCTTCCTCATCGTGGTTATCGCGGCCATTCGCTCTGCTCTAGCCATCGTCTCCCGCAAGAAAGCCAACAACCCCACAAGACCCTCAGCCGAGGATGCGGGAAGTGCCGATACTAACAACTCCCGCGGCCAGAGCGAAAACACCAACAACACCTATCGCCCTTCTGCATTTCCCCTCTCTAAAGATGAGAAATACTACGGCAAGGTGCTAGGCCTCACTGGCAAACTGACCAAGGCTGACCTAAAGCGGTGTTACCGAGAAATGGCCGCCAAATATCACCCGGACAAAGTTCAGCACCTAGGGAAAGAGTTTCAGGACCTCGCGGAAGAAAAAGCCCGGCAGATCAACGAAGCCTACGACTTCTTTCGCGAACGCTATGACCTTTAGATAATCCACGGACTTCAAAGGTCCGACTCCTTCCCTTCAGCATGCCAGATCACCAATCACCTATCCTCTTCGACGAAAAAATGGCGGCAGCCTATGATGAGAAAACCGCTCTTTGGGCTCCGGGGCGGGATGCGCTGTTTTCATTGATGTGCCTGATTTTTGCTGAGCTTCCAGTGGATGCACGAATCCTCTGCGTCGGGGTAGGAACCGGAACCGAAATGATCGCTCTGGCGAAAACCTTTCTTAGGTGGCAATTCACGGCGGTCGAGCCTGCGTCTGCGATGCTAGACGTGTGCCGCGAGAAGGCGGAGAAGAACGGCGTTGCCTCGCGCTGCACGTTTCACGAAGGCTATCTGGACTCTCTGCCTGCGTCTGAGCCGTTCCACGCGGCTACTTGCTTATTGGTCTCCCAGTTTCTGAAAGACACGCAAGAGCGGAGTCGCTTCTTTGGTCAGATCGCGCAGCGCCTTCGGCCCGAGGGAATCCTAGTGAGTTCCGATCTGGTTCTGGGCACGGCACCAGAGGTTCACGAAAGCCTGTTTCGAGTCTGGCTACGAATGCTCGGAGGCTCTGGCTGGAGCAAAGAGGACATCGCTAGGATGCGTGCAGCCTGGAGTGATCATCTCGCGCCTTTGACGCCACGGGAGATCGAGTCAATCATCGCAGCCGGTGGCTTCGAGCCCCCGGTGTTGTTCTTCCAAACACTCTTCATCCACGCGTGGTTTTCAAAGCGCGCGGTTGCGTAGTAAGAAGCAGCAACAGGCGCTAAAGAAGGAATTGCGCCCCGCTTACGATCACCTATGCTCGTGCCTGCTCCGACTCCCTGATGCAGGCTCACGCAAAACTCCTTCCACTTCTTGATTTACTTGGAGTCTCGGACAAACTGGACCAAGGCCGCAATAGTCTCAGCCTTCTTCTTCGGAGGTGTTGGTGTTGCGCATCTGGTATTCCGGGTTCAGCGGGCGGAGCGTGAGTTCGGCGAGGCAAAGGGAGCCTGGGTTGTATGCACAAAAGTCCATCAATCTGCTCTGCAAGAACGGGCTGGGATGTTCCGCGTAAAATATGGGCAGTGGCCTCGGACTATTCCTGACTTGGTTGCCAACGGCTTCTTGCCCGAGTGGTCCGAAGTCCATTTCTGTCCGTCCGAGTTGGGATTCCACACGCGCCTGACTCAGCACTACAAGGGGACTGATTTCGTCGACAAGAACCGAACGGGCTTCGTCGCTCACTACAGCGCTTCACCCTACCGGTTTCAGGAGCACCAGGGTGACTTCAAAGTCGAGTGCACACACAATCACCAGCACCGATGACATTGTACCTGACCAGGGCGATTCAACTCTACGTGAAATCTTACGGCGGCCGCGCAAATTAGGCTACCGCGATCCGGCGAATGGTTCCGTAAGGAATTGGCGCAGCAGGACGGCGTCCGGCTTGGCGTCCACTTTCCCCATGCCGACGCCTAGTGGCACGGGAGGAAATGCGGGGCGAAACGGGCGCATGGTGAGGCGCGACGGGAGGAACTCTTCCACCGCCGTGGAAAGAAGCGCGGAGGCTTGGCGCGAAAGGATGGCTGCGAACATCGAGATTACGCCGTTGGCTTCTTCGACGAAGTCGGGCGTGACGCCGAATGGTGTTAGCTTGCGCCGCACGGAGCGATAATACTCTGGAAAGAGAGAACGGTGGAAGCCAATGAGAGGCTCGCCGACGAGGCGTTTGGGGGAAATGGATTTGAGACGTGCGAGAGGATGGCCCACCGGTAGCACCAGGGTGGTGGTTTCCCAGCCGGCTTCGGTCCACTCGATTTCACGATGGTTGATTCCCGCGCGGAGCGCGCTGACGGCAACATCGATGCGGGAAGCGCGTAACTCAGTGGAAAGTGCCTCGTCAGAAAGTTCGAACCACTCGA
Source organism: Chthoniobacterales bacterium (assembly GCA_036388355.1). GTDB lineage: Bacteria > Verrucomicrobiota > Verrucomicrobiia > Chthoniobacterales > DASVRZ01 > DASVRZ01. The sequence goes on along the minus strand of DASVRZ010000134.1, from coordinate 1,599 downwards.
TCTGCACAGTAGGGCGCGCCTCGCGAAATCGCGCAACGGCGGGAGGTACAACGCCGGCCGCGATTGACGGCGTGTACCCGATTCTGAGTCTCTCCCGGGTGGCCCCATTCTCCACGCGGCGCACGGCTAGGTCGATGCGTGCGAGACAGTCGAGCACTTCATCGTAAAACGTCTCGCCAGCAGGCGTGAGCCGAACGGAGTTGGAGTCCCGGGTAAAAAGGGAGACGCCTAGCTCCTCCTCGAGGTCTTTGATCGTCCGGCTGAGGGCGGGTTGCGTGTAATGAAGCGCTTCGGCGGCGCGGGAGAAATTTCCCTGTTCGGCAACGACCCGGAAGTAGCGGAGGTGCCGGAGTTCCATCGTCCCAGCCTAGACCCCAAGCAAAAGTATGGGCAAGGCCAAAGAGAGAGTATTGGGCGATGTGCGGTCCGGCTCCTAGAGTGAAAACGTCATATTAAATCAGCTAAACAAACAAAATCATGAAGACATTAATTATCGGTGGAACTGGCAGCGTCGGCTCGCTTGTTGTGAAGGAACTCGTAGAACGCGGGGCGGACCTGCGAATCCTGGCGCGGGAAAGTTCTAACATTACAGGCCTTCCAAACAACGTGGGAATCGCTCGGGGAGATCTCCTCGATATTCCTTCGGTCGAGCGCGCCTTCGACGGGGTGGATAGCGTTTATCTGCTCAACGGGGTGGTTCCTGACGAATTGACCCAGGCGCTCGTGGTCTTCAACCTCGCGGTGCAGAAAGAAGTCGCGCATTTTGTTTACCATTCTGTCTTTCAGTCTGAGCGGTTTCCGGGCGTGCCGCATTTCGCTTCGAAGGCAGCGGTCGAGCTGGCTATTCGCCAGTCGGGCCTTTCTTACACGATCTTGAAGCCAAACTATTTTCCAGAACGACGTGATGCTGCGGCAGGCGATCCTGGACTATGGCGTCTATCCCATGCCTCTGGGCCTCGCAGGCATTTCAGCGGTGGACACTCGCGACATCGCCGAGCTCACGGCCGTCGTGCTCACTGAGAAGGGGCATCACAACAAGACCTACAACATCAATGGCCCGGAGCCTCTCAGCGGCCCGCAGGCTGCCGCAAACTGGTCGGATGCGTTGGGCCAGCCGATCCAATATTCGAATCCTGACTTGAATGAATGGGAGTCGCAGATGCGCGGGGTGATGGGCTCTGCCTGGCTGCCGTTCGACATGCGGTTGATGTTTCAGGGCTATCAGGAACGCGGGTTCATCGCGGAACCGACCGATGCGAGCATCTTCGAGAAGGCGGTGGGGCACGCGCCTCGGAGCTACGCTGACTTCGTCACCGAAACCGTTGCGCACTGGGGCGCTGAAGCAGCTCCGCTCGCCAGCCACTAAACCGAAAAACTAGCACTCCACACTCCTATGATCACCACCAAAGACGGAACGCAAATCTACTACAAAGACTGGGGCTCCGGCCAACCGGTTGTCTTCAGCCACGGCTGGCCGCTCTCTTCCGATAGCTGGGAAGCACAGATGCTCTTCCTGGCTTCGCATGGCTGCCGATGCATTGCTCATGATCGGCGCGGGCACGGACGCTCCGGTCAGCCTTGGAATGGCAACGACATGGA
>DASVRZ010000133.1:0-11112 GCA_036388355.1 Chthoniobacterales bacterium | reverse complement strand
CAAACTGGCGAGGAAGGCGAGGATGAAAATGATCACCAGCTTCCGCGGGTGACGGCGCATCAGAGAAACGAGCACCTTGAAACCGGAGGCAGGTGCTGCGGCAGGAAGCGAGGACATGAAGATTAGAAGAAGGGACGTCTGACCCAGACCGCATCCGCTGCGGAATGCCCAATTCGAGGTTCGCCCACCGCGGTAAACGCCGCTCGCTTTGCCTCACAGTGTGATGTCATCGGTCTGCCCATTCGCCAAAAGATGCAATAGGTCCTGCAAAAGCCAAGCCGCTTCCTGTGACGACAAACCTCTATTTTGTGATATTCTCGCGTCGATGAGTCTCCCCTCAGATTCGCTGCACATCGCCATGCCTCTCGGCAATGCCAGCGAAACAGCTCATTCGCCGCGTTATTTTTGGGATAATCAGCGACGGGCAAATGATCCTTTCGTGATCATCCAGCGCACCCGCTCCGGTTGCGGAACGCTTTACTGGGACGACCGCACGTGGCAGGTGCCTCCGAACCACGCCTTCATCGCCATGGTGCCGGAGACGAGCAGTTACGGCTTTCCAGCCGACGGGGGCGAGCCTTGGAACTTTAGCTGGCTGACAATCTACGGATCCCTCGGCGTGCGCCTATTTAAGGACTTCCGCGAAATGCACGGTCCCGTGCTGTCGCTTCCGGAAACGTCGTCGGCGAACGCGCTCTTCAACAGCCTCGTCGCCCAAGCCGAACGGCGCGTGGTGCAGGAACCAAGCGATGCCACGAGCGCGTGTTTTTTGTTTCTCATGGAATGGAAACGCCTCGTCGAAATGCCCGGGCGCCGCGATGCCGACCCTGTGGAAAAGGCCATGCGCATCTGCCAAAGCCGTTTTCGTGAGCCCATCGGGATCAAGGAACTCGCTGTGCAAACAGGGTTGAGCCGCGAACATTTCTCCCGCTTGTTCGCTCAAAACACAGGAGTTCCGCCCGCCCTTTACCTTCGTGGACTCCGCCTGGAGGCCGCTCGCGGCGTGATGGCCGCCGGCGGCACGCTGAAGGAAGCGGCTCTCCGCTGCGGATTTCCGTCGCCAAACGCGCTGAAGCGCGCGCTGTCCTGAGTAGCGCACTTGTTCTATTCCGGGAACTTGAGGTGAGCCTTCAGGACGCGGATCATGGTCATTATCGGGTGCAGCTCAAAGCGTTCCGAATTCGCTGGGGTGAAGTCTGGCAGGTAGGTCTCGTTTTTGGCTTGCTGGAGGAGTGCCAGCAGAGCGCGCTCTTCCGGCCCCCCGCTTGAAAGAAAGTATTTGCCCTGCTGGCGGCCCCGGAAACTCACACTGACTGGCTCAGCCTGCTCGGCAAACAGAAGCACACGACGGGAGACGACCAGTTCCGCGCCGTGTTCATCGATCAGCTCAATGAGGACGCTCCCGCCGTCGAGGAAAGCCGCAGCTGAGCCGATCTTGATCTTCCCCCGAAGCCCAAAGAAACCTGCAGGATCAGCGAGAGGCGCAGGAGATTGCACAGTCGCTTGGCCCGGGCGAGCACTGGTATCACCAATTTCCGATGCCTCCCCAAGGGGCATCGTTCCGGCCCGGAGGATCAGAAGGCAGGCTGCTGTCGCCAAAGGGTGGGCTGTGGGAAAGGGAGAGAACATGAAGTATGAGTCGCCTCGGCCGTGTGTTCTCCTATCTGGGTCCGTTGGGCTAAGAACTCAAGCTCTGGATCATCCGATCCAATGCCGCCACTCGAATCTGCTCTTCCGCGTTTGCGGGCGAAAAATCCGGCACGAACGAGTCATTCCTTGTCTGTTGGAGGAGCGCCAAAAGGGCTCGTTCTTCGGCACCCGCGCGGGCCAGGAAGTATTTCCCCTCAAGACGTCCCCGGAAGTGAACGCCCACCGGCTGGGGTTCTTTGGAGCTGAGGAGAACTCGGCGAAACACCACCAGCTCGACGCCGTGCTCGTCCATCAACTCAATGAAGATGGTGCCGCCATCAACAAAGACAGACGCTTTGCCGATTTTGACCTTGCCACGAAGCCCAAAGAAGCCCGCTGGATCTGCCGGAGGCGCAGGGGGTTGCACTTTTTTTACATCCCACTCCTGAAGTTGCTTCAGCCAGTCCGGGCGGTCGGTTGGGCCTGCTCCGCGGGTAAAGGTGAGGGGAGCGAGGAGAGCCAGGAAGAGGATTACGTTTTTCATGAGGGGCGGTCACGAGCCGGAGAGGACGCGTTGTGTATGTGACAACGGTGCCCGTTTTCACTGCGGATGCAGCGACTGCAACGTCTGCTTGCTGCAAGAAGGAGTCTCGGGTAGCTTGCGCGTCCTGATTTCCGAAACTTCGGAGTTCTTCCAATGGCGAAAATTTACCTTAAAACCTACGGCTGCCAGATGAACGAGCGCGACTCCGAGCAAGTCGCCCAGATGCTCGTGGCGCGGGGGCACGCCCTCACGAAGGCGGAACTCGAGGCCGATGTGGTGTTGCTCAACACGTGCAGCGTGCGCGACATGGCGGAGCAAAAGGCGATTGGAAAAATGGGCATGCTGCGGGGGTTGAGCGCGGAGAAACCGGTGGTTTATGGCCTGCTGGGATGCATGGCGCAGAGCCGGGGAGGGGATCTTTTCCGTGATCTGCCGCATCTGGATCTAGTGGTGGGCACGCAGAAATTTCACACCGTAGCGGATCACGTGGAGCAGCTTTGGCAGCAAAAGCAGGCGGCTCATTTGCGCCGGGAGGCGGACCAGATGGATGATCCGCGGTTCACGATTCTGGAGGTGGAGCCGGAGGCGGATTCGCAAAGCGCCATTCGCGATCACATGCTCAAAGAGGGGCAGGCGACGGCGTTTGTCTCGATCATGCAAGGCTGCAATATGCATTGCACGTTTTGCATTGTGCCGGCGACGCGCGGACCGGAGCGGAGTCGGCGGATCGAGGATATCGTGGCGGAGGTGCGTGGGTTGGTGGCGCGAGGCGTGAAGGAAGTGACGCTGCTCGGACAGATCGTGAATCTTTTTGGGCGTCACGAGTTTCCGAAGGTGGATGGAAAGAGCCCGTTTGTGCAGTTGTTGGAAGCGGTGCACGCGGTGGAAGGGCTGGAGCGGATTCGATTTACCTCACCGCATCCGATTGGGTATCGGGATGATTTGATCAAGGCGTTTACGTACCTGCCGAAGCTGGTGGAGCATGTGCATCTGCCGTTGCAATCCGGCTCGGATCGCATTTTGAAGTCGATGCACCGGACTTATACGGCGGAGAAGTTTTTTGCGCTGACGGAGAAAATTCGCGCGGCGAAGCCGGACATGGCGATCACGACGGACGTGATTGTCGGTTTCCCGGGCGAGACGGACGAGGATTACGCGGCGACGCGGGATTTGGTGAACCGGGTGCAATTTGATAATGCGTTTGTCTTTCGTTACTCGCAGCGGAAGGACACGCCGGCTGCCGAGATGGGCAATCAGCTTTCGGAGGAAGTGAAGGAATGGCGCAACCAGAACTTGTTGGAATCTGTGAATGCGACGGCGCGGCGGAAAACCGATGAGCTGGTGGGCAAGCGGGTGGAGATTCTCTGCGAAGGCCCGAGCAAGAACAATCCGGACCGGCTCTCCGGGCGGACGCGTGGAAATAAGATCGTGGTCTTCGAAGGTGCGCCGCGTCACGTGGGGCAGCTTTTCGAGGTGGATATCACCCGCTCTACGGGCTTTACGCTTTACGGCGACCCGGCCATTCTCCACGGCTAACCTTCGTTGGCCCGTGCCGCCTTTTTCATGCTCTACCATCCCAGCCTCTTTATCACGCAGCTCGTCGTCGGAATTGTGCTGCTTCTTGCTCACGGCGCAGCGTTGGCGGCGGGGCCGTCGTTGGTGGCTCCGCTGAAGAAATTCCCGCGCTCGAAGGGATGGGGCTTTCTTTTGCTGACGATCTCGGCGGCTTGGTCGCTGTGGCTGATGATCACGATGGATCTTGGGGAATTTACGAGCAAGCGCCCGATGCTGATTGCGCTGGTGCCGATTGCGTATCTGCTGACGCTGTTTTTCGTGCCGGAGTTTTTGGCTGTTCGGGCGCTTGGGATGCTGGGCCTGCTCGTCGCGTGCATTGTGCTCGACGCGGCGTTTCTCAATCACGATCCGCTGCGCCTGCCGCTGGTCACACTCGCTTATGTCTGGATCGTGGCCGCACTCTTCATGGTGGGTAAACCATACCTCCTGCGAGACGGCATCGGCTGGGTTACAGAAAAAGCGGGTAGGCTGAAGCTGGCCAGCATCGGAGGCATCGTCGCCGGTGCGGTGCTGATCGGGATTGCTCTCGCCCGCTTTCGGGGCTTGTAAGTCAGCGCATGGAGAGGGGATTGCTGACCCTACATGGTGTGAGATGCGCTCGAAGATCCGAACCCTTTTTGCTAGTTTAGCAACGCGCAGCCGTTTTCGCCGTTTTGATTGTAATGAGCAGAGGCCAGAGCTGCCGCGTTGCTTCTCCGGAGCACGCGTAGATTAGCCCGAAGCAGACGCGAGTGGTCAAGTTCTTCGACGACGACGACAGCTCCCTCATCCTCGACGCGACACATGTCGTCCTCCGTTCAGGAGTCCGCAGACCCGACTGACTAACGGATCGCTGCCCAGACGCGGTGAACGTCGTCGTGCTCGTCGAGCGCGTGGAGAAATTCACCGACTTCCGCCATCTGTTCCTCGCTTAACGTTGGAAACTGCTTCGCAGTGTAGCCAACTTCGCTCGTGATCACGGTCCAGCCGTTGGTCGCAAGCCATTTAGAAGCGGCAGCGGTTTCGGTCCGGTCCGTGATGAAGCGCGCACCCGTCGCATCTGCCGGCACGTCGTCGTTTTGCTCGTGCGAGAGCGGCTCGACTTCGTTGGCACCCGCTTCGATGGCGATGCCTTCCAGATCCACACTGGCATCGGATTGGTAGGCTTCCACGAGGCCGACGTGATCAAAGAGAAATTTGTTACTGCCCGGAGTGCCGAGCTGGCCCTTTTTGAAAAGAAGCCGGATTTCGGGTGCGGTGCGGTTGCTGTTGTCGGTCATCACTTCGACGATCACCGGCACTTTATGCGGGGCGTATCCTTCGAAAGCGATGTGGTCCAGAGTGAGCTTCTCGCCGCCGATGCCCGCACCTTTTTTGATGGCGCGCTCGATGACATCCCGCATCACAGATGCCCGACGGGCTTTCTCGATCGCCGTGAACAGGCGCGCATTTCCATCAGGATCGGGGCCGCCCAGCTTGGCCGCGACCATGATTTCCTTAACCAGTTTCCCGACAACCTGACCCTTCTTCTGGTTGACGACTTCTCTTTTGGCTTGCAGCCATTGACGACCCATAGTTCGGCCAGTTTTATCGGTTTCGTCCCGGACCGCAACGCCTTTGTTTCGGGAAAATAGGAGATTTCCTCCTGAACCGCCCGCGGTTTCCAACTTGGCGGCGGTTCCGTTTTCCCGTTGAGTTGAGGGATGTCATCCAGCAGCTACTCGATCTATTTCGCCGGGGAACTTTTCAGCGCCAAACATCTCTACGGAAATGTGCTGCTCGCCGAGGAAATCTATCGGCTATCTGGAGGGAAATTTGTCTCCATCGTGCCGCAAAACCTCGAGCAACGGGAGACGACGGCGCATTCGATTCGTGATCAGGACATTCGCACGTGCCTGGGCTGCGATGTGGGACTTTTCCATTACGACGGGCCGGAACTCGACTCCGGGACGGTGGTGGAATTTCTCTTCGCGAAGTTTGCGGACATTCCTTCGGTGCTGCTGCGGACGGATTTCCGGAAAGGCGGCGATCAAGGCGGCGATCCGTGGAATCTGATGACGAGCTTTTTCCCGCGAACGGAAGTCATCACTCTGGATGCGATGTCGATCTACAAAGAGGCGTTCGCGGAGAACAGCGCGCCGGCCAACGAACTGCTCGAAAGCAAAGCGGGCAGTCAGGCGTGCGACATCATGACGAGCGTCATTGCGCGAAAAGTGGTCCCTGCCTTGGAGCGGGTGCTGGCGATGCCGCCCATTCTCCCACATGAAAAAGCGGCGGCGGTTTACGACTGGCTTGCGCTTATGCCCGGCTTCCAGAACGACGGCGTGGACAACGCGGAGTTTGTGCGGGAGCAACTCCGCAACAAACTCGCCCGCAAACTTCTCTAGCCGCGAGATGATTTTCTGAACGTCTCGTCACGGGTGCTGTCGAACCCGTCGGTGAAAACACGCCTCGTTTATTCCTCCGCCCCCGAACTGTGACTGCGTCCGTATTTTCTGGAAATCTCCTAACGGCACGGCCAATCTCCGCTGCCGCGCCGAAACGTGCGGAACGCATGGAACCGACTGCCGCACCCACAGAAGACGCTTTGCTCGTGGCCCGCACTCAGGCAGGTGACGCGACGGCTTTCGATGAGTTGGTGCGTAAATACACGCAGCGCCTCTACGGCTTGGTCTATAACATGACCTCCAACCACGAGGACACGAACGACCTTTTGCAGGACATTTTCGCGAAGGCTTACCGGGCGATCGGCGGGTTTCAGGGGAAATCCAGTTTCTATACCTGGGTCCACTCCATCGGGGTGAACATGACGATCAATTTCCTTAAGAAACGCGGTCGTCGTTTTCACATGAGCCTCGATGACGTCGATGCCGGCATTCAGAACGACAAGGAGTTCATCGAACTCACTGCGAGCTCCAATCCGGTGCGGGAGAATGATCTCATGGAGTTGCAGCAGAGATTGAACATGGCCATGCAGAAGCTGTCGAACGAGCACAGAGCTGTTGTGACGATGTTCGATATTCAAGGAATGCCACACGCCGAGATTAGTAAGATCCTGAATGTCTCTGAAGGGACGGTTCGCTCCCGGCTTTTCTACGCGCATCGCCAGCTGCAAAACTACCTCGAAGAATTTCGCAAAAACTAAACTATCACGACACATGGACGACGAATTCAAAGAACTGCAGACTCTCTTACGCCTCAAAAAATACGAGCAGCCCCCGCAGGGTTTCGAAGCATACGGCGAGCGGTTCTTGAAGGAGTTTCATCGTCGTCAACGCTGGGAAGCTTCCCGGAAAACTGGCCTTGCCGCCGTGTGGGAGAAGCTCTCAGAGATGCTCGAAGGGTTCACTGTTCCGCGTTACGCTTACGCAACGACTCTGGCCGTTTTTGGAGCCATCGCCTTTGGGGTAAACGGCTGGCAGCCGACTGACGCGGGCAGCCAATTGGTGGCCGCTGCTCCTCAGACCGCCACGGTGGTTTCTGCTTCCCGCCCCGCGCTCGCCTTGAACTCGCCTCTGGACTTGTCGGATCTCGAAGTCCAATCGCAGCTAACGACAGGGAGCCAGGCCGGAAATACCGATGCGCATCCGCGTTATATTCTCGATTCGCGCCCTGCGAGCCACGACGCTTCCTTCAGTTTCTAAGGCTCGTTTGTCTTAGTTTCTCGGCATGTCTGCACGATCCCTTCTCGCGTTCACGCTGACAGCAACAGTCGGATGGTGCGGATCGGAGCTCCGCGCAGAGGGGAATGTCCTTTCGTCGATGACGGAAGCGGTGCAGGCGGTTTTTACAAATACCAAGGCCTCGGTTGTAAAGATTCGCGCCAACGACAAACACGGTCGCTGCGTCGGCAGCGGGTTTTTTATCGACCCGAACGGCACCATTTACACGACGTATGCTGTCGCTGGTGATTCGGAGGATATTACGGTGGAATCGAGCGGGAAGACCTACACCGCGAAGCGGCTTTTGGCGGATGCTCGCAGTGGAATCGCGTTGCTGAAGGTCGATGCAAGCACTTCGTTTCTGCCAATCGGGAGATCGGCGGATCTGACGATTGCCTCACCCGTCATCACCGTGGGCTACCCGATGGATTTGCCCATCACGCCCACCTTGGGGTTCGTTGCCGGCTTCGATCTCGAGTATTTGCGCCGCTACTTCACGACCACCCATATCCGCGCCAACGTCTCTGTGCAACGAGGCGAAAGCGGCGCTCCGCTTATCAACACGAAAGGCGAGGTCGTCGGCATTTTAATCAGCGGAATCGACGGAGGATCGGCGTGTTACGCTCTCCCTATCGAAGCGGCGGAAAAGGTCCGCAGCGACTATGTTCGTTACGGCGAGGTGAAGCATGGGTGGATCGGGATTACGGTCTCCCGCTCCGAGTCGGCAAAAGAAGGCTCCAGCGCGCTTGTTGATCAACTGGGACCAGAGACTCCAGCAGCTCATTCTGGGATTCAGAAAGGCGACACGCTGGTGCGCATTGGGCGGGTGATCGTCAGCAAACCCGAGGACGTTCTGAACGGCTCGTTTTTCCTCACGGCTGGCGAAGAGACCCCAGTGGAAGTCATCCGAGACGGTCAGCGGATGAGCTTTAATGTTCCCTCGATGGAACACCCTGCCAGTGAGAAACTTCGTGCTTCTCGGTCCATCTCAAAGTCCAGCTTTGGCGAAGGCCTCAGCATCATCAATCGCACCGACTAGATCTCCATGAGTGATCCGAAGTCTGGATCAAACAAGCGTTTGTAGGTGCGGATGGCGAAGCCATCAGTCATTCCCGCGAGGTAATCGCACATCACGCGCACGCGCTTTTCCGGCTGGGATTCCAGCCGCACAGCTCTCTCTACACCTGCTGGAAAGAGCGAAAAATCTACCGATTCTGGATTCAGCGCGAAACCGAGAAATGCTTCAAACACCTTCTCCAGAATCCGATCTCCTTTGTGCTCCAACTGCCGCAGCTGCGGACTCCAGAACACCAACTCTCGCGCAACGCGTTTGTAAAACTCGGCCTCTTCCCGAATCTCGTTGTTAACGACCAGCCTGAACGCGTGTCGGTTGGTGAGATTACTCAGAAAACCGTCGGAGCTCACTAGATGCACGGCGTGGATGTAGTCGCCGACTTTTTTGCCGAAGACCGGCTCCGGCCGCCGCGAACGGATCACGTCGAGCAAGATCTCCAGCGCCTTCACTTCAAGGGCGGAAAGGTTTTGTTTTGCGGCCCAGGATTCCACTATTTCCAAGGGCAGAAATCCGCCGTTGATGCAATCAACCAAATCGTTGAGGGAATAAGCCGTGTCATCGGCCCAATCCATGATCTGACACTCGATGCTGCGGAGACCATTTCGTCCTTTGCCCGGAGCGAGAGCTTCAGGCCATTCGCGACCGCCCAAAACCCAGCTCACCAGCTCGGCGTCGGCGTCGTAAACGTAATGATTCTTGGCGGTGCCGGCCTCGGAGAAGAGCGTTTTGTATTTCAGGATGCCGTCCACGAACGCGCGTGTGGGATTCAATCCGCGCCGCCCGGCTTCACCGCTGTAAATGGTGCGTGCGATCATTCGCAGGCTCTGCGCATTGCCTTCAAATCCCCCAAACTGCGCCGACATCAACCGATGCAACGTGCGTTCGCCGGCGTGTCCGAAGGGCGGATGTCCTAGGTCATGGGCGAGGCAGCCCGCCTCCACCAAATCCGGATCGATGAAAAATGTTTCACTGAGCGGATCGCCTTTCCGCTTCAGAAACTGGCAAAGCGAGCGCCCAATCTGCGCCACCTCAATCGAGTGAGTCAGCCGCGTCCGATAAAAATCATATTCGCCCGAAAGGAAGACCTGCGTTTTCGCCTGAAGCCGCCGGAAAGCCGCGGTGTAAATCACCCGATCGCGCTCCACCTCAAACGGCGAACGAAAGACATCCTCCGGCCCGCAACCGGCAAAAAGCGCGGTATCGAAATCTGAATAGAAAGTATTCAACTTCGCGAGGCTACCGGAACGGCGGCAGCTCCGCAACACTGGCAGAGCCGGTGATCCACGAGGTAACTCACCGGCTCTTCCTAACGGTCGCCCCTGTTAAGGAGCGGGAGTCGCTGTAACCACGGCTTTCATCGCCGGGCTGGAATAAGCTTCCGCGAGGATCTCCGCTCCGGACATGACCTGAACGGCCCATCCCGCAAACTTATCACCGGCCGCTTTCACACTTTCAGGCTTATCCGTTGATCCTTTTGCGGGCTGCGTGCGGTGAGCTGGGGTGAACGTGGCAGTGGCCACCTTGGACTCTACGACAACCGGAGTACCTGGAGCAATATCTTGGGTTTTACTGTCCTTATCCAGAACCTTGGGCTCGGGAGCACCGGCGCTTTTGCCAATGAAGTAGAAATTAACGACCGCACCAGCAACCGCTTCCTTGGACGTGTTGCGCAACGTGGCTTCCATCTTCTTCTGATCGACGTCCACTTTGACAGGTGGCTTCTTCGCAGCCGGATCTTTCTTTTCCGGAATCGGCACCGTCCGCACGGTCAAAGTGATTGGGCTAATGGCCCAGCTGGTGGAATGTGCAGCAATCAGGAGTGAACCAGCAACGAAGCTGGTGACGATAGAGCGGGGAAGGGAGGAATACATAGGTAGTTGAGTTGTGAATTAAATAACGGACTACATCTTTTCTTGGCCGCAGGATTTTTCATCGCGGAGCGGATGAAGTCAAAGCGGGTGAACACGTGCGAGCGGCGATAGTTGCACCTCTTTTTCGTTGTCACGAGCCGAGGGCTGCTTTAGACAATCCCGCATGGTCCGCGACTATCTTCCCATCCTCATTCAGATCATCATCGCCCTCGGGTTCGCCGGGGGTGCGTTGTTGTTCAGCGTCATCATCGGGCGCGCGGGGAAAAACAATGAGGTGAAGGATACCGCTTACGAGTGCGGCATGGTGGCGGAGACGGGCGCGCAGCCGCGGTTTAGCGTTAAATTTTATCTCGTGGCGATGCTCTTCATTCTTTTCGATATCGAGATCGTTTTCATGTATCCGTGGGCAGTCGTTTACCGCGATTTCCTGGCGGAGCACGGGCGCGTCATCCTCATTAGCATGAGCAGTTTCGTCGGCATCCTTTTGGTGGGCTATCTGTATGCCATCAAAAAAGGTGCCCTCGATTTCAAAGGGTAGGGTTACGGCGTCCCGGTGACTTCGAGGCCCTCGATGATGATCTCCACGTTGCCCATCTTGTGATAGGTGGAAAGCGTTAGCGGTCCGCTGGTGACGTATTTTTCCCAAGTCGCGATTTTCTTCGTCTCGGCATTGGGCATGTAGGTCCACACTTTGGGCAGATAAGTCGCCGGATCAATCTCGTAGAGGTAACGATCTCCCGGAGTGAGTCCGACGTTCTTGAAGGAAATCAATAGCGC
>DASVRZ010000132.1:0-21644 GCA_036388355.1 Chthoniobacterales bacterium | reverse complement strand
TGCGCGGATCCGGCTTCACGAGCCGCAGAAAGCCGTCACACCAGGCCAGGCGGCGGTGTTTTATCAAGGGGACGTCTGCGTGGGGGGCGGCTGGATTTGTCGGCAACCTGCGGCTGTTGTTCTCGCCAGCTAAATATGAGTAGTGGTGTTGTTGTGGCGATGGCCACTTTTCCAAATCCTGAAACCGCGCACCAGATCTCGCGCGTCCTCATCGAGGAGCATCTCGCGGCCTGCGTGAATATCCTGCCGGGAGCTCTGTCCATTTACCATTGGGACGGGAAGGTCATGGAGGAACAGGAAGTCGTGGCGTTTTTCAAGACCTCGACCATTCACCGGGGAAAATTTCAGCAGCGGTTGATGGATTTACACCCGGCAGAAGTTCCAGAGTGCGTCATGATGGAGGTGCTGGACGGCTCACCGAAATACCTCAACTGGGTGCGTTCGGAAGTTCTTCTGGGGAATTGGCGAAAGCCGACAGATACGTAAAAAGCGGTTGAATATTTCTTTTGGTAGGGTTAATTGTCTTATATGAGACATGCAATGGCGGAGAGTGCCACCTTCCCAGGCCGAGTCGTGGCCGAACAGATCTTTCCAAACGGAGCCGTGCTCCGCGAGTCCTCGGGGACTTTGCTCGAAGAAGTGCGCCACGGCCTCGTCTTCGATGAGCTTGAGGCTTTGCGGGAGGCGTTGGATCTGCCTCTAGACCGCATCGCTCCGAAGATCGGCCTTTCACTGGCCACCTTGCACCGACGGAAAGCGAGTGGCCGTCTCACGACAGACGAATCGGACCGCGTGATTCGTTATGCCCGCTTGATTGGGCAGGCCGTGGAGATATTTGGCGATCTCGAATCAGCCCGCGCCTGGCTGGCTCATCCGCAACGTGGCTTGGGGCAGGCGGTGCCTCTCGACTTTGCCGAGACAGAAGTCGGCGCTCGCGAGGTGGAAGCTCTTCTGGGCCGCATCGAATACGGCGTTTACAGTTGATGATTAGCTGGCGGCTGGTGCGGGCCCGATATGCCGCGAGCGCATTTTCAGGGGAAGGTGCTCGCCGTTACGGAGGGCGTTGGAATTCTCCCGGCACTCCCATCGTTTACACGAGCGCCCATCTTTCTCTCGCCAGTCTGGAAACGCTGGTTCACGTGCAGCCCTTGATGCCGCGCGATTTGTTTTCGGTCTTTCAAGTAGAATGGGACGAGCGCTTCATGCAGTCACTGGAGGAGAAAAGCCTCCCCAAGGACTGGCGGAGCGAGCCCCCAGGCACTGGCACCATGAGGCTAGGCGACCTATGGTTTCGCGAAAGCCGAAGTGCGGTCCTGCGCGTGCCCAGCGTGTTGGTGCCGGAAGAAGCAAACTACTTGCTGAACCCGCGGCACCCCGATTACGAGAGAATCTCCATCGTTAAAACGCGCGAATTCTTTTTCGATCCGCGCCTCTCTGGCTGAGGCTATACTCCGCTCCAGAGATCTATGACTAATCCTGCAGAGCCGCACGCACCGCAGCGGGGAAATGGCCGGTGCGCATTTCCCATTCCGTCAGAGCCGAAGCAAGCTGCATTTCGGTTTCCACTGCGCTGAGAGCGAGATCAAGATGCTGGCGGCGGCTCTCGTAGATCGTGAGAAACGAACCCTCTCCAGAGGCGACACTCTGCTCAATGCGCTCGGTGTTTTGCTTTGCCTGCGTCTGGGCCGTGCTTCTCAGCTGTCGAAGAATTTCGGCCAAGCCAACAATCTTCGTCTGCGCTTCCTGGATCTCTGTGGCTATTGCCAGCTTCCGCGCCGCGACCAATGCGAGCCGCCGTTCGGTTGCTGCGCGGGTCTCCGCCTGCCGACCTTGATTTCGGTCCCAGAGCGGCAATGGAATGGAAACTCTAAGCTGCGTCATGGTTTCGGATCTTCCGTCCTCGCGTTCCTGACTTAAGCCAAGTCCAACCGTTAGATCTTCCCATTTCTCCACACGCGCCAAGAGTTGCTCTGCGCGCGATCTGTCCGCTTCCAACAGCGCGAGCTGCAGGTCAGGTCGGAGCGGGTCCACCTGAAACGACTTCGGCGTCTTCGGGAGTGCTCCCGTGATAGCCAAGGCCGTTTCCGGGTCGAATCCGATAAGCCCGCGCAACGTGTCCAAGGCGGCGGAGCGCGCCACCACCTGAGCCTGACGTTGAAGAGCTACGGTGGTCTTCTCGAGTTGCACCACCCCGATCGAATTGATCTCGCCTCTTCCGGTGGACGCCAGCGCGGTGGTCTGCTCCTGAATCCGCTCCAGCAGCGTCATCTGGTTGGTATGCACGGCGATGCGACGGTCCAGCAGGAGAACGGCTCGCGCCTGCTCAAGCACTCTGCCGGCAAGGAGACGCTCCTGATTTCTGAACTCTGCAATCGCCATCGCCACGTCCACGCGCGCCACTGCACGCGCAGAGGCAAGCCGCCCAGCCAAAGGAAATTTCTGCAGAAGCCCGATCTCCAACCTGCGGTCGGCGTCCATCCGGCTGGGATTGAATTCCGCCATTGTTTCGAACTCCGGATTTTTCCAAAGCCCCGCCTGGATGAGGCGGCCTTCCGCCTCCTGGATGGCGAACCGCGCCGCCACGAGATCGGGATTGTGGCGCAACGCATGAACCGCCGCCGTCTCCGGCGTAAAGCTGGCTGCGTGTATCGAAACGACACCTAACAAAAGGATCAGAAATGATTTCATTTGGCTTTGAGTTCCCTAGCGCGCAACCAGACAAAGATTACCGGAGTGACGATGAGGATGTGGAGCAGACTGCTTATCATGCCGCCAATAACCGGAGTGGCGAGCGGTTTCATAACTTCGGCTCCGGTCCGTGTGCTCCACATGATCGGAAGCAGACTGGCAACGATTGTTGCTACGGTCATCACCTTGGGCCGGAGCCGCAAGCGGGCCCCTTCCTTCACCGCGGCGACCAAGTCCGAATAACCAAAGGCCGATCCAAGTTGCTCCCTCCGTGCGGCCACCGCTTCCTCGAGATACACGACCATCACCACTCCAGTTTGGATGGCCGTGCCGAAGAGCGCGATGTAGCCCACCCACACCGCCACGCTGAAATTATAGCCCATCATATACTGCAAAAACACGCCGCCGCTGAGCGCAAATGGGACGGCAAGAATCACATGCGCGGCCTCTTTGGCATCGTGATAAACCATATAGAGAAGCAGGAAAATAATGAAGAGCACCGCGGGCACGATCAGCCGCAGTGTCTTCCCGGCGCGGATTTGGTTTTCAAACTCACCGCTGTATTCCACGGTCATCCCTTTTGCTAGATGCGGGACAACTTCCTGATCAATGCGCGACTTTACTTCATTGACGAAACTTCCCAAATCCCGGCCGGTCACGTTTGCCTGAACGAAAACCCGGAGCCGTCCATTTTCACTCGCGATCTCACTCGGTCCTTCCACCCGCCGAATCTCCGCCACCTGTCCGAGCGGAATCACCTGCCCGCTCGGTGACGTGACCAGCACATCGCGAAGCCGCGTCAGATCCTCTCGCTCGGAACGTTCCAAGCGCACCTGAATCGGAATTCGCGCGCGACCTTCAATAGCGGTAGAAACAGTCTTCCCACCGAGACCTACTTCCACCACATCCAACACATCCTGCGCACGCAATCCATATCGAGCCATCGCAATGCGATCCACAGCGATCTCGATGAAAGGCTTCCCCTGCACGCGACTCGGCGCCACACCGGTGGCTCCTTTCACCTCTTCAACAATGCGCTGCACGGCAAACGCTTTCGCCTGCAACGCGTCCAGATTGTCGCCAAGAATCTTCACTCCCAATTGGGCACGGATCCCGGTGGAGATCATGAGCACACGATTCTCAATCGGTTGGAGGAAACCCGGCACGGCCCCTGGAACCATACGTAGCTTGTGCGTGAGTTCTTCGATCAGCTTCTGTTTGGTTATCCCCTCGCGCCATTCAGATTCTGGCTTCAGCATGATCGTTGTTTCGATCATCTCGGTAGGAGCCGGATCTGTCGCTGTCTCCGCACGACCCAGTTTGCCGGCGGCAGAAAGAACTTCGGGCGTTTCCTTAAGGACACGATCCTGCCAGTTCATCACTCGCTTCACCTCCGATAAAGATGTAGCCGGAACAAATGTCGGCATGAAGAGCAGACTGCCTTCGTTGAGCGGCGGCATGAACTCCTGGCCCATGCCAGCGGTGAGTCGATCCAGCACGGAGATTCGCGCGAATTGGCGCTGAATGACTTCTGGTAATCCAAACGCCAACACGCAAGCAGCAGCCAGCAGGGCGGCGGCGATGGCCAGAACCGTCTTGCGTCTGGCTAACGCGAAATCCAGGCAGGGATCATAAAGCCGCAGCAGGAACTTCATGACGATGTTTCGATCCTCTGAGTGAAACGGCCCGCGCACCAACCAAGTGCAGAGCACAGGCACGACGGTCACCGCAAGGAGCGTGGAGCCGATCATCGCGAACGTTTTTGTGAAGGCGAGCGGATGAAACATTTTCCCTTCCTGACCGGCGAGCGCGAACACCGGCACAAAAGCGAGAATGATGATCGCCATCGCGAAAAAGATCGGGCGGCCCACCTGCGTCGCCGCGGCCAGGACCACTCTCGATGTTTCGCTGGCGCTGAGACGACTCCCCTTCTCGGTCTCCGCCTGCTCCGCATGACGAAGCACATTTTCCGTAAGGACAATGGCTGCGTCCACCAGCACGCCGATGGCAATGGCGATGCCGGAGAGGGACATGATATTTGACGTCATCTCGAACTGCTTCATGAGGATGAAAGAGATCAAGATCGACAGCGGCAACGGGATCGTAACAATCAAGATGCTACGAAAGTGGAAGAGGAAAATGATGTGAGCCAGCGTGACCAAAATGATCTCTTCGACCAGCGCATGCTTCAGCGTGTCGATGGTTCGATCGATCAGATCTCCGCGGTTATAGAAGGAGCGGATGGTCACGCCCGGCGGAAGGCTGGGGCTGATCTGCGCGATCTTTTCTTCGACACGTTTAATGACCTGCCGGGCATTTTCGCCGGTCCGCATGACGACCGTTCCTCCCACCACTTCGCGTCCATTCACGTCTAGCGTTCCGCGCCGGAAATCACCCCCGATCTCTACCCGTGCCACGTCCTTCAGGTAAACCGGTGTGCCTTCTTTCGCGAGCAAAACGGTGTTCTCCAGATCCGCTGTTTTCTCGATGAGTCCGACGCCGCGGACGACAAACTCCATTCCATTTTCCTCAATGGTTTTTCCGCCGACGTTCAGATTGCTCTGCCCGACGGCTTCCATGACCATGGCCAGCGAAACACCGACGCCGCGCATCTTGTGCGAATCGACTTCGATCTGATACTGCCGCACAAAACCGCCAACGCTCCCGACCTCCGCAACGCCTTGCACTGCGTTGAGCTGATAGCGGATAAACCAATCCTGGACGGAACGCAGCTCACCAAGGTCGTAGCCGTTCGGCGCCGCCTTCGGATCCACATCGAGGTAGTATTGATAAATCCAGCCAAGCCCTGTCGCGTCCGGTCCGAGCCTTGCCTCCACGCCTTCCGGAAGAATATTTCCGAGATAATTCAGCCGCTCCAGCACGCGCGACCGAGCAAAGTAGTTGTCGATCTTGTCTTCGAAAACAACCGTGATCAGCGAGAAGCCAAACATCGAATTCGCGCGAACCGTTTTCACACCCGCTAGTCCCTGCAGATTGACCGAAAGCGGATACGTCACCTGATCTTCCACTTCAGTCGGGCTTCTCCCCATCCAATCTGCGAAAACGATTACCTGGTTTTCGCTCAGGTCGGGAATGGCATCGACCGGCGTGTCGTAGATGGCGCGGATACCAAACGCCACCATGAAGAGTGCCGCGCACGCCACCAAGAAGCGGTTCCGCAACGACCAGCTGATCAGATGCTGGATCATGGCGCTGGGATCTCCGCTCCGCACTCGAGCATCTCTGCGCCGAAGTAGGGATTGCGTATGTCCGAGGAAAGCTGCACCCAACGCGCACCTTTTGGAAACCCTTCACCCGCTTGTTCACTCATCGGGCATCCGAAGACTTTCAGCTCAGGAATTCCGGCGCGGATCTTCTGTGCAGCCGCGACCACAGCCTGGCTAAAGGGCTGAAATCCGCGACGCGCAGAAAGCAGATCATGGCCCGCATTCGCGGGCTTCTCCGGGAATCCGGCAGGTGCTGCCGGGATCGTCTCCAAGGCAGTGCGATATTTGGGCAGGTCGTCGGCTGCCAATGCGTCGCCCAGCGCCGCGACGCGCGTGAGGTATGTGCGTATTGCGTCTTCTACAACCGGGGCGGGAGGAACACCCAGAGCCGTGATTTGCGCCTGTCCATCGACGAGCATATTTCCGCTCACGATCACGCGCTCACCCTCTTCGAGTCCGTTAAGAACTTCCCATGTCTCGTCTCCCGATTGACCCAGCGAGACAATCCGCTGCTCGTAGTTGTTGGGCGATTTCTCCACATAAAGACGCGGCTGTTTTCCAGACCAAAGCACAGCACTGCGCGGAACCGCCAGCACATCCGGCTTCTCCACCGCGATCCGAACTTCGGCGTACGTCAGGTGCAGGAGTTCATATTTCTGCAGCTTCCCTTCCGGGGTTTTCGGGTTGGTGATTTCCACGCGAACCATGGCGCTGCGGGTCTCGTCGTTCAGGTTGGGATTGATGAATGAGATGTTCGCACTGAGGGTTTTTCCCGCCAGTGACGGTAGGGTCATCTCCACCTTCTGGCCCACTTTCAAAAACGGAAGGTCCTGTTCGTAGGCGGGGAATTGCAGCCACATAGTTGAGAAATCAGCGATCTCCATGAGCTTCTCTCCTACCTCAACATACTGACCTTCATACGCTGCGCGCTTCACGACCGTGCCGCTGATGGGCGCGAGGATCTCGAAGAAGAGATCGTCTGGAGCGCGCGCGGGAACCTTCGCTATTTGTTCGGGTGTGAGTCCCATCTGCTGCAAACGAGAGGCAGCGACGGTGGCGATGGCGGCGTTGTTCTGTTTGCGCGCCAACGTGTATTCCCGTGCGGCGGTGAGCAGAGCCGGACTGTAAAAGAGCGCGAGAGGTTGTCCTGCTTCGACTTCGGCGCCTTCGAAGTTTACGACTAATTTTTCCAACCTTCCGCCGGTGTAAGCGCTGAGAACCCGGTGTCGTGCATCATTGTCTTCGATCGTCCCTCCGAAGCGTAAAGTACGAACCAGCGTCTCTCTGCGTACCTCGGCGGTTCGGATGGAACTTGCCTGCGGCGCACCTTCCGGGAGCATCACCAGGTTCGTCTGGGAACCCGGGGCGCCTTCCTGGTTTTTTGAAGCAGCCGCCACGAGGTCCATGCCGCAGATCGAACAACGCGCCGGTTCATCCGCGTGGATCCACGGGTGCATCGGACATTGGTAGGAGACGTCCTCAGAGTGAGCAGCCTCGGACAATGTCGAGCCTTGCCGATTGGGCAGCCACCAGAGAACCAGGAGAACACATCCGAGGAGGATGGCCACCAAAGCAATTCGTTTCATGTGTTTTGTGGAGCCGGCGCGGTCGGGATCTAATCCCAACCGCACCGGCAGGGATCACTTTTTGGCCGCCGCCTCTTTCACTTGCGCAACGAATTTATCCGCCTCTTTGGCGAAGTCTTTCGAGCACATCTTGCAGCAGAGATACACGTCGGTCCCGTCGTGAGTGACTTTGACCGGCTTGCCATGATTGCCGAGTTTCTCATCGGAGATGACGCACTTGGTGAGTGGATACTCGGCAGGCGGATTCTGTGCGTGGATGGAAGACACGCTCCCAAAGAGCGGGAGAATGGTGAGACTGAGGATGGATTTTAGAAGATTCATGATTTGAGTAGTTTGTGCCTGTGGGATGACGGAATGGATGCGCACGGGCGAGCGCTGATCCAGCGTGAGAACGCGCGGGTTTATCGCCCGACGCGGAGTTAGAACGACTGAAGCTTCTCCGAGTGGAGAAGGCAGTCGTTAGCTAACAAATGGAGGCGCAAATGCCGGATGGCAGCGACTCAGAATAACGCAGGAGGCCACAGCGCGAGGCGGTGGATCTCCCATGTGAATGCCGCCCGTTGCGGCCTCACGAAGAGCCGGCCGAACGAACAGCTGCGGTAAGGAGAGCGGATCGGGCAGAGCAGCCACAAGGAAGGCAGGAGCTTGCACCGGGGCTTGCTCAAGTGCCTGCAGCGTTTGGCAGCAGACGGAGAATCGTGAATCCGGGACGGAACTTGTCTCCTGCGGAGCGCAGCAAGTTTCTGGCTTGGCTGTTTCAGCGCGCAGGGATGCAAGCGCGCAATGGTTCGTCACCTCCAGCCACCCGATGAGGCAGAGAATGACTACAAAGACTTTCGTCAGATGTCCCAGCTTGGATCCCATTACAATGAGTAGAGTCGTCCAAGCCCGGATTTGTTCAAACGGAATCGCGAAGCGCCGTTTGTCTGCGGCGGGTTAGATCGCCACGGGATCGAGCTTCCAGATGTCGCGTGCGTACTCGGTGATCGTGCGGTCGCTGCAGAATTTGCCCATGCGCGCAGTGTTCAGAATCGCCATTCGCGCCCAGTCGCTCTTGTTCTTGAAAGCGGCGTCCACTTTTTTCTGACACTCGCTGTAGGCCTCGAAGTCCGGCAGACACATGAAGGGGTCGCTGTGGATGAGGTTCTCGCTGAGCATGGTCAGAGCGCCCGGTTCGTCGGGTGTGAAGTAGTTCGAGCCGATCCAATCGACGACCGCTTTGAGTTCTTCGTTGGCGTAGTAAAACTCAGATGGTCGATAGCCCTTCTTCCAAAGCGCGGACACTTCTTCGGTGGTCATGCCGAAGAGGAAGAAATTCTCTGCACCGACTTCTTCGCGAATCTCGACATTCGCGCCGTCCAGGGTGCCGATGGTGAGCGCGCCGTTGAGCGAGAGTTTCATGTTTCCCGTGCCGCTGGCTTCCTTGCCGGCGGTGGAGATTTGCTCGGAAAGATCCGCGGCTGGGACGATGCGCTGGGCAAGCGAGACGCGGTAGTTCGGCAGGAAAACGACCTTAAGTTTGTCCTGAATGCGTTCGTCGGCATTGATGCGAGCGCCGACGGAATTGATCGCTTTGATGATGCATTTCGCAAGGTCGTAACCGGGAGCGGCTTTCGCTGCGAAAATGAAGACGCGCGGAACGATGTTGAGATCTGGATTTTGCAGAAGGCGACGATAGAGCGCTAGAATGTGGAGCAGGTTAAGATGCTGGCGCTTGTATTCGTGCAACCGCTTAATCTGCACATCGAAGAGCGCCGCTGGGTTGACGATGACCCCACACTGTTGGCGAATGATTTCCGCGAGGTCCACTTTGTTGGCGTGCTTGATCGCCATGAACTCTTCCTGGAACTTCTTATCCGTCGCGAAAGGTTCGAGAGCGCGGAGGCGGTCTAGATCGCGTTCCCACCCACGGCCAATCTTGGAGGTGATGAGATCGCTCAGGCGCGGATTGCACGCGAGCAGCCAGCGGCGGGGCGTGATGCCGTTGGTCTTGTTGTTGAATTTACCGGGATAGAGCGAATCGAATTCCGGGAAAAGATCGCTCTTGAGCAACTGCGTGTGCAGCGCGGCAACGCCGTTGACGGAGTAACTTCCGACGACGGACAAATGCGCCATGCGCACCATCTGAACGTGGCCTTCTTCGATGATGGAGAGAGCGCGTTTTTTCGCCGTATCACCTGGCCATTTTTGTTCGAGATCGCCCATGAAGCGCTTGTTGATCTCGAAGATTATCTGGAGATGCCGGGGTAGAACTTTCGCGAATAGTGGCACGCTCCATTTTTCCAGGGCCTCCGGGAGCAAGGTGTGATTCGTATAGGCGAAGGTGCGGCTGACCAGAGCCCACGCTTTTTCCCAAGGCATCTTGTGCTCGTCGTGAAAAAGGCGCATGAGCTCGACGATGGCGACTGCTGGGTGCGTGTCGTTGAGCTGAATCGCAACCTTGTCGGGGAACGCATCCCAGCCGGTGTTATCCTTGAGGTAGCGGCGGAAAATGTCTTTCAGCGAGCAGGCGACAAAGAAATATTGCTGGGCGAGGCGGAGCTCTTTGCCGCTCTCAGTTTTGTCGTTCGGATAGAGAACTTTGGAAATAGTCTCGCTGGCGTTCTTGTCGCGGACGGCTTCATCGTAACTGCTCCGGTTGAAGGCTTCGAAGTCGAACTCAGAAGATGCGCGGGATTCCCACAGGCGCAGATAATTCACCGTGTTGGTGCCGAATCCGGGAATCGGGATGTCGTAAGGAACTCCCATCAATTTCTTTGTGCCGGTCCATTGCGGAGCGTAGTTTCCGCGGTCGTCGAAGACGTTTTCCACGTGCCCGTAGATTTGGATTTCGGTCGTGTGCTCGGGGCGCATGATTTCCCAAGGCGTGCCAAATTGCAGCCATGCATCGGGGAGTTCGTATTGATGCCCGTTGCGGAACTCCTGTTTGAAGAGCCCGTATTGGTAGTGGATGCCGTAGCCGATCGCGGGCAGGTCCAGCGTTGCGAGCGAATCCAGAAAGCATGCAGCGAGACGTCCGAGACCGCCGTTGCCAAGCGCCATGTCGTATTCCTCGTGGCGCAGCTCTTCGACGTCGAGACCCATCTCTTTAAGCGCGGCTTCCACTTCGTCCATGATCCCGGCGCTGTAGAGGCTGTTCGAGAAGAGGCGGCCCATGAGGAACTCGAGCGAAAAATAATAGACGCGTCTGGTGTTGATCTCGTGATGCTTCGTCTGCGTGGCGATCATGCGCTCGATGATCACGCGCTGCACGGCCTTCGAAGTGGAGATCCACCAATCGCGTTTCGAAGCGGTGGAAGGATCGCGGGCCAGAGCAAACTTCAACATGCTCGCGATGAGCGCCTTCAAGCCCTCGGTGGATTTATCAATATCGGATTTAAAGGTCGCTGTTTCAGCCATGGGGATTGATTACGGGAAACCGTAGCACACCGTAAGGAAAAAATGCGCCGCCCGGTAGATTACGGGAGAATTATGACCTCACGTTCGACCGAAGGCGGCTCGAACAGTTTGCTTACTTGAGCGGGACCGTGACACCGATCATCGGCCCAAGATCGATGCGGAAGTCGTTCCTCTTCAGTTCTGTGGAAAACAAGCTGGAGACGGTGCCGTCGAAGAAAAGGGCGTTTGGACAATCGAGCTTGTCGAGGAACAGCCGGGCAAACTCGTGCAAATTCAATGGTGCCTCGCTGTTGGCGAAGATCACTTCATGAGCCGAATTGACGCCGACGCCGTTCCGGAAAAGGCGGGAGTCGGACGTGGGCTTGAACGCAGGATGGATCTTCCCACGATGCACCAGGAGCGGACCGGATTGGGTGGCGAGCAGCACCTTTTCTTTGAGCTTCGGATAGTCGGAAGTCTCAACGACCGCGCCGCCCTTTTCCGTTACGGCAAAGACTCCGTTTGGCTTCAGAAAGAAGTTTCCTTCCGCATCATCCGTGTTGAGCGGGACGAGTTGCTTTCCTTCGGCGACAAACAGTCCGACTGCAGAAAAGTCACCGTGATACATGCCCGCGTTCATCGCGAAGATGAGCTTCTCTCCGCGCTCCTCCAGCCAGGATGCGAGCGGACTAAAGCGTTTGAAGGGCTGTCCTTTGTCGTCGCGGTGAAACAACTGAAGCCGTTCTTTTCGCAGATCGACCCGGCAAATGGTCACCGGGACATTCTCGATCTTCACCGTGCTGTATTCCACGGCGGCGGCGTTTCCTACAAAGAGGAGCCACAGACCGAGCAGCCAGATCTTCATGGTGCCTACGTGTAAATGGGCGTGCCGGTGGAGTTGGCCAGCTCGCGGAAACGGGCGATCAGGCGCTTCGTCACTGGGCCGGGGGTGCCGTCGCCGATTTGGCGCGCGTCCAGTTTCACTACAGGAATGACTTCCGCCGCGGTGCCGGTGAGGAAAATTTCGTCAGCGGCGTAGAGGTCGTAGCGCGTCATTTGCGGCTCGGAGACTTCGATGTCGAACTCTCCGCAGATGTCGATCGCGGCCTGACGGGTGATGCCACAAAGCGCTCCTGCACTCGCTGCCGGCGTGGTGATTTTGCCGTTCTTGATGGCGAAGATATTGTCGCCGGTGCATTCCGCCACGTAGCCCTGCTCGTTGAGCATGAGGCCTTCGCCGGCTCCGGCGTTGTTGGCTTCGATCTTGGCGAGAATGTTATTGAGGTAATTGAGCGACTTAATCGTTGGCGGCAGGGCGGCAGGGCCGATGCGGCGCGTGGAGGTGGTCACCACGATGAGGCCGGTCTCGTAAGCTTCGGCCGGGTAGAGGCTGATGGCAGCAGCGATGATGAAGATGGTCGCTTTCGGGCACAGGCTCGGGCTGAGGCCGAGGCTTCCCACGCCGCGGGTGACGACGAGCCGGATGTAGCCGTCGTGCAGGTTGTTCTGGCGGATCGTCTCGAGTGTCGCCTCGATCATTTCCTCACGCGTTGCCGGGATCGTCAGCATGATGGCCGCTGCGGAATCGTAAAGACGGTCGATGTGTTCCTCCAAACGGAAGACGCGATCGTTGTAAAAACGGATGCCCTCGAAGACGCCATCACCATAGAGAAGGCCGTGATCGAAGACAGAGATCTTGGCGTTTTCCTGGTCAACAAACTGGCCGTCGAGGTAGATTTTCATGGATGCGGGAGCTGCGGGATTAGTGTTTTAAAATGCCGTCGGCTACTTCGAGGCAGCGGTCGCCCAGAGCGGCCAAACGAGAGTCGTGGGTGACGACCACCAATGTTTTCGCCCGTTCGCGAACAAGGGCAAGCAGTAAATCCATGATCCCGGTGCCCGTGGAGGAGTCGAGATTTCCTGTCGGTTCGTCGGCGAAAAGGATGCTAGGCTCGTTGATAAGGGCGCGGGCGATGGCGACGCGCTGTTGTTCACCTCCCGAAAGCTCGGTCGGGAGATGCGAATGGCGGTCGCCAAGGCCGACGGTTTCGAGGAGGGAGAGAGCGCGTTCCCGTGCGTCCGTGCCGCGAATCATGGCGGGGATGAGGACGTTCTCCAGAGCGGTGAGCTCTGGCAGGAGGAAGTAGCTCTGGAAAACGAAGCCCATGTGCTGGTTGCGTAGCCGCGCGAGGGAAGATTCGCTGCCCTTGTAGAGCGATGTGCCATCAAGGGCGACGGTGCCGGCTTCTGGACGTTCCAAGCCGGCGAGCGTGTAGAGCAGGGTGGTCTTTCCCGCTCCCGATGCGCCGACGAGAAAGACGGATTCGCCGCGGTTGATCTCCAGGGAAATCCCGCGAAGAACCTCGATTTTGCGGGAGCCGATCTTAAAGGAGCGGCGGAGGTTTTCAGCAACGAGATGGGCAGGCATGACGGGGAGGAGTGGACGGTAAAAGCGGGCGGACGTCAAACCGGGAAGCAGTCCGCGAAGACTCCAGACCGTAATTTTTTACGTCGCGATGCTTGCAAACGGCAGGTTTGAATTTATTCTGCCGTTCCCACTGCCGCGTGGTGTAACGGTAACACAGAGCCCTTTGGAGGCTTTATTCATGGTTCGAATCCATGCGCGGTAACCACTTTTTCTCAGAGTGGATCTTTGGCGGCAAAACGTCCGCTAACTGAGCAGAATCTTTCGCGTGTAGAAGGCCTCGGCCATTTCCGAGCCTGCTTCGATTCCGCGAATCCGCATGAGGGCTCGAAAGGTTTCCGGCGTGAACCACCGCTTGCTCCGTTGCGTGCCGAAAAACTCCATCAAATACTCCACCTTCGTAGCGGCTTGTTTCGGCGTTAGAGGCATGAACGCATTGGGCTGGCCCAGATCGCCGTCGTATTTCGGGATCTCGTATTCCAGGATCGCGTGATCCCGCCAGGTGTTCCACGTCAGGTCGCAGAGCGTCCGGTGATCTTGATGCCGATCGTCGCGCGAATGGGTGAAAATGAGATCCGGCGCGGTATCGATTTTGATCTTTTCGAAGGCCTCCTTCACCTCCACTCCGAGCCACGGCAGGAAGCCATCGCGGAAAGTGAAAATGCGGATATCGCGCAGCACCTCCTTGCCTAGGAACGCTTCCGCGCTCGCGTGGGCCTCTTTCGCCCGCTCCTCTGTGGAGCAAAACACCACCCAGATAAACAGCGCGTCGGGATACATTTCCACCAGGCGCAGAACGGTGCCGCCGCAGCCGATCTCGATATCGTCGGAGTGCGCACCTAACAACAGGATCTGTCGCGGCGCGTGCGCTGGCTTAAAAGCTAGCATGGCGACTCCTGCCACACCGCCCAAGGCATGTTTCCACGCGCGTAAAGATCGTCAAACTGCTGCTTCTCCTTGAAGGTATCCATGCAGGCCCAGAATCCGTCGTGCTGATAGGTGTGGAGTTGATTCTCGGCGATCAGGCGCTGGAACGGCTCGTTTACCAGCTCGTCACCTTCTTTGATGTATTTGAAGATCTCGCGCTTGAAGACAAAGAACCCGCCATTGATCCAGATGCCGGAGCCGGCCATCTCTTCGATGCAGCGAACGGTGCCGTCTTCCGCACTATCGACCACGTGAAAGGTCTGCTTGGGACGGATGCTCACAAAGGACGCGATCTTGCCGCATTTATGGAAGTCGCCCACCACCTCTGGAAGCGGCACGTCGGCGAGTCCGTCGGCATAGTTGGCGAGGAAACATTCATCGCCGTTGAGATATTTCTCCACCGCCTTAAGGCGCATGCCGATGTTGGAATTCAGCCCCGTGTTCACGAAGCTGATCGTCCAATCTTTCATCTCGTTGTTCAACAAGGTCACGTCGCGGCAGCCATTTCCCAACGTGAAATCGTTCGCCAGCCGCTCGTTATAATTGAGGAAAAAATCCTTAATCGCCTCTCCCTTGTATCCGAGGCAGAGGATGAATTCCTTGTGCCCGTGATGCGCATAATACTTCATTAAGTGCAGCAGGATCGGACGGTCGCCGACGCACACGAGCGGCTTGGGCAGAGCTTCGGAAGCTTCCCGCATCCGCATGCCCATGCCTCCACAAAAAAGAACGACTTTCATAAGGTTGGTTATTCGAGGATGGAGACTTCGGGAATCGGCACGATGAACTTGCCGCCCCACTCACGCACATACGCGAGCTGGCCCGTGATCTCTTTGGTTAGGTTCCACGGAAGGATGAAAATGTAGTCCGGCTTCGTCTCCGCAATCTTCTCAACGGGATGCACGGGAATGCGGCTGCCGGGGAGCAACGTCCCTTGTTTGTAGGGATTGCGATCGACCGTGTAATCAAGGTAATCGGTGCGGATGCCGCAGTAGTTCAGCAGCGTGTTGCCTTTCCCGGGAGCGCCGTAGCCCACGATGGTTTTGCCTTGCGACTTGAGCTCGATGAGCTTGGAAAGGATGGCGTTTTTCGTGCGCTTCACGCGTTCTCCGAAATCGCTGTAAGCCGCCATCGTTTCAAACCCGGCAGCCGCTTCGTCGCTGCGCACTTTCAGCAAGGCGGGCGTTAGCTGCGGGTTCGTCGCGGTGTGTTGCGCATAGATGCGAATGGAGCCGCCGTGGATTTTCAGTTCATCCACATCGAAGATGGTGAGTCCGTGCGCAGCGAAAATTTTCTCCACCGCCAACAGCGACAGATAGGAGAAGTGCTCGTGATAAATGGTGTCGAATTGGTTGCCTTCGATCAGCCGCAGCAGATGCGGAAATTCCATCGTGATCGTCCCCTGCTCCGCCAGTAGGATGTGCATGCCTTCCACGAAATCATTGATGTCTGGAACGTGCGCGAGAACGTTGTTCCCGATCAAGAGACTGGCGGGGCCCCGTTCCCTGAGGAAGTTCGTCGCTGTCGCAACTCCCATAAATTCATGCACCACGGGGATGCCTTTTTCCCGAGCTACTGCGCCGACGTTTTTTGCGGGCTCAATGCCGGTCACCGGAATCCCAAGCGGCAGAAAATGTTGCAGCAGATAGCCGTCGTTGCTCGCAATTTCGACCGCGAGGTCGTTAGCGGTTAAGCCGAGCCGCGCGGTGATCGTCTCCACGTATTTCTTGGCGTGCGCCACCAGGCTGTCGGAGTAACTGGAGAAATAGGCGTATTCCGTAAAGATATCGGAAGGGCTGACATATTCGCCGAGCTGCACCAGCTTGCAGGCATCACAGACGGACACATGAAGTGGATAGAAGGGCTCCGCTTGGTT
Organism: Chthoniobacterales bacterium; assembly: GCA_036388355.1. Lineage (GTDB taxonomy): Bacteria > Verrucomicrobiota > Verrucomicrobiia > Chthoniobacterales > DASVRZ01 > DASVRZ01. The sequence goes on along the minus strand of DASVRZ010000132.1, from coordinate 5,537 downwards.
GGCTTCTTCGATGCGGATGATGTTTTGGCAAAGCGGCGATAGACCGAGGTCCACAAAAGTCGCCGTGAGCGGCGTCTGACAAAATCGACAAAGGGAATGACTCATGTGTGGCGGCAGTTGGTGTGGAGAAAGGACATTGCGCGAGCTTCCAATGCAGAAAATGTGCCAATGGAATCGAGGTTAGTTCAGGAATTTTCCCGGGTTGAGAATGCCTTGGGGATCGAGGCTGTTTTTCAGAAGGACATGCAGCGCGTGCGTGTTCGGAGTGACGGCCTGCGTCCACCAGCGCTTCTTCGCGAGGCCGACGCCATGCTCGCCGGTGATCACCCCGCCCCAGGCGAGCACTTGGGAAAAAAGTTCGTCCAACGCGACTTCCGCTTTCTCGCGGACCGCCGGGTTTTCGTAATCGGGGCACATGATGTTCACGTGAATGTTGCCATCGCCTGCATGACCAAAGCAGGCGACCGGAAAGCCGTATTTCTCCTGCAAGTGTTGACCGAAGGCGAAGATGTCCACGAGCCGTCCCCGCGGCACTACGATGTCTTCGTTCAGCTTGATGAGACCCGTTGCGCGCAGGGAAAACGAGAAACCGCGGCGGAGCTCCCAGAGTTTTTCGCACTCTTCTTCGCCCACAGCCGTCTGGATGGAGAGCGCACCCGCTTTTTGAAGAATCTCCCGCAACGACTCCGCTTCACCGGCTACCGATTCGAGTTGTCCATCGAGATCGATGAGCAAATGCGCCTGCCCGTCCGGCACCAGCCCGCTGCCGAGATGCTTTCGCGCCGCCTCCAGCGTAAACGCATCCGCAACCTCTAGCGCGCACGGCAGAAATCCTCCATGAAACACCGCCTGCACCGCTTCCGCAGCCGCCGGGGCGGTGGCAAAGCTCGCCGAGAGCGACGCCCGCGCCGGCGGCAGCGGCAGCAACCGCAGCGTTGCCTCGGTCACCACGCCGAGCAGGCCTTCCGACCCGGTAAAAAGCCCGATGAGATCGAAGCCCGTTTTGTTTTTGTGCGTTCTTCCCCCACAACGGACCACGTCGCCGCTGGGCAGCACCACTTCGAGCCCGAGCAAATACGACCGCGTGACGCCGTATTTCAAACAGCGCGGACCGCCGGCATTCGTTGCGATATTTCCCCCGATGCTGCACTCCTTCAGGCTGGCCGGGTCGGGAGGATAATAGAGACCCTGCGCACGGACTGCCGCCTGTAGTTGCCCGGTGATCACCCCCGGCTCCACCACGGCAACGCCATCGGCGAAATGGATTTCCCGAATGCGATTCATCCGCATGAGCGAGAGAACGATGCCTTTTTTCATCGGAACGCAGCCACCCACATAACCGTAGCCAGCACCTCGCGGGGTGACGGGAACTCCGTTTTCTGAAGCGAAGCGCAGGACCACCGAAACGTCGGATGTTTGCTCCGCGAAGACGACGACTTCCGGCACGGTCGAGGCGAACCATTTGTCGCCTGCATGCTCCGCCAGCACCTGTGGATCGGTGGAAACTTTTCCCGGCCCCAGGAGGTCCCGCATGGCGGCAGCGCAATCAATCATGTCGCCGTTCTACATGAGAAACGCCCGCCCGAAAAGCGTTGCTCCGGTGCGCGAGAGCTTTTGTTGTTATCCGCGCCGCGCTGTGGCCATATACCGCAGATGCGTGTCCTCTCCTCTCCCATCGCTGCCAGCAAAATCACACTCCCCTCGCCCCGCGTTCTCGTCCCCACCATGGGCGCTCTGCACACCGGACACCTGGCGCTGCTGAAAAAAGGCCGCGCCCTCGCGGGGAAAGACGGTGCGCTCCTCGCGAGCATTTTCGTGAATCCCATTCAGTTCGGCCCCAACGAGGATCTCGCGAAATATCCGCGCCCGCGGCGGGACGACCTGAACCTCTGCCGCGACGCAGGAGTCGACCTCGTCTTCGCGCCGGAACCCGCCGGGATGTATGCGCCGGATCACAGCGTCTTCATCGACGAAAGCCAGCTCAGCAGCGGACTCTGCGGAGCTGCGCGGGCCGGACATTTCCAAGGCGTTTGCACCGTGGTGGGAAAATTATTCAACATCCTGCAGCCGCAGATCGCCGTTTTCGGGGAGAAGGATTACCAGCAACTCGCCGTCATCCGACGCATGGTGCGCGATCTGAATTTCCCCGTGAAAATTGTCGCGTTGCCAACTGTTCGCGAAGCCGACGGTCTGGCGCTCAGCTCGCGAAACCGGTACCTCAGCGCTGAAGAACGCGCATCCGCGCCGGTTATTCGGCAAAGCCTTCTCGCCACTCGGGATCAGGTGCAAAACGGAGAATCGGGCACGCCAAAACTGTTGCGCAAAGCCCACGCAGCAATCGAGAAAAATGGCGGCCGGATCGATTACATCGAGATCGTAGATGCCGAAACATTGAAGCCGCAGCAGAAAATCACGAGCCGCTGCGTCATCGCCGCCGCCGTGTTCTTCGGCAAAACCCGGCTAATCGATAATTGCCTGCTCGTCCCGCGTTAGCGACATTGCTGGACCGCTCCCGGCGACTGTGCCATTCTCGCGTTCCCCATGAAAACCTATGACTTTGTCGTAATCGGCAGCGGCGTTGCGGGTCTCACCTTTGCACGCAAAGCGGCGGCCAGCGGCAGGGTCGCCATCATCACCAAACGCACCGGCTCGGAATCGAACACCGCTTACGCCCAGGGCGGCGTGGCCTGTGTCACCAGCGACGAAGATTCCTTCGATCTACACGTGCGCGACACACTCATCGCGGGAGCCGGACTCTGCGACGAAGAAGCCGTGCGCCAGATCGTCACGGAAGGTCCGGCGCGGATTCAGGAATTGATCGATCTCGGTGTGCAATTCACCGAGCGCAACGCCGCGGACGGCAGCCGCGAAGTTGATCTCACCCAGGAAGGCGGCCACTCCCGGCGGCGCATTTTGCACGCAGCCGATCTCACCGGAAAAGAAATCGAGCGCGCGCTTATCGCCGCCGTAACGAATCATCCGCAGATTGATCTGTTGGAAAATCACATGGCCGTGGATCTCATCACCACCGGCAAACTCGGCTACGCCACCGAGGACCGCGTGCTCGGCGTTTACGTGCTCAACGAACGCACAGGAGAAGTGGAAACGGTCCGCTGCGACCGCGTTATTTTAGCCACCGGCGGCTGCGGCAAAGTTTATCTCTACACGACCAATCCCGACGTTGCGACCGGCGACGGCGTGGCTATGGCCTGGCGCGCCGGAGCGACCATTTCCAACATGGAATTCATCCAATTCCATCCCACCTGCCTCTTCCATCCCGAAGCAAAATCCTTCCTCATATCCGAAGCGGTGCGCGGCGAAGGAGGCATTCTCCTCAATGAAAAAGGCGTGCGCTTCATGGAAAAAGCCGACCCGCGCATGGAGCTCGCCCCGCGCGACATTGTCGCCCGCGCCATCGATGCCGAGATGAAACGTACCGGCGCAAAATGCGTTTACCTCGACATCTCGCACCAGCCCACGGAATTCGTCACCGCCCATTTCCCAAACATCTACGAGACCTGCCTGCGCTTCGGCATCGACATCACCAAGCAGCCCATTCCCGTCGTTCCGGCGGCGCATTATCAATGCGGCGGCATCAAAACGGACATCAACGGCACCACGACTCTCAAAGGCTTGTTCGCCATCGGCGAAGTCGCCTGCACCGGCCTGCATGGAGCCAATCGCCTCGCCAGCAACTCCCTTCTCGAAGGCCTCGTCCTCGCCAAACGCGCCTACGACAAAGCCATCACCCTCGACTACTCCACCACCTACGAGGAATACCGCGTGCCGGAGTGGCGCGCCAGCGACGTCCAGGACCTCGATGAACTGGTCGTCATCTACCACAACTGGGACGAAATCCGCCGCCTCATGTGGGATTACGTCGCGATCGTGCGCACCGATAAACGGCTGCAACGCGCCGCCACCCGCCTGCGCAACCTGCGGCGCGAGATCCAGGAATTCTACTGGCACTTCAAACTCAACACCGACCTGTTGGAACTCCGCAATCTAGTCACCGTCGCCGGACTCATCGTGGACAGCGCCCTCAGCCGCAAAGAAAGCCGCGGCCTAAACTTCAACCTCGACTACCCCGAAACCGACGACGTCCGCTGGAAAAAAGACACCCTCATCCGCCGCTACTAGCAGCAGGAGTTTCTCCGAACATCCGGACGACCTCAAGGTGCCGTCAGCGCTCCGCGGCTTCTACTGAAGGCCGCAGCCGGAGAAGCGCGAACGCCAAAATGATGGGACACACGGCGGTCAAAAGCAGGCCCGCCCGCAGGCCAATCTGCTCCGGCAGAAGCGCCGTGCTAAAGAGCGACGCGACCCAAGCTGGAGCGCTGGCAGCACGATCTGCGACAATCCCAACCGTCCACGGCATCAGCGCGGCACCCGCATCGCCAGCCGCGGATAACAGAGCGAACATCGAAGCACCAGCGCGAGTAAAACGTCCGGCTGAGAGCGAGAGCGAACCTGGCCAGAGCATACTAACAAACAATCCCGCCGGAGCGCAGACCATGATCGAGAGCCATGGCCATTGCGAGAGCGACATCACCAAGCACATCCCGGCCGAGAGAACAGCGCTGCCGATCATGATCCGGCGCAGGTCTAGATGTTCTCCCTTCTGCCCGACCCAAAGCCGCCCAATGATCATGCCAATGCCAAAAAGGGTGAACCCGACCAGGTCGGCAGTCAGTTTCGACATCCCAAGGCCGCGTTCGATATAGGCGGAGGTCCATTGCGCAATGGTCACTTCAGTGGCACCGGCCAGGGCGATCGAAAGCAGCAGTAGGAGGTATGCTGGTTGACGCACCAAGTCGCGGAGCTTCTGCCGGTTGGCTTCTTTAGAAAACCGCGGCAACTTCACCAGAAGGAAGCCAGCCGTGTTCAGAAACGGGAGGACTGTCCAGGCGATCATGATCCAGCGCCAGTGTTCTGCGCCAAACACCTGGAGACTGATCGCGGTGACGACGATGACCACCACCTTTCCCACAGGATAAAAGGCATGCAGCAGCGCCATATCCGACACTTTGCGCTCAGACGGAACGGCGTTGATGATGGGGCTGAGCAGCACCTCCAACAGTCCACAACCGATCGAGAAAACCACCGTACCGAGAATCAGCCCATCGTAAGGTGTGGCGAAGTAGGTGGGCGAGAGCGCAAACAGCCAGAGGCCCACACCTGACAGCAGATTCGCGGCGACAATCAGCGGCTTGGGATTCACGCGATCGGCCAGCGCGCAGCAGATCAAGTCCACCACCATTTGCGTTAGGAAATTAATGAGGACCAGCCGCCCCACTTGTTCGTAGGTGAGCCCGAGCTGTTCCTTGAGAGGGATAAAGAGCAGCGGCGTCAGGTTGATCACCAGCGCCTGGATGAACATCCCCAGGTAGCAGCAGCGGACGATCAGCCGAGATTTATTGAGTGCCATAAAGAACGCGCCGTGGGTGGGCACGTTTAGTAGAGCACAAATCCCGCCTGACTAGTGGAAGGCGCACACGTTTTCCTTTACCTCAAGCTGGAGTCGCGACGCGCTGTCG
>DASVRZ010000131.1:0-27660 GCA_036388355.1 Chthoniobacterales bacterium | reverse complement strand
CCGGCGACGCGGAATGGCTGGCGCCCGGCAGTTTCGCCTTGCGCGGCGCACGCGATGCGACAGGGTAACCGCACTGCCGCCGGCGTGGCGGAATTGGCAGACGCGCTAGACTCAAAATCTTGTATCCGTAAGGGTGTGTGGGTTCGACCCCCTCCGCCGGTATTGTTTGATCATTGGCCATTTGCCCGCCGTCGGATTTTATGGGCGATGGATTCCTGCAGAACGCGCCGAGATTGCAGAGCCGTGATTCCTACCATCCGGAGGACTCATACTGATTGAAAGCACCACATTCGGATAATCCGGCGATCCGCGCAGGACAAGAAGCACTCCTCTGGCTGTTCTGCCTGAGCCTCATGGCAGCTGCGGTTGGATCCGCATGCGCGCTTTTTCTTTGGAGTCTGGAAACCGCCACTCGCGCGCGTTTCGATTACCCGTGGCTCATCTATCTTATGCCGCTCGCCCGGTTGGGAGTGGGCCTGTTGTATCACTACTTTGGAGGATCTGCAGAAGGCGGGAACAATCTCCTCCTAGAGGAAATCCATAAGCCCGTACGCAGAATCCCACGACGCATGGCGCCGCTGATCCTGATCTCCACGGTGGTGACTCATCTTTTTGGCGGCTCAGCTGGCCGGGAAGGAACGGCCCTACAGATGGGCGGATTCGGTGGCGTGTTTGGCACTCCAGTCGCAGGAGCGGTGTTTGCGCTGGAGGTGCTCTTCCTTGGCCGATGCCGTTGGGCATGGCTTATCCCGTGCCTGCTTGCCGCGATCATTGCCGATCAGACCTGCCAGGCTTGGGGCATCGGACATGTGCACTACCGGATCTCTACAGTGGCGGAACATCTGGATCTGTGGCTGCTGGCGAAAATCCTCGCCGTGGGGATCGCTGCCGGCTGGGTGGCGACGGTTTTTTCGGAGCTGACCCATACGCTGCACGGAGCTTTCAAAGGCGCTTGCGCGTATGCACCCTTGCGGCCCCTCATCGGCGGAGTCTTCCTGCTAGGAATGGTTTACCTCGTGGGCACGCGTGAATATCTAGGCCTCGGCGTTTGGTCATCCAATCCCGCAGATGCGACCATTTCCAGCCTCTTCTCGACCGAAAATTCCCATCCATCGGCGTGGGCTTGGAAGCTGGTGTTTACCGCCGTGACGCTGGGTTGCGGGTTCAAGGGTGGCGAAGTGACGCCGCTGTTCTTCATCGGCGCAGGCGTCGGACACGCTCTCGCTCCTTTGCTCAACGGCCCTGCGGATTTATTCGCCGCAGTGGGGTTGGTGGCGATCTTTGCCGCGGCTTCCAACACGCCTATTGCCTCTACTATTATGGGGATGGAGCTATTTGGAGTCCCGCACGGTCCGGCGATCAGCCTCGCCTGTTTCGCCGCTTACTTCGCGAGTGGCCAATCAGGCATCTACCTTTCCCAGCGTGTGGGGAAAAGTTCCAGCGGCACGTCAAGGGCGACACTTCGGGAAATCCGCGAGCAGCGCTATGCACAATGGGCCAAGACAGTCGCGGCGCTTCGGAGCCGGCTCTTCCGCTAGCTGTTATCGAGTGCTCGGATGCCTTTGGCGTTGACCACTTCCTGCTGCGCGCTACTCTGCGCGGCATGGCACTTCTCATCGGCGACAAAGCACCTGATTTCACCCTTCCCACGAAAACAGACGATGGATTCCAATCCGTGACGTTGAGTGCTGCCTTCGGCAAAAAGAACACACTCATCCTGTTTTTCCCGATGGCCTTTACCGGCGTCTGCACCACCGAATTTTGCAGTGTCAGCCAAGGCTTGGAAGCCTACGAATCCGTTAACGCAGAGGTCGTCGGGATTAGCGGCGACAGCCCGTTTGCCCTGGACGCATGGGCGGAGAAGGAAGGCATCAAAATCCCCCTTCTGAGTGATTACGAGCACACGGTGGCCAAGGCTTACGGCGTGGCTTACGAATCGTTTCTGCCGCAACTCGGGCTTCCGATGGGTGGAGTCGCCAAACGTGCCGCGTTCATCGTCGATAAATTCGGCATCATCCAATACGCGCAAGTCAACGAAGACGCGCGTGATCTGCCAGACTTCTCCGCGATCAGCGCGAAGCTGGCCGACCTGAAGTAACCCGCCCGTAGGCAACACCGCTTGTCGCGCCGGGTTTGCCCGACGTGTTCTCGGACGAAAATTCCGCGCGCTGACGATTTCCATTCGACGCTGCGGCTGGGATATTTTAGAACTCTCTGAACTATGCCCACGCAACTCGACACGCTGAAACATTTCGATACCGGCTCCGGATCGCAAGCCGCCTATTTTTCTCTTCCTGCTCTGGAGGAACTCGGCGTTGGGCCCATTTCCAAATTGCCTGTCAGCATCCGCATTGTCCTCGAATCGGTTCTGCGCAATTGCGACGATAAAAAGGTCGCGTGGAAGGATGTAGTCACGCTCTCCAATTGGAATGCGCGCCGTCCGGTCGAAGAAGAGATTCCGTTCGTGGTGGCTCGGATTGTTTTGCAGGATTTTACCGGCGTTCCTCTGCTGGTCGATTTGGCCGCGATGCGTTCGGCGGTAGCTCGTTTGGGCGGGAATCCGAAAATCATCGAGCCTCTTGTGCCGGTTGATTTGGTCGTGGATCACTCCGTGCAGGTGGATTACGCCGGTTCGCAGCAAGCGCTCAATCTGAACATGGAAATCGAGTTCCAACGGAATCGTGAGCGTTATCAACTTCTGAAATGGGGACAGCAGGCGTTCCAGACCTTCGGCGTGGTGCCTCCTGGCATCGGCATTGTTCACCAGGTGAATTTGGAGTATCTCGCGAAGGGTGTGCTCTCGGCGACGCTGAATGGCGAGACAGTTTTCTATCCGGACACGTTGGTGGGAACGGATTCGCACACCACGATGATCAATGGTCTCGGAATCGTCGGGTGGGGTGTCGGCGGCATTGAGGCCGAGGCGGGAATGCTCGGCCAGCCGGTTTATTTCCTCACCCCCGAAGTGGTTGGCGTGCATCTCACCGGCAGACTCGGAGAAGGCGTCACCGCCACGGATTTGGCGCTACATGTCACGCAGTTGCTGCGCGCCAAGAAAGTGGTCGGTAAGTTTGTGGAGTTTTACGGCGAAGGCGCCGAGACGCTCCCGCTTACGGATCGCGCGACGATCGCCAACATGGCTCCCGAATACGGAGCGACGATGGGCTTTTTCCCAGTGGATGGAGAATCCGTGGAATATCTCAGAGCCACCGGCCGCACCGAAGCGCAGGTTTCCGCTTTCGAGAACTATTTCAAGGCGCAGGGGCTGTTCGGCATGCCGAAAAAAGGCGAGATCGAATACAGTGTAGACGTCGAGCTCGACCTCTCCACCGTCGTTCCCGCCGTGGCCGGACCGCGCCGCCCGCAAGATCACATCAATCTCCCGGATCTCGGCAACGCCTTCACCAAGCTGCTGCACAAGTCTTCTCTCGAAGGCGGCTACGGCAAGCCCGATGCAGATTCCACCGCCCGCATTCCGGTGCACATCGGCGGCACGAGTTCGAATGTCGGACCGATGCTCCATTCCACCGAGTCCCAAAACTCCGAGGAACACATGCGCGAGGGCACTCCCCGCAACTTCCTAGAAATGACCGCGAATCGTCCGACTCCACATCCCGTGGAAGAAAAAGGGGCGACGCATCAGAAGCCTGCTGAAACGGCGATCGGCCACGGAAGCGTGTTGATTGCGGCAATCACGAGCTGCACGAACACCAGCAATCCCAGCGTGATGCTTGGGGCCGGTTTGCTCGCGAAGAAAGCTGTCGAACGCGGGCTCAAGGTGGATCCTTCCGTGAAGAGCTCGCTCGCGCCCGGTTCACGCGTCGTCACCGATTATCTCAATCAGTCCGGACTCCAGCCGTATCTCGATCAGCTGGGTTTCCAAGTGGTGGGCTATGGCTGCACGACCTGCATCGGCAACTCCGGGCCGCTCCATCCAGCGATTGAAGATGCCATCACCAAGAATGATCTCGTTGCCGCCAGCGTTCTTTCTGGCAACCGTAACTTCGAAGCGCGTGTTCACCAGAACATCAAAGCCAACTTCCTCATGTCGCCTCCGCTCGTGGTGGCGTTCGCCCTTGCGGGCCGCGTGGATTTGGATCTGACCACTGAGCCGCTCGGCACTGACAAGGATGGCGCGCCTGTTTTCCTCAAGGAAATCTGGCCGTCGCTTCAAGAGATTCGCGAGACGATGCAGGGAGTATTGAAGCCCGAGGTTTTCCAACGGCTCTACACCGGCTTCTCCGAACAGAATCCGATGTGGAACGAAATTCCGTCGTCTGTGGGAGAGATTTATCAATGGGATGCCGAGAGCACCTATATCCAGGAGCCTCCGTTCTTCACGGAATTCCAGATGGAGCCAGGTACCATCCAGGAGATCAAGGGTGCGCGTCCACTGGGGATTTTTGGCGACTCCGTGACTACCGATCACATTTCCCCGGCGGGGGCTTTCAAAGCGGGAACTCCTGCAGGACGTTTCCTCGTTGAGAGTGGCGTGGATCCGATCGACTTCAACAGCTACGGCAGCCGTCGCGGCAACGATCGGGTGATGACCCGCGGAACTTTCGCCAATGTGCGCATCAAGAACTTGATGGTTTCCGGCGTCGAAGGTGGCGTCACGCGCCATTTCCCCGATGGGGAACAGCTGCCGATCTACGATGCTTGCATGAAGTATAAAGGCGAGGGCGTTCCTTTAATCGTTGTCGCTGGTCAGGAATACGGCACGGGTTCGAGCCGCGATTGGGCCGCAAAAGGCACCGCGCTGTTGGGTGTGAAAGTGGTCGTGACTCAAAGCTACGAACGCATTCACCGCTCCAATCTCGTCGGCATGGGCGTGTTGCCACTCCAATTTGTGGAAGGCACCAGTGCGCAGACTCTCGGCCTGACCGGAGAAGAGATTTTCGACGTCATCGGTTTGGACGACAATATTGTGCCGCTGCAGACCCTCTCCTTGGGTGTCACGTATGCCGATGGTCGAAAGGTCGAGGTGCCGGTGAAGCTCCGCATCGATACCCCAATCGAGGTGGATTATTACCGCCACGGAGGCATTCTCCCGTTCGTGTTACGGCAGCTGGTGAACGGCGCGAAATAGCAGAGAGCTTCTGATCCGGCAGAAGTGCCGCTGTAATTCGATGAACAACATCCTCCTCGCGGGCTTGCGTCTGTACATGAAGTACTTCACGGTCATCCTTGGGCTGGTTCTCACCATTGGACTGCCCTGCCAGTTGCTGTCGAACTATGTCGCCTACGAGGTGTTCGGCCGGGATAAGTTCATCCCCGCCTGGCAAACGGGGGCCTTAATCGAGCTGGTTTTCGGCAGCGTCATCGCAGGCGGAATCTTGCAGGCGCTTTTCGCAGACAGCACCGGCAGGCGCGCGGGATATCTGGAGTGTCTTTCGGTCGGGATTAGCAATTGGGTTCAACTCTGCTGGACCAACCTCCTCATGAGTTGCCTGATCCTCATGGCGTCCGTGTTGTTTTTTCTGCCCGTCGGCAACTGGCAAATGCGGCTTATTCTGCTCTTGCCCGCGTTGATCCTCGGCCTTCGTTTTAGCCTCGCCGTAGTCGTAGTAATGATGGAGGACGAATGGGGAGCCGCTGCCCTCCGCAGGAGCGTACGGCTGACCGCAGACCGCATGTGGCAGATCCTGGGCCTGTGCATCTTGGTTTATGTGCCGGTCAACCTGGCGGGCTTTGTTGGCATCGGTATGCTGCAGACCAATCCGCAGCTCGACACCTGGCAGATAATCGCCGCCTTCGGAACACTGCTCAAACTCATCTCCTGCTTCATTCCCGTCTGCTTCTTTTGCCTCTACGAAAGAATTATCAGCGAAGACAAACAGGAGGATTAGCCAGCTGCGCAAGCTTTGAGGATGCCAGGTTATTGCGGCGGCTCTCGCGGTGGCATGTTGCGAAATATACCGGCCGCTTTTGATCCTTGAACGCTGTTCGTCTTCCGACCCTATTCACCGAGTCGGAATCAAATAGGAGCCGTTAGAGAACACAAGTATGGCTTCCTCAGAAGAGATCACCTTTGCTCCGGTGCTGTCAGTCCCCACATACACAATGAACCGGTAAGCGGTATTTTTGATCTTACGGTCTTCGTTCTGTAACCGGATCACGCCACCCACTGACTGTATTCCGCGGAATTTCTTCAGATAGCCTATGATAGTGCTGTCAACACGTGTGTCCGAAGGAAGCAGCAAATTGGACGGCAAGCTTTCGAGGAAGGGTGAGTTGGAGTGGAACGAGTAGGACTTTCCCGAAACGGAGCTTCTCGAGTTGAGCACAAACACGTTGTCAGCCGGTTTCGGTGGCAGCGGGTACTCAGGCCCAGGAGGTGTGCGGAGGCCAGCTGCAATTGCACTCGAAGAAAGAGTGCAGATTGCGAGAACGCAGATTGCGAGAACGCAGATTGCTATCTTAGATCGATTCCAGGCCATGAAGGTATGAGTCCAGTCGACTAGGAGAAATCTATTTACTGCGAAGTGGAGGTGTCGCAAGACCGCTCTCGCAATCGAGAAGTGGCCGATTGCAGGAAAAGCCAATCGGTTGTTCCTGCATCATTCGTTCAGACAAAAAGCACGAGGAGGCTCGGATCTCGTCAGATCAACTGAGGGCTCTGCAAGAGATATGTTTCGCAAGAAGCCTGCGCTACAGAATTGCGCACGCGGGGAAATCCCTCTCTTAGCCGAAGCTGAGATTCGTAACCTTCGCAGCAGCGGCAGCGTTCAGTACATCGATGATGCGCTCCTGTGCCGTCTCCATCGATGGACGAATAATGACGGGATCTTTGCCGCCGAACATCTTGATGGTTTCAGTGAGCCAGCCTTGCAGTTGGACAAGGTTCTTCGTGGTGGGCGAATCGAAAGTTTTCCCGTTAACCACGATCGAGTCATCCTGGTTGATATCGATGATGATAGGCGTGGTAGTCGGCGCCTCGCGGCCGGGGGTAGTGCCACCTGGCAAATTTATGGAGAGCTCTAGCTCAGTCTGCTGAGTGCCTGCCATCGCCATAAAAAACAGCAAGAGCACAAACACCACATCGACCATCGGTGCGATCTGGAAACCCACATCGCCGTCTTCAGAACCAACTGATCCGCCCATTAGATTGTTCTCCTCATTTGTCTTCGTCCTTGTTCACCACAGAAAAAGTAATGTTCGTGGATCCCGCCTTCCCGACAGCTACCAGCAGTGGGCGAACAAAACTGTAAGGAGCGCGGCGGTCGGCGCGGATGATGACGCGGAGCTTCGGATTCTTTTTGATGGAATCCTGAAGCGGTCCGATGATGCTGTTGGCGTCCCCGACGGTGACCTCATTATACTGAATCTGTCCGACGCCGCCTAACGGCACCCAAAGGACGTTGAGAATGGCCTGCCCGGCCTCCGTATTTTCACCTGGATCCTTGGCCTTTGCCGCAATCGGCAGCTGGACCTGTTCGTTCGACTGCAACACCTGCGTCGAGCTGATCGACATGAAGAACACCAGCAGCACGAGCAAAATGTCGATCATCGGAGCTATTTGGAACTCCGGATCTTCCTCAGGCATGACCCTGATGGCACCTTTAGTTTTACTCGTATGCGACATGTTCTGGGGCGAAGTCGGCGTTTACACAGGCAGCCTAGGTCCACTGCAGAGTGGCTGCGCAATGCGGGCAGGGATTCACGCCGGGAGTGACCGAGCCATTGCAGACGGGGCAGTTGGTGGTGAGCGCCATGGAGACTTTGCGAGATTCGCCAGAGGCACGTCCGGTGCCGGCGACGCCTGCGCTGAAGTTTTCACCGATGCGGACACCAGCGAGTTCATCGTAAGGGATATCGGAAATGAGGTCGTTGATCTTGTCATCTGCGTGGACGATGACCATTTGGGACCGGTTGCGGAAAATGTAGTAAGTAACGAACGCGGGAATCGCGATGAACAAACCGGCGGCCGTTGCCAGCAACACCTCGGAAATGTTTGCGGCCAACGCAGCAGGGTTCTTGATACCGCTCGTCGCGAGTGTTGCGAAGGCGCGCATCATGCCGATAACGGTTCCGAGCAGACCGATCATCGGAGAGACAACCCCGATAACGGAGAGGTAGCTATTGCGAGTGCGCAGGATCTGAGCTTCACGCAGGCCGTGCTCGGCAAGACCTTCCTGAACGGCTTCTTTGCCGCGGCCGAGACGCTCGAGACCGGATTTCAAAACGTTTGCGAGGTAGGAATTGTTCGCGCGGCAGATTTCCCATGCTTCCTGATAGTTCCCAGAGGCGAGGGTCTGCTTCAGGGAATCGACCAAGGGAGGTGGAGCGAGCTTTTCGTTCCGAAGGAAGATGATGTTCTGAACGATGAACGTGACCATCGTTACTGAGGTAAGAACGAGACAGACCCAGATGCCGACCGTCATCGGGCCACCTTCGAGGATGAGCTCGATGACTGAATGGGACTCAGGAGCGGCTCCAGCGGCCGGTGCGGCAGCTTCTTGCGCAGAGGCGAAGCTCGAAAGTGCCAGTAAAGCGGCGGCAGTTAGAAGGCCGGGTTTGAAAGGGGAGAACATGTTTTTCATTGATGCTTAGAGTAAAAGAGTCGTGAGTTATACGCTGGAGTTTAGGGGACTGCAATGCCGCCGTTTTTACGTAGGGCATCCGCACGTTCCTGGGCGCGGGCGGTGGTGGCGCGATCTGCGTAAAAAATAGTAACCGTGCGAAGGAAATTCTCCAGAGCTTCTGAAGGATTGTTCTCCTTCTCTGCGATGGTTCCCAAAGTGAAATAGGCCTGGCCGTAAGCTGCCGATTCCGCTTTTGTCACATCAGCTTTGGTCAGCGCGCCGGCGACGATTGGCTTCAGGGTCGCTTTTGCCTCGTCCAGCTTGTTGTTCGCAGCAGCGACGCGGGCCATGCCAACGTCCGCCTGGAGAGATAATCCTGCGCCGGGATACAGTTGTTTGAACTTCGCGTAGGCAGCCGAGGCTTCTGCGGATTTCTCCAGAGACAAATAAAGATCGCCCACCGACGCGCTCGCTTTTTGGGCCCAATCAACGGGAAGCCCGCCAAATTGATCAGCAATCGGCTTCAAAATAGCCAACGCTTCCGCGAGTTTGCCTGCTTCCTGGAGATCGAGACCGCGAGCCATACCTGCCGGAGCCGGCATGCTGACTGCCGTGATCTGGTTGAGCGGAATGCCAATCTCACCAGGGCCAAACTTGATCATCGCATTGCCGTTGCGCACGCCGCTGATCTTGCCGTTGCGCACCACGCCATTCGCTGTGAGGGAATCCTCCGCCAACACAGTGAGCGGCAGGAGAAAAAGACCTGTCGCGGCTAGTGCGGCAAAAAGATGTTGCTGGGAGGGAAGCAGACGACTAAAGCTCATCGTTCGGCCAATTTAGGAAGCCTCTCCCCTAAAATCAATCCCAATCCCAAACTAATTATGATTAATCTAATGCGGAAAAATCAGCGCTGGCTGATGATTTTCATTTCCGTCATCGTCATCATCGCGTTCGTTTTCCTCTATAACCAAACGGATCTCGACAAGCTGGGGAGCAGTTCCGTGGGTTCCATCTATGGCAGAAACGTGGACGCCACCGAGTACGGTCGGCTGGAGAAACAATTCCAGATCGCCCAAGGTCTGGGAATGATGGACCTGCTGCAGGCGCTCGTGGGTCGAGGCAGCCAGGACCCGCTCGGAGACTACGTGTGGGGCACCCTCATTCTTCGCGAGAAAGCGCGCCTTTTGCAGATTGAGCCGACGACCGAGGCGATCACGAAGCGGATTCAGGAGCTTCCTCCCTTTCAAAAGGACGGGCAGTTTGATTTCCAGGAGTATCAATCCTTCATGGTGAACACCCTCACACCGCGGGGTTTTGGTGAGAAGCAGCTCGAAGAACTCGTCGCTGACGATCTTCGCCTCAGCAAACTGCGCGATCTCGTCGGCTCCTCAGCGGTCACTCTCGAAAACGAGGTGCGCGATGCCTACGGCAATGCCTTTCGTAAACGTCACCTTCAGGTGGTGAAATTCCCTCGCTCTACGTTCGAAGCCGCTGCGGCGGTCAGCGCGGAAGAGATCAAGGCTCACTACGAGGAGAACAAAGACACCTTCAAGACCGAGGAGAAACGCGTCGTGAAATACGCGGCCTTCAAACTCCCCGAGGATCAGAAAAAGCTCACGGGGAAAGAGCGCGTCACAGCTCTCCAACCCATCTCCACCCAGGCAGACACCTTCTCTCAGCAGCTGCTGAAGCCCGGAGCGAACTTCGATGCCATCGCCAAGGAGCTCAATGTGCCCGTGCAGGAGACGCCCGCATTTTCGATGTCATCACCCCCTGCGGAGATTGCCAGCGTGCCGCGAGTTGGCCCGACGGTTTTCAACCTCTCGACAGAGGTTCCCGATAGCGATGTCCTCCAGACGGAAGACGCGTTTTACATCTTTCACCTCGTGAAAGTGGAACCAGCAGTTCCTCAAACGCTGGAAGAAGCCACGCCGAAGATCACCAGCACGCTCAAAGAGGAAAAAATCTCCACCGCAATGACTCTAAAGGGCAGTGAGCTCCAGAAGTCTTTGCAGGCCGCGATCAAAGGGGGGCAAACGTTTACCCAAGCCGCCGAGGCTGCCGGGCTCAAGGTGGAAACGGTGCCGCCGTTTTCTCCTGCGGAAGTGCAGCAAAGTCAGGACTTCAGTGCCGATCGCATTCTCCAGATGCGCACCGGGAGCCTGGCAGAAGGTGCGGTCAGCGAGTTGATCCCGACCATGGACGGCGGGGCGCTTGCCTATTTGGAAAAGCTCGAGCCGCTCGACGAGGAGAAATGGAAAAAGGATCGCGAGGGGATTCTCGACAATTATGCATCGGGCCGCCGAGAGGCGGGATTCTCCGAATGGTTCCGGGCCCAGCGCGCCACAGCTAATATTCGCAGTGGAGCGACAGCAGGCTAACGGGCGGTAAAAAAACCTCCTCAGTCGCTGCGATTTCACGCCGACTGGAGGAGGTTTTTCTTCGCCGAAGCTGAATTAACGGCGCTCTAGAAGCCCAGGCCGGGAGGCAAGCCCATGCCGCCAGTGATTTTGCCCATCTCGGATTGCTGCATCGCACGGCCTTTTTCGATGGCTTGCTGGATGCCGCTGAGGATGAGGTCCTCAAGAAACTCGACGTCTTCCGGATCGACGATCTCCTTGGCAATCTTGATGGAGACGATGTCTCCGCCCCCCGTCGCGACGACCGTGACTTTGCCGCTGCCGACGCTGGCTTCGACGGTTTTTTGGGCGAGTTCTTCCTGAGTGCGCGCGAGCTCTTCCTGCATCTTCTGCGCTTGTTTCATCATTTTCTGGATATTCATAATTATGGAGTATTGGCGGGTGCGGGGACGACTGAGGTGATTTCGGCTTTAAAGATCTCGAGGGCCTTTTTAATGAGCGGATCGTTTTTGAAGACTTCCATCGGATCTGCAACGGGTTCCTCCGGAAGCGCGTAGCTGATGGTAGGTGCGGTGGCTCCGGCTCGGACGGCGATCTGTAGATTGGTCGTTTTGCCTCGGAGATGGCTGATGAGGTCTTCCAGAAAGGCCCTATTGTTAGGCCGTTGCAGATTTTCTACGGCGAACGCCTGGTCGGTAGGGAAGGCGAGGCTCAACGTGTCGTCCGGGCCGAGTTCCGGCGACGCGGACTCGAGAAAGCTGAGGATGAGACGGCGTTTGGCGCTCACTTCTCGCATAATCTTGGGCCACAACTCCTGAATCGACTCGGTGGAGACAATTTCTTCCGCTCCCGGTTGTGCGACTTCCATGGGAGCCGCTGGAGGGGGAGCGGCAACGGGCACCACTTCCACTTTTGGCTCTTCCTTCTTCACCACAGGCGCCGCCGGAACTGGAGCCGGGGCTGGCTTGGGCGCAGGCTTCGGAGCCGGGGCTGGTTTTGCCTCGGGAGCGCGAACCGGTTGCGGGGCCGGCTGGGCGACCGGGGCCGGTGCGGGTGTGAAGGCGCGGGGCGGAGGCGCGAGTGGCGCTGCCGTGGTGATCGGAGAGCCGTCGCGCAGTGAGGTGAGCGCCGCCAGCACATCGTCGAGCGACGAAACCTGAAGGCTTTGGGTGGCGCGGATGATCGCGATCTCAAACTGCAGCTTCTTGTTGGCCGCCCATTTCATGCGGCCTTCGGCGGTGGAGAGCTGCTGGATGAGGTCGAGTAGTTTTAGCCCGGCCACATAACCCGCCTGTTCCTGCAACGTCGTGCGCAGGCTGGGGGAAATTTCCCGATCCAACGAACTCGGATCCACTTGGAAGATCAAAAGGTTGCGTAGGTGCCCGAGCAGGTCGGTGAGAACCTTCATGAGGTCTTTCCCGGAATCAGCCTGCGCGTGAATCAAGGCCAATGCCTGCGGGGTTTCGATCCGCAAAATGTGTTCGCTCAGGGCAGTGATCGTCTCCTGGGAGGTGAACCCGAAGATCTTTAGGACGTCTTCTTCCTCGATGGCTTCGCCACAGAAGGCGACGAGCTGATCCAGCATCGACTCGGCATCGCGCAATCCGCCGTCCGCTCCGCGGGCGATAGCGGCGGCAGCGGTTTCCGAGAGGGCGATCTTTTCCTCGCCTGCGATGTATTGCAGGTGGTTCGCGATCAGCGTGTCGGGAATGCGCTTCAAGTCAAAACGCTGGCAACGGCTGAGAATCGTCACCGGCACTTTCTGCGGGTCGGTCGTCGCGAAGAGAAACTTCACGTGGCTCGGCGGCTCCTCCAGCGTCTTCAACAGTGCGTTGAAGGATGAGTTGGAGAGCATGTGCACCTCATCGACCAGGTAGAGTTTGTAGTTCCCCCGGGTGGGGGCGAACTTCACGTTATCGATGATGATCTCGCGGATCTTATCGACCTGCGTGTTCGAGGCCGCGTCGAATTCCAGAACATCGAGGCTGTTTCCCAACGCGATCTCCACGCAGGAATCGCAGGTGCCGCAGGGCGTGACGGTCGGTTTGCCGTTGCCCGTCTCGCAGTTCAGCGCCTTGGCGAGAATGCGCGCCGTGGAGGTTTTTCCCGTGCCGCGGGGGCCGACAAAAAGGTAAGCGTGAGCCAGGCGATGCTGCTCAATCGCGTTCTTGAGCGTCTGCGTGATGTGCTCCTGCCCGATGACGTCGTCGAACGTCTTGGGACGGTATTTACGGGCGAAAACCTGGTAGCTGCTCACGAGGGAACTCTATGACAGGACAGGAAATGCTGGCAAGCGCAGCCCGAGAAATATCCCGGACGCTGCCGGGCTCAATCCTCGTCGTAATCGCGCATCGGACGCGGACCGCGAGGCTTTTCTTTTTCGCGACGAGGTGGTTCGCCCCGTCCGCCGGAATCGCGACCACTGCCGCTGGAGCGACCGGTGCTGGAGAAGGGAGGACGGTTTTGGCCAAAATTAGTGCCGCCACCAGAAGAGCTTGGGGTGGCATTGGGACGGAAAGGTCCGCCGTGGCCGGGAGGGCGTGGACCGGAAGGACGCTCTTCGCGAGGCCGAGCTTCGGTGATCGCCAGGGCGCGACCTTCGACGCGATGACCGTTCATCTGGGTGATGGCGCGCTCTGCTTCGCCGTCGCTCGCCATGGTGACGAAGGCAAATCCGCGGGATTTGCCGGTGAGTTTATCGAGGATGAGTTTGACCTCCTGCACAGTGCCGACGGGCGAAAAGATATCCTGAATCTCGGTTTCGGTGAGGTGAAACGCGAGGTTGGCGACGTAAAGTTTATTTCCCATGACTAAGCTAAAACTAACAGTGAACTACGATGAACGGATGGAGGCTGGTGTGGAATGTGAACGGCAAAGACGTAAACGCCTCGACTATTTGCCTATATCTTCGTTCCAGAGCAAGGGATTTTCTTCAATGAACTTCGCCATCATTTCGTAACACTCTGGCAAATCCAGGTCGATGACCTCCACCCCGTGCGCCCGCATAAACTCCGGTCCCCCGGCAAATGTGCGGCTTTCGCCGACAATCACCTTCTTAATGCCAAACTGGACGACCGCCCCTGAGCACAAATAGCAGGGCATGAGTGTCGAATACAAGGTGGTCCCCCGATAGTGACCAATGCGGCCCGCGTTGCGCAAGCAGTCGATCTCCGCGTGGGTTATGGGGTCGCCATCCTGGACGCGCTTGTTGTGGCCGGTGGCAAGTAGCTGCCCGTCGCGCGCAATGGCAGAGCCAATGGGAATGCCGCCTTCGGCAAGGCCTTTTTTAGCATCGTCAATGGCCGCACGCATGAATGGATCCATGAAGGTGAGTGGATACCGGGACGCTGCCGAAAAACCAAGACCGAATTTGCGGTGTCCACCCATAAGACAAGCCGGGGCATCCTTGCGAATGCCCCGGCCCCAACCACTACCAAATTTGTTTCGCCTTACCGATCTGCGCCGCCGGCGCGGACGCCGTAGCGGTATGGATCAGGAGTGAGGACGAGCATGACTTCCTCCGCGATATTGCGGAAATCGAACATGACGGACGAGCCAAGACCGGAGCTATAAACCGATCCTGCAGGACCCGCGGCTTTGCTGCTGGATTTAACGTCGAAAGCGTAGAGGACACCTTCAGGAGCGCCGCCTTTGGCGTCGCCGATGCCGATGTCCGAGCCGGCTTGGGTAACCCGCACATGGACCATCGCCGTGGTGCGGCCCGCGCCTGCGTGGCCGAAGAAGAAGCGCAGCGGCTGGCTGCCACCATCGACCACGTCGATATTGCCGTCTACGATCCAGCCGTCTTCCGGGATGTCGTTGTTATCAATGATCATCGCTGGAGCAATTTTGGAGAGCTCCTCTTTCAGCGCGATGTTCAGTTCAGCTGGGGCGAGAGACTGGCGAATGGGCTTCTGGCCTTCGGGACCGTGGTCGCCGACGAAAGTAGCGCCAGCCACGGTGAAGGGTCGGATGTAAATGTTGGAAGGGCGAGTGGCCCCGGAAGCGACGTAGGTTTTGGTGACTTCCACATTGGCGCATCCAACGAGGGAAAGGGTGGCGAGGCTAAGGATGGCGGGTAAAAAGGAGCGTTTCATAAGGAGTAGGGCTTTTCTTGGTTTAAGATCGAAGTGCAGAAAACGTGCCGCAGCCCGTCTCCCGCGGCGTTTATGTCGTAAAATGAGTGATCAAGGCTGTTCCAAATGCAGTTGCGGCAGGAAAGCGGGATTCCACGGGTTCGATTGGAAATCGGATTCGCAAATGGCGTCCCGGTTTTTTGCACAGAAGCGAATCAGCTCCTCAACATTGAGCCGATAACGGATGGGGGAGAACGGCGCGATGTTCTTCATCCCGAGATCGAAGAGCCGCGTGGCCGGCCGCATCCGCTTGCCGTCCTTGTGATGCTGGGGACGCTCGAATTGTTTGCGCAGATGCACGAAAGCCCCGGCGATCTGGATCAATCCTTTGTAAAAGCCGTAATCCGGGCCGGTCGTCTTCAGCCAGAGATCTTCCAGCACGTCGTGCGCTTCGTAGTATTCCCCGCGGTTGAAACAGACAAAATACCCGAGGTAACGCGCATCAAACAGGCTATCCTCTGATCCGTCCGAGGGAGCTAATTCCTTTACAAAGTCCGATATTCGATCAGTTTTTTTCATCGCAACCCAGGGCATCCATTTGAATAAGGCAATAACGAGGCTCAGAAAAGAATTACAAGACGGAAGCGGCACGCCTCGCAGAGTGCGACGGGACTCGTGAACACGTGGCTTTTTGTCCTTCTGGCCGGATTGGTCGGAGCATCAGCGTTCTTTTCGGGGATGGAGACGGCGCTCTTTTCCCTGCGCGAGAATAAAATCCGCCGTCTTCGGGAAAAGGACCTCCGCCTCGCCCTGGCGCTGGAACGGCTAACCGCGGATCGCAAGCGCCTGCTGGCGGTGATTCTTTTCTCGGACGTCATCGTCAACGTCCCGCTGGTGCTGCTTTGCCTGTATCTCGCGGAACGCCTGCCCATGCAGTTGCTGCCCGTCTGGGCGACAACGCTGATTTTGTTTGGCGTCGTGGTCGTGCTTTGCGATCTGCTGCCGAAGCTCCTTGCTTTGACCCATCCGCTGCGGCTCGCGCCGCTCGCAGTGAGATATCTCGATTTTGCGGTCCCGCTGCTGGGACGGATCACGGGCGTGCTGGAGCGAGCAACAGAGAAGCTTTCCCGGATGGTCACGCCGCGATCGATGGAAGCGCGGGACACATTGAGCGGCGGGGAATTTGCCACGCTCATGAATCTCGGCGCGGAAACGGGCGTCATCGACTCGAACGAACGCGAGATCATTGCCGAGATCATGAAGCTCGCGGACAAAACGGCGAAGGATTGCATGACACCGCGCGTGGACAGCTTCACCATGCCGGATGATCTCACAAACGAGGAGGCGATCACCCTCTTGCGAATGAAGCGCCGCCGCCTCGTGCCCATCTACGGCGAAACGCCCGACGACATCCTCGGCGTGCTTGACGTGGCCGTTTTTCTCGCGAATCCAACGCAGCCGTATCAGGAAATCCTCGTCCCGCCGTCGTTTGTCGCCGAGACGATGAACGCCCTCGAACTCCTCCAAAGCTTCCTGCATCGTCCGCAGCGAATCGCCATCGTCGTGGATGAGTTCGGCGGCACCGAGGGCGTCGTCACTTTCTCCGACATCGTCGAGGAGGTCATCAGCGACGCCGTCCCTCTCGGCACGGAACTCTATATAGAAGACGCCGGCGAAGGAAAATTGATCGTTAGCGGCCATGCGCGCCTGGACGACATCAGCGAAAAATTGGAGACCACGATCGAGCACGAAGGGCTTGATACGATCGGCGGCTACATCTTCAACAAGATGGGCTACGTCCCGCGGCCTGGCTCCGTCGTGGATATTCCGGGCTACACGCTGCGCATTCGCCGGGCCACGCGGCGGCGTGTGCAGGAGGTCTTCATCGAGCCAGTGGCTGAGGAAGACCTGCCCGAACTGACCCAGGAGGCCGCATGATCTGGATCGCTTTGGCCACTTGCCTGCTGGTGTCGTTTCTCTTCGCCGGCGTTGAAGCGGGGCTGCTCTCCATAAATCCGGTTCGCCTCAGCCACAATGTCCGCCTCAAAGCTCCGGGCGCGCTTCGATTGCAAGCGTTGCTGCTCCACCCGCAGCGGCTGCTCATCACGGTGCTGCTGGTCACGAATCTGCTGAAAATCTGCGCGCTGGTCCTCATCACGCAATTGCTCCGGCAACACATCGGCGACTGGAGTTATCCCGTCGCCTTCCTCATCGCGATTCCCGTTTTCGTCATCCTGCTGGAAATGCTTCCGAAGTCGCTCTTTCGGCGGTTTCCCTACCGGTTGCTGGCTCCGCTTTCGGAAATGATCCGCGCCGTTTACTGGCTGTTGTCGCCGCTCATTTGGCTGCTGACCTGGATCGGCAAACGGATCTTTCGCAACGAAGACACGCGCGATCTTTTCATCGCCCGCGAGGAACTCAAAGATCTCACGAGCGAGGTGGAAAAAAGCGGCACGCTCGACCCGGCCGAGCGCGCCATGATCCACAACGTCGTGGACTTTCGAGCCGTTCTCGGGCGCGACGTGATGATTCCCATGGACCGCGTGGCCAAAGTCTCTCCCGACACGCCCGTCACCGAGCTCCTGGGCATGGCCAAAGAAAAAGGCTGGGATCGCTTTCCGGTTGTCGCCGCCAACGGCCAGATCATCGGGCTCGTCCGGTCTTTTGAAGTCCTCCTCGACGGACGGCTTCATACCAGCGCGCAGCATCACTTGCGGCGTATCATCAATGTGCGCGTCGATGAACCCGCCACGCAGATCATCCGAAAGCTCCGCGCCGCCCGCATGTCGCTCGCCGCGGTGCTGGATGAAAATAACCGACCCGTCGGTGTCGTTCGTCCGGAGGACTTGATTGACCGCCTCATCAACGTCAACGTAGGCTCCACCCGATCCACCGGCCCAAATCCGGCCATGCCCTGATGGGCGCAGAACCCTTTTTCATGAACCCCGAAGACCTTTCCCCGACCGACGAAACGGCCCTCTCTGCCGAGCCCTTGGCTCCTGAGACCGAGCCAAATCACGACGATCAGCCTCACGAGCCCGAGCCTCAGCCCATCGAGCCGCCGAACGAAAACTCCACGCTCGCTCACATGGTTTCTGTCGCGCAAGCCGGCCGCATGAGCCCTGCGCACGAAACGCAAACCGCGGACCTGCTCCGGCTCGCTCTGCTGGGCGGGAAACCGGAAATCAACGGCGCGCTCGAGGCTATCGGCAAACTTCCGTGGCCAATCAGCGTCAACGGCTTAAACGCCGCCTGGCCAGAAATGAAACCTTACGGTCGCCGCCTCTTCGTTTCGGGAATGAAAAGCCCCGCTTTCGAAGGCGAAATCGGTCGTCGCATCCGGCTCAGCATCACGCGCGGCCTGGTCAAAGTGGACGAACCTCAAGCCGCAAAATGGGCCTGCGCCATCGCTGCAGAGATGTTAGGCGAAGACGGCATTCTGTCCACGCGCGATCGCCAATCGTTCTTCAACGTCCTCGTTGGCAAAGGCAAACCCTGGCTGCTGCGTCTCCCGCTCGACAGCTTGAAAGACGCCGATCTTTCCCATCTGCTCAACGCCGCGATAAGCACTATTTTCATCGGCGGCTGCCCGCCTTTCACTCAAAGCGCTTTCCTGCTTTGGCTCATTAAAATCGAGAAGCTGGGCGTGCTCAGCGAGCGCTCCCAACAAGCCATCGCGCAAGCAGTCCGCAAATGGCCCGGCCGATTGATGCGCGACTTCAAGACCTTGCCGGAAAACCTTCCAACCATCATTTCAGAGGCTTTCGCAGAGAAGAATGCCCGCCGATCGGACATGGAAACCACCGGCTCGGACGACCAAGCAGCTTCCCCCAAAGCAGCCGAAACGCCTGAAGCGCCGGAAGCCGCCGAAGGCACCGAGCCAGAGGATGAAGAAGACGAGGATGAGGACGAAGACGACCAAGAAGATGAGGAGGACGACGAGGAGGATGACGACGACGAAGACGATGAAGACGAGGAGAAGTCTCAGGAAGACCGTCGCGGCAATCGTCCAAAACACCCGCCTTACGTCAGCCCCGGCCAACCGAATCGCCCTTCGAATCAACCCGCCCAAGGCAACCAGCAAGGCCGAGGCGATCGAGGGAACGGCGGAGACCGCGGCAATGGCGGCGGCGATCGCAATCGCCCGAACGTTGATCCCGTAACTCTCCTGCGCCAGCTCGATCAATTTATTCGTCAGCAAACGCAGGAACTTTCCCAAGCGAAAACCCAGCTCCGCCAACGCGAAGACCGCGGCGGCGGCGGTGGTCGTGACGGCAAGCGCGGTCGCGGACGCGGCGGACGTTACGGATCCGACAATGTCTGGCCCGACACGACGCCACCGGAAGACAACGATTCCCTGCGCCGCTACATCGCGCAGTTGGAAGGAATGAACGCCGAGCTCCGCACCCGCCTCGAAGACCTCGCTCAAGACGGTGAGCGCCGTGCGCAGAGCATGGTTTCGCCAGAAGGTCAGCCGCTCGGTGAACGCGAACAACTCGTCGAGTTTCTCTCCCTCAAGCTGGGGAAAGATCACGCCGATTTTCTCAAGCTCGGCCGCGAGCCGGACGACGAAGTTTTCCGCGAGCACTACCGCATCGTGGCGCAGAACGTTTTCGACATTCTCGCTGCGGAAGGCATTCAGCCGAAGCCCCCGGAAGTGCCGCAGGTGGACCTCGGGTAGTCTCGCGGTTGTCGGAGCGATTCCGCTGAACCTCAGATGATCGCTGCCGAGCTTCTCCTGCAGGCTTACGCGCAGGGCGTGTTTCCGATGAGTATGGAAGACGGAGAGATCAACTGGTTCTCCCCGGACCCGCGCGGGATCATTCCGCTGGAGACCTTCCACGTCCCGCACGGTCTGGAGCGGACGCTGAAAAAAAAGAAATTCACCGTGCGCATGGATCACGCGTTCGAGGAGGTCATGCGCGGATGTTCACGGCGCCCGGACACGTGGATCAGCGAAGAAATCATCGCGAGCTACATGGAACTGCACCGGCTGGGATTCGCCCATTCCGTTGAAGCGTGGAGCGCGAATGGACTCGCGGGTGGTCTTTACGGAGTGAGCTTGGGCGGCGCGTTCTTCGGGGAATCCATGTTTCACACCGAAACAGATGCCTCGAAAGTCGCTTTGGTCGCGCTCGTGGAGCATCTGCGAAGTCGCGGGTTCACCTTGCTCGATACGCAATGGACCACGCCGCATCTAACGACCTTCGGGGCGACGGAAATCCCCCGACGCAATTACATGAAGCGTCTGCAATCTGCCCTTCGCGCAGACTGCGCTTTTTAGGCCGCAGCCTTTTTCGGGACTCCGGACCACTTCAAAGTCAGCCCTTCGACTGCCGCCTCAACGATCATCCCGCTTCCGCGTGCGAGCTTCTTGCAAGCGGCGACTTTCGCCATCACTTGCTCGTCGTTGTGCTCGGGACTGTGATGAAATAACAGCAACCGCTCCACGCCCGCTTCCATTGCCAGCCGCGTAACCACCTCCGCGTCGGCATGCCCCCACGCCATGTGGCGCGGATATTCCCCAGCCATGTAATGCGAGTCGATGATGAGCACTTTGGCGCCGCGGACAAACTCCACCAGCGACCCGTCGCTGCGTGTCGAGCGCGCCATCGTTTCGGAGCTCACGTCAATCCCGTTGCGCTGCTGCTCTTCGCGGAGGTGCACTTGCGGCTCGTTATCCGGCAGATAAGCAATCGCTCCACCCGGCGTCTCCAGACGATACCCCGCACAGACGCCGGGATGATTCAGCAACTTCGCCTGCACCGGCACCTCGCCCACGCGAAACTCGAATTCCTGCAGCTCCTCGATGTCGATGTTGGCTGGGAGCTTCTTCATCTCCACCGGAAAATAAGGACTCTCCATCTGCGCCAGCAAGGTCGTAGAAAACCGCGCACGCGCACCTTCATAGCCGCGAATGTGCACCTTGTTTGCCGGCGAATAGGCCGGCCGAAAAAACGGAAAGCCCTGAATGTGATCCCAGTGCGTGTGCGAAATGAGAATCGTGAGATTCAGCGGCACATCCTTGAACTCCTCCGCGAGACTCAGCCCCAGCGGGCGAATCCCGGTGCCCGCGTCCAGGATGATGATCTCTTTTCCCACGCGCACCTCGACGCACGACGTATTGCCGCCGACCACCACCGTGTCCGGTCCAGGCGTGGGGATGGAGCCGCGCACGCCCCAAAATTTGATCAGAGTGGAAGTCATTAACTAGATTTCGCAACCGGGCTCTAGTTCGCCGCATCTAAAGATAAAAAGGCATCTGGACGCACGCATCGAGTCGGGGCAAGTTCGGCTTTAGAAAAGCGGTTTTCACGCCATTTCACAAAGAAAAACCGTTATTGTCTCCCATGCCCGAAATCTCGTCGCCGACTTCCAGCATTCCTGCGAAAAAGCGCCGCCGCTGGGTCTGGATGGCCGCGATCCTTCTCGTTCTCGTCGTCTGCTTTCTGAGCTTCGGACGCAAAAAGGAGAAACCCATCGAAATCACCACCGAGGAGGTGGGCCGCCGCGACATCACGCAGGTCGTCTCCGCAACGGGCAAAATCCAGCCTGCGCTGGAGGTAAAAATTTCCGCCGAAGTGGCCGGGGAAATCATCGAACTGCCCGTCATCGAAGGTCAGGCCGTGAAACAAGGCGATCTCATCGTCCGGATCAAAGCCGACGTTTATCAGGCACAGTTGGAACAGCAACAAGCCGCACTCGACTCTGCGCGGGCGGATAATTTGCAGCGCAAAGCGCAGTTGCTCAAGGCCGAGCAGGATCTACGTCGGCAGCGTGAACTTTTCGCTAAAAAGATCAGCTCCGAAACGGAACTGGCCGACGCCCAGACCAACCGCGAAATCGCGGAGGCCAGCTTCAACGCCTCCACTTTCAACATTCGACGGGCCGAGGGTCAGCTCTCGCAGATCCAGAATGAACTCGTTAAAACCAGCATCTACGCGCCCACCGATGGAGCGGTTTCGCTTCTCACGAGCAAGCTCGGCGAACGGGTCGTCGCCACCGCGCAATTCGCGGGAACAGAGATCATGCGCGTGGCCAATCTGGACGACATGGAAGTGCGCGCGAACGTGAACGAGAACGACGTCGTCACCGTCAATCTCGATGATCCGGTGCAGATCAGTATCGACGCGTATCCCGACCGGATCTTCAGCGGGAAAGTGAAACACGTCGCGAGTTCCGCCACCGTCACGGCCGAAAAGACCACCGAGGAAGTGACTAATTTCCAAGTGAAAGTGCAGATCCTTTCTCCCGGCGTGGCTCTGCGGCCGGGAATGAGCGCGACTGCGGACATCCAGACTGCGAATGTGAAAAACGTCATCGCTGTGCCGATTCAAAGCGTCACCGTTCGCACAAAAGATGACGGCAAAAGCATGACGGAGATCAACGAAAAGCGCGACGCGGAGCGGAAGAAATCCGGTTCAGCCGCTGTCGATAGCGCGCGTTCCGACCGCGACAAACTCCAGCGCGTGGTGTTCTTAAAAAGCGGCGACAAAGCCGTTATGAGAAACGTCGTCACCGGCCTCAGCGATAACAGCTACATCGAAATCAAAGAAGGCCTCGCGGGCGGCGAAGAGATCATCAACGGTACTTACGGCGCGATCAGCCGCGACTTGAAAGACGGCAGCAAAATCGCGATTGAGAAGCCGAAGAAAGACAAGAAGTAGCACGAGCGCCGCAACACCATTTTCCGAATCTCACTTCATCACATGTCCTCCAGCACCACACTTTCTCCCGAGCCTCGCACCACCCGCCCGCACGGCCCGCTCGTGATTGATATCCAGGGGATCACCCGCGAATACACGATGGGCGACACTGTCATCAAAGCGCTACGCGGCGTGAATCTGCGCATTCATCGCAACGAATATCTCGCGATCATGGGCCCCTCCGGGTCTGGAAAATCCACGCTCATGAACATGCTCGGGTGCCTCGATACACCGTCCGCCGGGCACTACGAATTTTCCGGAAAAAACGTCGCCGCGATGACCGACGATGATCTCGCCAACATTCGCAATCGCGAGATCGGCTTCGTCTTCCAGACCTTCAATTTGCTCCCGCGATCGACGAGTCTTTCAAACGTCGAACTGCCGCTGGTTTACGCCGGAGTCAGCCGCGAGGAACGCACCAATCGAGCCACCGCCGCGCTGAAAGCCGTCAGTCTCGGAGAGCGCATGCATCATCGGCCGAACGAACTTTCTGGCGGTCAACGTCAACGCGTCGCCATTGCGCGCGCGTTGGTCAACAACCCATCGATCATCCTGGCCGACGAACCCACCGGCAACCTCGACAGCAAAACCGGCGAGGAAATCATGGCCCTCTTCGAGACGCTCTATCAGGCAGGCAACACCATCATCGTCGTTACGCACGAAGAAGACATCGCGCAACACGCGAGGCGCGTTGTCCGCCTGCGCGACGGCCTGATTGAGAGCGACGTCGCGATCTGAAAACGACCGCCGCAACCTGAAGGAAATGGGAACAGGTCAGCCTTCAAAATCGCTCCCGTGAGTTCCTCCAGGTTTGCAGCTTCAGCGTTCCGGTTTTTCTCCGAAGCGGCCGAAAGCATGCGAATCGCGTGGACGCAGATCCTCGCGAATCGCACCCGCTCCGCACTAACCGCGCTCGGCGTCGTGATTGGGATTATCGCAGTCACATTGATGGGCACGGCCATCCGCGGGATCGACACCGGGTTCGACCGTTCGCTCTCGCTTCTGGGAGACGACGTTCTCTACGTCACCAAAAATCCGTGGGGACCGCAGGATGATTTCTCGCTCTTTCGCAACCGCCCGCGCATTCGCACCGGCTACGCTGTGCAGATCAATCGTGTGATTGCGGACACGCCAAACACCTTGCTGGAACTCGCCGTTCCCGCGCCGGTCGTGTTCAAAACCGTCACGCGCAACAGCCGCAAAATCGAAAACGTTTACACGCTCGGCACCACCAACGATTTCACCCGCACCTCCACGACCGAATGCACCAAAGGCCGCTTCCTCACCGAGTCCGAATCGCGCGGTGCGATTTCTGTCTGCGTGATTGGACTCGATATTGCGGAGTCGCTTTTCCCTTCGGAAAACCCGCTCGGCCAAAGCATTCAGGTCGGAAATCATCTCTTCCGAATCGTCGGCGTGTTTGCGAAACAAGGCTCCTTTCTCGGCCTGTTTTCGTGGGATCAACAAGTGGTCATTCCCGTCGGCGCTTTGAAGAAATATTTCGTCGCGGACGAAGACGCAGCGATCCGCGTGAAGGTGAAGGACAAGCAGCAACTGATCGCCGCAAAAGAGGAGCTGACCGGCATCATGCGGCGCATCCGCGGATTGCTGCCAGAGAAGCGCGACGATTTTTCCATCAATGAACAACAAGCCTTTCGCAGCACCATCGGCCCCATCAAAACCGGCATCGCGCTGGCGGGAATCTTCATCACCGGCCTCTCGCTTTTCGTCGGCGCGATCGGGATTATGAACATCACCTTCGTGAGCGTGAAGGAGCGCACGCGGGAAATCGGCACGCGCAAAGCATTAGGCGCACGGCGCATTTCCATCTTGCTCCAGTTCCTAATCGAAGCCGTCGCAATTTGCCTGGTCGGCGGCATCGTCGGCATTGTGCTTTCGGGCGTGGCGTTTCTCGCACTGTCGTCCGCCGTGCCCAGCTTTCCGGTCGAGTTTTCATTTGGTCTAACGCTCATCGCGCTGCTCGTGTCGGTAATCACCGGCATCGTGTCCGGCTTCGCTCCCGCATGGTCCGCCTCACGGCTGGATCCCCATCACGGCTCTACGATATGAATAGCGCAGGAGCGTTATTTCAGGAGTCGCATTGCATGCAGCTGAACGCTGTGGAGCGCAGGCGGCTCGCCTGCACCGTTGGGCGGCCCGCCCGACGGCTGCTTCGCAGGGAGGTGTGCCCGGCGAGCCGCCGGCCACTGCAGGCCAGCGGCCTGCGTTCCCCAGAGCGCCGGCTCCGCCCGTTCTTCGGCTCAACGCCGGATCAGCAGCCATCCCTTTCCACCCCATGAAACGCGCTGATATCTTTCGCATGGCTCTCAGTTCGCTGGGCGCGAACAAGCTCCGCTCCGCGCTCACCATGCTTGGGATCACCATCGGCGTCTTTTCCGTCATCGGCGTGATGACCGCCATCTCCGCCCTCCAAGGCAGCATCGAAAGCGGACTCAGTTTCCTGGGCTCGAACATTTTCCAATTCTCCCGCACGCCGGTTTTTCGCAGCAACGACAACGAGAGATACCGCAACCGCCCGAATATCAACTATGCGCAGGGAGTGCAGTTCGCGCGGCTCATGCAGGGCAAAACCGAGATCGTCTGCTTCAAAGTTTTCAAGCGCGGTGTCGCGGGTGCTTACGGCGGGCGGAAGACGAATCCCAACCAGGACATCGTCGGCACGAACGAATATTTCCTCGAGGCGAACAGCCAAAACATCGGCGAGGGGCGGATGCTCAACGCCAGCGACGTGGACATGGCACGCGGCGTCGTGGTTATCGGTGGAGACCTGCGCGACAAGCTATTTCCCAACGAAACCGCCCTCGGAAAAGTTCTCCGCGTCGCAGGACGCAACTATCAGGTCGTCGGCATCTTCGAAACCAAAGGCTCCGGCTTCGGCGGCTCGAACGACAACCAGTGCGCTATTCCCA
The DNA here is from genome assembly GCA_036388355.1 of Chthoniobacterales bacterium. GTDB lineage: Bacteria > Verrucomicrobiota > Verrucomicrobiia > Chthoniobacterales > DASVRZ01 > DASVRZ01. The sequence continues at coordinate 2,063 of DASVRZ010000131.1, read as the reverse complement.
TCACGCGATTCTTTGCGGATTTCGGCGGGAGCGAACGCAGTCTGAGCATCTCCGTGCAATCCAGCACGCAAGCCACCTACGACGCCACTCTCGGGCATGCGGTGGGCGTCATGCGCAAAGTCCGAGGCCTGCGGGTAGAGGACCCGGACAACTTCGACATCTACTCCAACGACTCGCTCACCGCCGCCTTTACCCAAGTCGCGGGAACCATCCGCATCGGCGCATTCGTGATCAGCGGCATCGCCCTCATCGCGGCTGGCGTGGGAATTATGAACATCATGCTCGTGAGCGTCACCGAGCGAACGAAGGAAATCGGTGTGCGGAAATCCCTCGGCGCGAGGCGAGGGGACATCCTGGGGCAGTTCCTCCTGGAGAGCCTCTTCATCTCCGAACTGGGCGGTCTTGCAGGGATCGTTCTAGGCGTCCTAGGGGGAAATGCGCTGGCTGTTTTCCTCAAGGCGTCTGTCTTTTTCCCGTGGGGCTGGGCCATCGTCGGGCTGGTGGTTTGCTCCGCGATCGGCATCGGCTTCGGCATGTATCCGGCCCATAAAGCGGCGGGTCTCGATCCTGTGGAAGCGCTTCGTTTTGAGTAAATTCGCTGCGAAACGTGCTTTCCGCGGCCCGCTTCCGAGTGTAACAAAGGGCATGAAATCTCTGCTCCTTCTTCTCGCCACGGTGGCTGTCTTTACGGCTTGTGAACGTCATTCCGCCGAGGAGACGGCGGCGCTTCATAAGGGTCACGGGCATCATCCGAAAACGGATGCTCATGGGCCTGTGAAGGCTGATAAAGGTGCCGACGAGCACGGGCACTAGGCTCTGTTTTCGTAACCACCGCGTCCGCCGTCACTTTGCTGGTGAGATGGCGTAGCAGGCGATCGGCGGGCAGATGTTCCAGCATCCAACTAGTCGTCGCCGGGTTTAACACGGCCCATTTGGCGAGTTGATTCACCCATAGCCTGCCGCGGTAGAGTTCCGCGTGTTTTTTTAGATACGTCTTCGGTGCGTGGATATGCCGCCCCGCTAATTCGCCACTCGCGAGCGCGTAGTAAATGCCTTCGCCGGTAAAGGGCTCCACCACCCGCGCGGCGTCTCCGACGAGAAAAAGCGAGTCGTTCGCAGCCTTCAGAGGGCGGCGACTGAGCGGCGTGAGGCTGCGCCAGCGGAGAGTCGGGGGCAGTTTCCAAAGGCGCGTGGCGCGTTCTTTGAGGGCCTCGATCTTGTCTCCGCGCGCGACGAGGCAGAGGTTCCAGAGATTCCCGCCGATGCTTGCGCCGCCGCTATAACCTTCCGGGTGAAGCTGCATCCGAACCGTGTCCAGCTGGTCCGGGCCGAGCGGGAGGTGGGTCTGAATTCCCACCCGGTCTTTTTGCTGCGGCGGCATGAGATTCAGGAGACGCGCGACGGTGGAGTTGCGGCCATCCGCGGCCACGAGCGTTTTCGCGGTGAAATGTCGGCCGCCCGCTTCGATCTGCCATTGGCCCTGAATCGACGTGACGGCAGTATTTTCCAAAAAGGCGGCACCGGCCACACGGGCCGTTTCGATGAGGGCCATGTCCAGATCGCGACGGCGAATGCCGATCTCGCCGCTGGCACCCGACTCCACCGGGAATTCAAAGACGCGCTCGTTGATGGTGGCGATCTGGATCCTCCGCAGCGGAGAATGGGGCAGTGAGCGGATCGTTTCGTCAATCCCAAGTCGCCGAAGCACTTCCCAAGCGGAGGGATTCAAGCAATCGCCGCAGACTTTATCGCGGGGAAATTTTTCCCGCTCGAGGACCAGGACACTCAGTCCTTGGCGGGCGCAAACCGTCGCGCAGACCGCGCCTGCCGGGCCTGCTCCAACGATGATGACGTCGAAAGTGGAAGGCATGTCAGATGAGGAGTTCCGCGACGCTGTCAGCGACGAGCCGGCCTTGCCTGGTGAGAAAAACGCGCTCGCTGGAGCGGGTGAGGAAACCGCTGGTGGTGAGTTGATCGATCTGCACAGAGCGATCCGAAAGCTGGGTCAACGGCACGCCGCGGTTGGTGCGCAGTCCGAACGCAACAGTTTCGCTTTGCCGAAT
>DASVRZ010000130.1:0-3357 GCA_036388355.1 Chthoniobacterales bacterium | reverse complement strand
CACGCAATCAGGCGAATCAGGATGATGGCGACCAGAGGATCCGCCAGCCGAACGGCGCGAGTCCACCGACTTGAAAGCCCAACGCTGCGACGCCCCAGGCGATCGGCGCGATTGCATTTACGCCCAATGCCCCGACGGCCGCAATGGCGACCACGCCGCAGGAAAAAACCCCGAATGACACAACTCCGCAGGCGATGAAGCCCTGCGCGATGATGCCGATGGCGAGGCCGCCAACCGCCCTTTGACCAATGGCAACCAGTCCGCGCGCCGTGCGCAGCTTCCCGTCCGGAGCGATGCCAAAGGCGATATGCAGCACCGGTGCGCCCATCCAGAGGGCGCGGGATTTCCACTCGAAACCCTCGCCGTTCCAGGTCGCCTGCGCAGGGCGCGGCGCTCCGCAATGTGGGCACGTCACCGCATCCAGCGAGACGGCCAGCGCGCAATCCCGACAGCTGGTGGTATTTGTAGGCGGTTCGTTCATGTGAAGGCGCAACGTCTTCTCCCATGAACACGTCGCCACCCGCAAGAGTGGCGGCAGCTTTAGCGCCAGCGCGAGCGCTCCGCCGGAAACGGCGGAATTGTTGTCCTCGCGGGAAACGATGCCTCTGAAGAAATAGCCAAGCCTCGACAACTCCACGGGTTGTCACTAGGCACACCCTCACTGAGACCCTCTATGAAACCCATCCTCCAACTCACCCTCCTCACCGCTTTTGCGCTTGCGCCCCTCGCCAGCGCCATCGAGCCAAAGAAAGTCATCGTCGTTACGGTGACCACCGGCTTCCGCCATAGCTCCATCGAGACTGCGGAAAAGGTGCTGCAGAAGCTCGCTGACGAGAGCAAAGCATTCACCATCGTCGACTTCGCGCGTCAGCCCACTGTGCAGGTCGCAAAGAAGCCGTCAAAGCCCGGCGACCTGAAGCCAGACGCTGACGACAAGGCGAAGGCCAGGCACGCGGAGGAAACAAAGAAGTATGAAGAGGCGATCGCGAAGTGGACCGCCGCAGATGATGAAAAGACAAAGACGGCGCAGGCGGAATTTGACGCGCAGATGAAGGCCAGCATGGCCAAACTCAGCCTGGAAAACCTCGCCAAGGTCGACGGCGTGATTTTTGCCAACACCACCGGCGATCTACCGCTGCCGGACAAAGAAGGCTTCATCAAGTGGATCGAATCCGGGCGCGCGCTCATGGCGATGCATTCAGGGAGCGATACGTTCCATGGATTCCGGCCGTTTGTGGAAGCGCTGGGCGGTGAGTTTGCGGGTCACGGCCCGCAGGTGGGTGTGGATCTCCTGAAGAAGGATCCTAATCATCCCGCAACACAGGGGTTGCCAGACAAATGGTCGATCGCGCTCGAAGAAATGTATCTATTCAAGAGCTACGACCAGAAGCGTGTCCGCGATCTTTGGTCGATGGATAAGCACCCGAACGAGAACAAGGCTGGTCACTATCCAGTCTCATGGGTGCGCAAAGCTGGCGAAGGTCGGGTATTCTACACCTCGCTTGGACACCGTGAAGATGTTTGGGATGACTCTGCAGAGGTGAAGGATCGGAAAAACGCGCCCGAAGTCGCCCGCCAGTATCAGCAGCACATTCTTGGCGGTATCAAGTGGGCGCTGGGCCTCGCCGAAGGCAGCTCCGAATCACAGGCCAAATAAGCATTCGCCAAATCCATTTATATATAACATGAAAAAGCTCTCACTCTCACTGCTGCCAACCCTGCTCCTCTCGATCACCGCCCTGGCAGAGGATGGCTTCAAGCCTCTCTTCAACGGCAAGGATCTCACTGGCTGGCACCTTCGCAACAAGGACGGCAAACAAACCTGGAAGGTGCAGGATGGCGTGCTCAAGAACGATCTCAAGCCCGGCGAGCACGGCACGGATTTGGTCACAGACGCGAAGTTCTGGAATTTCACCGTCCGATATGAATACATGGTTCCTCAGGATTCGAACTCGGGGTTCTACCTCCGCGGTCGGCACGAGATTCAGATCCTTGGCGACGCGCACAAAGGGAAGCCAGACAAGGGCGGCGATGGCGCCATCTATCAACATACCATCCAGAGCACCTATGCCTCCAAGCCGAATGGCGAGTGGAATACCGCCGAGGCTACGATGATCGGCGACAAGGTGACCTTTACGCTGAACGGGAAGAAGATTCACGACAACGTAACCGTGGAGCGCGCCACGGGCAGCGAGATTGATAAGAACGTGAACGAACCCGGCCCGATCTTCCTCCAAGGTGACCACGGCGTCGTGAGCTTCCGGAAGATGGAGATCAAGGAGCTGCCAAAACAATAATTGGCGAGCTGCCGCAGGGAGTGAACTGATCCAACGGTTCGCTGCTTACGCAGACACAAAAGGCGCGCCTCGTGAGAGGCGCGCCTTTTCTTGTTATCGAAATCTCCCCTGCTCCTGCCTCAACGGCTTACGCAAAGGGGCGGCGGTCAAGGCATTGAACGGTAGCTAGTAAGCTGCCTGCCGCGCCTTTTCTGCGCCGGCATGCACCCAGGCAATGGCGCGGTTGATCCGCCAGATCATCCGCTTTCGATTTCCAGCACGCGCCTCGTTAATCGCCTCCTGCACTTCGGCCAAGGCGTTCACCCGGCCACCGCCCTTGTTGTTGTTCGCCTGCTTCAGACTGTCTTTTGCCGCTCGGAGATGGGCCATGGGATCCCGCGCGTTCTTCGCAGATTGGAGAAAGCCTGCAGCGGCGCGCATGTTTGGCTGATCCGCATGAGCGCTGGTGGGAGAGACAAGAAGAGCGGCTAGTGCAGCCGCCAACAGATAGACGGGTGGTGTTTTCATAGTGGGTGGGTCTTCGTGCAGTGTGTGCTGGTGGCGCTGTGAGGGAAAGTGCCGATTCCCTGAGGTGTGCTTCCTGCCGCTGAGGAGGTGTTGTTGGTGGGCTTCGTTTTGGGTCGAGATTGAGAGTACCTCTGACGTGCGGTGTTGCCCGTCGAGATGTGCAACCGCAGGTCAGAGACCTGCGCTCTCCTTCAGAGATTGTGTGGCCACGCGCTTCTTCGGGGAGCACAGATCTCTGGACTGGCGCAGCGGACCTCCCGGTCCGGTGCATCGCGGACGGGACCGGCGCTCTCCGCGGGAGCGTCGGGGAGACGCCGAACGCCGAACGCAAGATCCGCAAATCGATTCACGTCGCGCGTCTCAGGTCCCCCTGCTGGAATGACTACTCGGCTCTACCGCGCGGGCTCGTCGGTTCGCGCGGTTAGGAAGGCGACGAGATCAGCGAGGTCTTTCTCTGAGAGCGCCTGCTCGAAGATCGCAGGCATGAGCGATTGTTGGGAATTCGTCTGGGCCTTCACCTGGGCCTTGGTTACCGACACTTCTTTCCCCTCCA